>JALHPY010000156.1 GCA_022842305.1 Rubrivivax sp.
CAGGCCCCCGCTGCCCTGGGGCGTGCGCCACTCGCCGGCCGGGGCCGGGGGCATCCAGGGGGCGGGCTGTTCCTGCGCCGTGGGCGCGCGGTCGGTCAGGTCCAGCGCCGGCTGCCAGGCGGGCGGCAAAGCGGGCTGGGGCTGTTCCAGACCTGCGGCCGGCGCCTCAGTGGGGGCCAGCAGCGCCCGCGTCGTGGCCAGCGCGTCCTGCACCGCGTGCTGCACGGCCTGGTGCACGGCGCGGCCGTCGCGGAAGCGCACCTCGGCCTTGGCCGGGTGCACGTTCACGTCCACCAGTTCGGCGGCGATGTGCAGGAACAGCGCCCAGGCCGGCTGGCGGCTGCCGTGCAACTGGTCTTCGTACGCGGCGCGCACGGCGTGGGCGACGAGCCGGTCGCGCACGAAGCGGCCGTTGACGAAGAGGTATTGCAAGTCACCGCGCGCGCGCGCCGCCTCGGGCTGGCCCACGCGGCCCATCAGCTGCAGCGGGCCACGCTCGATGCGCAGCTCGCGGCTGCCGGCCACGAAGTCGGCTCCCAGCACATCGGCCCAGCGCTGTGCGGCGGCCGCAGCGCGCCATTGCGCCACCAGCCGGCCCTCGTGCCACACCGCAAAGCCGACGTCGGGCCGCGCCAGCGCGTGGCGGCGCACGGCCTCCAGCGCGTGCTGCAGTTCGGTGCTGTCGCTCTTGAGGAACTTGCGCCGCGCGGGTGTGCTGAAGAACAGCTCCTGCACCTCCACCGTGGTGCCCTGCCCGCGCGCCGCGGCGGCCAGTTCGCCGCTGCGCGCCTGCAGCCGCCAGGCGTGAGGCGCCGCCGCGGTGCGGCTGGTGATGGACAGCTCGGCCACGCTGGCGATGGCCGCCAGCGCCTCGCCGCGAAAGCCCATGGTGCCCACGGCTTCCAGGTCGGCGAGCGATGCGATCTTGCTGGTGGCGTGGCGCTTCAGCGCCAGCGGCAGGTCTTCGCGCGGGATGCCGGCGCCATCGTCTTCGACCATGATGCCGCGCACCCCGCCGCCGGCCAGGCGCAGCACGATCTGCGTGGCGCCCGCGTCCAGCGCGTTGTCCACCAGCTCGCGCACCGCCGCGGCCGGGCGGTCTATCACCTCGCCGGCGGCGATCTGGCTGATCAGTTCATCGGGGAGTTCGCGGATGCGGCGCGCGCCGGCAGCGGGCGGCGCCAGCGGGGGCGGGGCGTTCACGGGGGCATTGTAGGAGCCGGGTTGCGCGCTCCAGCGGCCGCCGTGTGCGGGGCGGGGTCGATCAACTTGGCGCGGGTGTCGGCCTCGTTGTAGCCGGTGGGCGGCATGAAAGGTGGGTGCAGCGGGTCGCGTCAGTCGCGCAGGTCCGCCAGTATCGCCGCGACATCCTGCCGCTCACCCAGCAGCCGCACCACGTCGAGGTGGTCGTGGCGTTCGAAGTAGCACCAGCGATGGGGGAAGCTCGTCACGGGCCATGAGCGCAGGCCGTCCACACCGGCCAACAGCCCCAGCCGCGGCGAGCCGATGGCCGGCTGCCGCTCGATGACGGCATAGGCCGCGCGTGCCGAGTCGAAGAAGCGCGCCGCAAGGGATTCGCCACCCTGCGTCAGGTACCACCGCGTCGCGTCGAGAAGATCGACTTCCGCCTGCGGCCGCAGGATGGCCGGCCTCACACGCGCGGCTGCAGGGCACGCTGGCGGAGTTCAGCCCATTCGGCCTCGGACATCGCCCGCGCCGGCCCCGAGGCCAGACCTTCTTCGATCAGCTCACGCAGTCTGACCGAAGCCTGCGCCTCGCGGTCGCGTCGGACGAGATCGCGCAGGTACTCCGCCTCGTCGGCATAAGGGCCGCTACGGACCTGCTCGGCCACGAAACTGCGCAAGGGGTCAGGCATCTCGACAGTGATGGCGTGCTCTTCCATGAGCCCATCTTCGGCAGGTGCACGGCTGCTGTCAATCCGTGCCCCGACTACTGCTTCGCGTCCTACCTGGTACGCGTGGTGCCCGACCGGGCGAGGGTCTTTCCGGGGGCTTCTGGTAATGATCGTGGCCGGCAAGTATCGGTCAGAGCAATGCCAGCGCCGCTCTGCCCTCTGCAACGACTTCAGTCGCCAGCTTCTGATCCAGGGTCGCGAGCCGTCCCTTCTTGTGCCGGGCCAGCGCCAGCAGGTAGCTGTCGGTCACCCGGCCGTGGCTCGTCAGAAGCGCCGCGTCGACCCCGCTGCTGTCGACGAGGCTGATGCTGTCGGGCCAGAAAGCGTGCCCTGGCAAGCTGCGAATGGCCGCCACGGCGCCTGCCACCGCATTCGGTGGTCCGGGCGAATTGGGGTACCTGGGGTGCCCGACGATGCGCAGCAGGCCGGTCTCGGTGATGGGACAGGTGGCAAACGCCTTGTGCCCGACGCGCCCGAACCACTGGTGGACCTGATCGTGCTGGACGTGCGCCGGATCGATGAGCGCGATGAGCAGGTTCACATCCAGCAGGTAGCGGGTCACGGCTGTTCGTCGCGCAACTGATTGACGAACTCCAGCGTGACCGGCACGGCCGCCCCGCTGCGTGGCAGCAGCGGTATCCCGTTGCGCTCGGTCTTGCTGCCTCGCGCATCACGGGTCAAGCCTTGGCGGGCAAGCGTCGAGATCACCTCGCCGATGCTCTTGTGCTCGCGCTCCGCGAGGTGCCGGGCGGCAGCCAGGATGTCGTCGTCGATGGCAAGCGTCGTTCGCACGGCATGACTCCGCATTTCAGCGATGTGACGCACCATACATCACGCATCAAAATCGGCAGAGGTTCGGCCGGGCCGTCCGCGACGCACCCGCGACGCACCCGGGACGCACCCGGGTCGCCCGCCCTACATGCTGCGCCGGTACTGCCCCCCCACCTCGAACAGCGCATTGGTGATCTGCCCCAGGCTGCAGCAGCGCACCGCATCCATCAGCACCGCGAACACGTTGCCGTTGCTGATGACTGCCTGCTGCAGCCGTGCCAGTTGGGCCGGCGCCTCGTGCGCATGGCGGGCCTGGAAGTCGCGCAGGCGCTGCAGCTGGCCCTGCTTTTCTTCTTCGGTGCTGCGCGCCAGTTCGATGCTCTCGGGCAGCTTGTCGCCGGCCGCGCTGCGGAAGGTGTTGACGCCCACGATGGGGTACTCGCCGGTGTGCTTGAGCATCTCGTAGTGCATGCTCTCTTCCTGGATCTTGCTGCGCTGGTAGCCGGTTTCCATGGCGCCCAGCACGCCGCCGCGTTCGGCGATCTTCTCGAACTCGGCCAGCACCGCTTCTTCCACCAGCTCGGTCAGCTCGTCGATGATGAAGGCGCCCTGGTTGGGGTTCTCGTTCTTGGCCAGGCCCCACTCGCGGTTGATGATCAGCTGTATCGCCATGGCGCGGCGCACGCTGTCTTCGGTGGGCGTGGTGATGGCTTCGTCGAACGCGTTGGTGTGCAGGCTGTTGCAGTTGTCGTAGATGGCGATCAGCGCCTGCAGCGTGGTGCGGATGTCGTTGAACTGGATCTCCTGCGCGTGCAGCGATCGGCCACTGGTCTGGATGTGGTACTTCAGCTTCTGGCTGCGCTCATTCGCGCCATAGCGGTCGCGCATGGCCACGGCCCAGATGCGGCGCGCCACGCGGCCCAGCACGGTGTATTCGGGGTCCATGCCGTTGCTGAAGAAGAAGCTCAGGTTGGGCGCGAAGTCGTCGATGTGCATGCCGCGGGCCAGGTAGGCCTCGACGAAGGTGAAGCCGTTGCTCAGCGTGAAGGCCAGCTGGCTGATCGGGTTGGCCCCGGCCTCGGCGATGTGGTAGCCGCTGATCGACACGCTGTAGAAGTTGCGCACGTCGTGGTGCACGAACCATTCGGCGATGTCGCCCATCACCTTCAGGCTGAACTCGGTGCTGAAGATGCAGGTGTTCTGGCCCTGGTCTTCCTTCAGGATGTCGGCCTGCACCGTGCCGCGCACGTTGGCCAGGGTCCAGGCGCGGATCTTGGCGGCTTCGTCGTCGGTGGGTTCGCGCTCGTTGTCCACCTTGAACTTGCCCAGGTTCTGGTCGATGGCCGCGTTCATGAACATCGCCAGGATGCTGGGCGCCGGGCCGTTGATGGTCATGCTGACCGACGTGGCCGGGTGCGTGAGGTCGAAGCCGCCGTACAGCACCTTCAGGTCGTCGATGGTGGCGATGCTCACGCCGCTGTTGCCCACCTTGCCGAAGATGTCGGGCCGCGGGTCGGGGTCGTTGCCGTAGAGGGTGACGCTGTCGAAGGCCGTGCTCAGGCGCTTGGCCGGCATGCCTTCGCTCAGCAGCTTGAAGCGGCGGTTGGTGCGGAAGGCGTCGCCCTCACCCGCGAACATGCGCGTCGGGTCTTCGTTCTCGCGCTTGAAGGCAAAGGTGCCGGCGGTGTACGGGAAGCTGCCCGGCACGTTGTCCAGCAGCAGCCACTTGAGCAGCTCACCGTGGCATTCGTAAGCGGGCAGCGCCACCTTGCGGATCTTGCTGCCCGACAGCGTGGTGTGCGTGAGCGCGGTGCGGATCTCCTTGTCGCGGATCTTCACCACGTACTCGTCACCCGCATAGGCCTTCTGCATGTCGGGCCACATGGCCAGCAGCTTCCTGGCGGCCGGGTCCTGGCGCGCGCTGCGCGCCTCGGCCAGGCGCAGCACGGTCTGGCGGGCACCGTCGCGCTCGGCGTTGTCTTCCTGCAGCATGCGCGCGCTGGCCTGCAGCTGCTGCACCTCGCGCGCCAAAGAGGCCTGCTCGCGCGCACGGCGCTTGTAGCCGCGCACGGTGTCGGCGATATCGGCCAGGTAGCGCACGCGCCCGCCCGGCACGATGGGCACCTGGTGCGTGCTGTGGCGCGTGTTGACGGCCGGCAGGCGGCCTTCGCCCAGCTTCAGGCCCAGCGCCGCCAGGCGCGGGCGCAGCGCCTGGTACAGCGCGGTGACGCCGTCGTCGTTGAAGCGGCTGGCCATGGTGCCGAACACCGGCATCTGCTCGGGCGCGGTCTTGAAGGCTTCCTTGTTGCGCTGCACCTGCTTGGCCACGTCGCGCAGCGCGTCGGCCGCGCCCTTGCGGTCGAACTTGTTGATGGCCACGAACTCGGCGAAGTCGAGCATGTCGATCTTCTCGAGCTGGCTGGCGGCGCCGAACTCGGGCGTCATCACGTACATGGGCACGTCCACCAGCGGCACGATGGCCGCGTCACCCTGGCCGATGCCACTGGTCTCGACCACGATCAGGTCGAAGCCCGCGGCCTGGCAGGCCAGCAGCGCGTCGGGCAGGGCCTGGCTCACTTCGCTGCCGAAGTCGCGCGTGGCCAGGCTGCGCATGAAGACGCGCGGGCCCTGGCTCCAGGGTGATATCGCGTTCATGCGGATGCGGTCGCCCAGCAGCGCGCCGCCGCTCTTGCGCCGGCTGGGGTCGATGCTGATCACGGCGATGCGCAGCGCGTCGCCCTGGTCCAGGCGCAGGCGGCGGATCAACTCGTCGGTGAGGCTGCTCTTGCCCGCACCGCCGGTGCCGGTGATGCCCAGCACCGGCGCGGTCTTGGGGCAGGCGGCCAGCGCGGCGCGCAGCTCGTCGCTGGCGCCGCCGTTTTCCAGCGCCGTGATGGCCTGGGAAAGCGCGCGCCAGGCGGCATCGGTATGACCCTGCAGCGCGGTCACGCTCTGCGGTGCATGCACCGACAGGTCGGTGTCGCAGCGCATCACCATCTCGCCGATCATGCCGGCCAGGCCCATGCGCTGGCCGTCCTCGGGGCTGTAGATGCGCGCCACGCCATAGGCCTGCAGCTCGCGGATCTCGGCCGGCACGATGACGCCGCCGCCGCCGCCGAACACCTGCACGTGCGCGCCGCCGCGCTGGCGCAACAGGTCGACCATGTATTTGAAGTACTCGACGTGGCCGCCCTGGTAGCTGCTGAGCGCGATGCCCTGCGCGTCTTCCTGCAGCGCCGCGGTGACCACTTCTTCCACCGAGCGGTTGTGGCCCAGGTGGATGACCTCGACCCCCATGCCCTGCAGGATGCGCCGCATGATGTTGATGGCCGCGTCGTGGCCGTCGAACAGGCTGGCCGCGGTGACGAAGCGCACCTTGTGCGTGGGGCGGTAGGCGGCCAGGGCGGCGTATTCGGCGGACAGGTCGGTCATGGTGGTGCTCTCGGTGCGACGGGGTCAACGACATGCTTTGACGTTTACGTAAACGTCAACCGCAGATCATGCCATGGCGGCAGGCGGTGCGCAGCGTTCCACAGGCCTGCGCGGGGCGGCCCTATGGTTATCCCCGACAATACCGCCCGGGGAATGGCGTGCGCCGCTGATAGTCTGGCGCGCCCGCGGCCCCGGCTGCCTTCCCACCTGCGACCCGACCATGAGCTTTCTTGCCCTCGACATCGGCAACACCCGCCTGAAGTGGGCCCTGTACACGGCGCCGCACCCGGGCGCCGTGCTGCTGCAGCACGGGGCGGTCTTCCTGGAAACCATAGACGAGTTGTCCGAACGCGAATGGAAGCACCTGCCCGCGCCGTCCAGCATGCTGGGCTGCGTGGTCGCCGGTGACGCCGTGCGCCGCCGGGTAGAGGAACAAATGGACTTGTGGGATCTCGATGCGCACTGGATAGTGCCCTCCGCGCATGAAGCCGGTATGAGCAACGGCTACGACCACCCCAGCCGGCTGGGATCGGACCGCTGGGCCGCGCTGGCCGGCGCACGTTCGCGCGTGCAGCAAGCGGGCACGCCGCGGCCGGCACTGGTGGTGATGGTGGGCACGGCCGTCACGGTGGACGCGCTGGACGCCGAAGGCCGCTTCATCGGCGGCCTGATCCTGCCCGGCTTCGGCCTGATGCTGCGCGCGCTGGAGCAAGGCACGGCCGGCCTGAAGGTGCCCACCGGCGACGTGGTGGATTTCCCCACCAACACCAGCGACGCGCTGATGAGCGGCGGCGCCAACGCCATCGCCGGGGCCATCGAACGCCAGCACCGCCGCCTGGTGCAGCGCACCGGGCAAGAGCCGCTGCTGCTGATGACGGGCGGGGCCACCAGCAAGCTCACGCCCATCACCGACCTGCACTTCGAGACCGTGGACACCCTGATCTTCGAAGGCCTGCTGCTGATGCAGTCGCGCCGGCTGGCGCTGTAGCGCCGGGGCCGGCGGCTAGCCGGCCTCAGCTGGAGATGTAGCTCTCGAGGTGGGCGATGGTGTGCTCGTGGTCGGCGATGATGTCGTCCATGATGTCGCGGATCGAGATCATGCCCACGACCGTGTTGCCGTCCACCACCGGCAAGTGGCGGATCTTCTTCTCGCTCATCAGCGCCATGCACACGCGCGTGCGGGTGTCGGATGTGACCGTGATGACGTTGCGCGTCATGATCTCGGCGACCTGGGTTTCCTTGGAGTTGCGCCCCTGCAGCGCGATCTTGCGCGTGTAGTCGCGCTCGGAGAACACACCCACCAGCTTGCCGCCCTCCATGACCACGAGCGCGCCGACCTCGTGGCCGGCCAGCAGCTCGAGTGCTGCAAACACCGACTCATCGGGGCGCACGTGCCAGAGCGTGCCTTGGTGCTTCTTCAGCAGTTCGGAAACGGGTTTCATGTGAGCACCTCCATGCGCTTGGGGCCGCAGATTAACCCATCCGCGATGACGCGCCGCTGACGCTCAGCCGGGGTCGACGCGGTAGCGTGCCATCGCGTCGCGGATGTCGTGTGGCAGTGCCTGCGGCCGGTGCGTGTCCAGCGACGTGCACACCAGCACCTGACGCGAGCGCAGGCGCAGTTGCGTGCCACCGTGCACCTGCCACGCCAGCGTCATGGCGCTGTGGCCCAGGCGCTCCAGCGCCAGGCTCCACTCGATGTCGTCGCCGTGGCGGCTGATGGCGGTGAAGTCGACTTCCAGCCTTACCGTGGGCAGGCCGATGCGGCGCGCCGCGATCAGCGGCGCGTAGGGCAGGCCCAGGCCTTCGTCGAACCACTGCTCGACCACGCCATTGAGCATCGCCAGGTACTGCGGAAAGAACACGATGCCGGCGGGGTCGCAGTCAGAGAAGCGCACGCGGCGCCGGGCGGTGAAGCGCATGTCAGGGCCTTGTCGAATGCTTTAGATGTCAACTAATCAAGCGATCGACGCTATCATGGCAGCCATGCAAGACGCGCCGCGCCGCATCTGGGATATCTCGCCACCGCTGCGCACGGGTGTGCCGGTGTTCCCCGGCGACACGCCCTTTGCCAGCCGCTGGGTGGCGCGCATCGCGCCCGGCTGCCCGGTGAACGTGAGCACGCTCACGCTCAGTCCGCACACTGGCGCGCACGCCGACGCGCCGCTGCACTACGCCGATGACGGCGCGTCCATCGGCGATGTACCGCTGGCGCCCTACCTGGGCCGCTGCCGCGTGGTGCACGCCCTGGGCGTGGCGCCGCTCATCACCTGGGCGCACCTGGCGCACGCGCTGCACGAGTTGCCGCCGCGCCTGCTGGTGCGCACCTATGCCCAAGCGCCGCAGGTCTTCGACCCCGCGCTGACGGCCTTTGCGCCCGACACCCTGGAGCGCCTGGCCGACCTGGGCGTGCTGCTGGTGGGCATAGACACCGCCAGCATCGACCCGGCGGAAAGCAAGGATCTGCCCAGCCACCAGGTGCTGCGCCGCCGCGGCCTGCGCGTGCTCGAGAACCTGCTGCTGGACGAGGTGCCCGAGGGCGACTACGAGCTCATCGCCCTGCCGCTGCGCCTGGTGCAGGCCGACGCCTCGCCAGTGCGCGCCATCCTGCGCGCCCTGCCCTGATCCACAAGGAGCCGCGATGACCCGAGACCAGGCCCTGGCGCTGGACGCCGCCGACGCGCTGGCGCCGATGCGCGCGCAGTTCAGCCTGCCGCCGGGCGTGATCTACCTGGACGGCAACTCGCTGGGCGTGCTGCCGCGCGCCACGGCGGCACGCGTGCAGGCCGTGGTGCAGCAGGAATGGGGTACCGACCTGATCCGCAGCTGGAACAGCGCCGGCTGGATGGAGCTGCCGCAGCGCATCGGCGACAAGATCGCGCGCCTGGTGGGCGCGGGTGCGGGTGAGCTGGTTGTGGCCGATTCGACCAGCGTCAACCTCTTCAAGGTGCTGAGCGCGGCGCTGGACATGGCTGCGGCCGACGCGCCACAGCGCCGGCGCATCGTCAGCGAGCGCAGCAACTTCCCCACCGACCTGTACATCGCCGAAGCCCTGGCGCGCCAGCGCGGCCTGGAACTGGTGCTGGCCGAGGCTGATGACATCCCTGCCCTGCTGGACGAGCGCGTGGCCGTGCTCATGCTCACCCACGTCAACTACCGCAGCGGCCGCATGCACGACATGGCGGCGCTGTCGCAAGCCGCGCACGCGGCCGGCGCGCTGGCGCTGTGGGATCTGGCGCACAGCGCCGGTGCCGTGCCGGTGGACCTGAAGCGCGACGGTGCCGACTTCGCCGTGGGCTGCGGCTACAAGTACCTCAACGGCGGGCCGGGCGCGCCGGCCTTCGTGTGGGTGCACCCGCGCCATGCCGAGCGCTTCTGGCAGCCGCTGGCGGGCTGGATGGGGCATGCCGCGCCCTTCGAGTTCACGCCCGGCTACCGGCCGGCCGCGGGCATCGCGCGCTACCTGTGCGGCACGCCGGCCGTGCTGTCGCTGGCGGCGCTGGAATGCGGCGTCGACACCGTGCTGGCGGCCGAACCGCTGGGCGGCATGGCCGCGCTGCGCGCCAAGTCGCTGGCGCTCACCAGGCTGTTCGCCGAGCGCGTGCAAGCCACTTGTCCGAGCCTGGCGCTGGTGTCGCCGCAAGACGACGCGCGCCGCGGCAGCCAGGTCTGCCTGTCGCATCCGGAGATCGCGTACCCGGTGGTGCAGGCCCTGATTGCGCGCGGCGTGATCGGTGACTTCCGCTCGCCGGACATCCTGCGCTTCGGCTTAACCCCGCTGTACCTGCGCTTCGTCGACGCCTGGGACGCGGCCGAGCATCTGCGCCGGGTGCTGGACAGCGGCGAATGGCGCCGCCCCGAGTTCAACCAGCGCCATGCGGTGACCTGATGGCCGGCTGCCCGCAACACCCCGCCGAAGA
>JALHPY010000157.1 GCA_022842305.1 Rubrivivax sp.
TGCCGGTCGAGGCCAGCCCCGGGCGCGCGACCCGGCGCGCGGGGCAGCGCCTGCCGCAGCAGTCGCCCGCGGTGCAGCAGCAGCAGGTGCCGGGCTCGCCCACACCGCTGGCCACGCCGCAGGTACCCACCGATCCGGACGAGATGACGCCGGGCGCGACCCTGCGCTGATCAGTACAGCGCCTGGCCGAAAGGCGAAGGTTCCAGCGTGGGCGGGGCAAAGGGCTCGGGTTCGCCCGCGGCCTCTTCGACCGGCGCCGCGGCCGCGTCGGCGGCGGCCGCCGCCGGCTCGGCCAGCAGGGCCACCGCGCTCTTGACCAGCGGCCAGGCCAGCGTGGCGCCGGTGCCGTCGGTGCTTTCCAGGCCCAGCTCGAGCAGTGCGCCGGCGCGGAACAGCCTGAGCGCCTGGGTCAACCCCGGGTGGCTGTGGCTGCGGCAGAACATGCAGTAGTCGGTGACCGGCGTGGCCACGCGCGACGCCACCATCAGCGCGGCGCAGGCGGCCATGCCGTCGATGACCAGCAGGTTGCGCACGCTGGCGGCCATGAGGATGACGCCGGTCATCACCGCGACCTCGAAGCCGCCGAAGGCGGCCAGCACCTCGATGGCCTCTTTCGCGCCCTGGTGGCGCGCCTGCGACGCCGTGAACACTGCCATCTGGCGCGCCAGTTCGGCCGTATCCATGCCGGGGCCGCCCTCGATCAGGTCTTCGAGCGGACTTTGCGTCAGGCGCGACAACACCAGCGCCGCGCTTTCGTGCGAGCCCACGCCCACGCCGGCCAGCAGCGTGGTGTTGCCGCGCAGCTTCTTGCCGATCTCGATGCCGGCGCGCATGCCGGCATGGGCCTGCTCCAGCGACATGGCCATGGTGCTGCGCACGTTGCGGGTGCTGTGGGCGATCTTGCGCATCATCAACCGGTCGTGCGGCGCCAGGTTCTCGGCCATGCCGCAGTCGACCACGCGCAGGTCGATGTGCTGGGTGCGCGCGAAGGCCGCCACCGGCAGCTCTTGCGCCAGCAGCATGCGCACGGTCTCGACGGTGGAGCGTCCGCCCTGGCTGGGAGTCGGACGGATGCCCTCGACCGCCAGGCCGTGGTCGGCGGCAAACACCAGCAGTTGCGGCGCGCGCAGGCGCGGCTTGAGCGTGTTCTGCATCAGCCCCAGGCGTATGGCCAGGGGTTCGAGTTCGCCCAGGCTGCCGCCGGTCTCTTTGCGGCGCTGCAGCTTGTCACGCAGCGCCTTCTCGAGCAGCGAATTGGCGGTGGGCGAGACGAGCGAGCGGTGGTCGGGCATGGGCCCGAGTCTAGCCAGACCGGCTCAGCGCAGGAACAACCCGTACACGGGATTGTCCGTCTCCTCGACACACGGGTAGGCCAGCGTGCGCAGAAAGTCGTCGAAAGCGGCCTCTTCGCCCGCCGGCACCTGGATGCCCACCAGGATGCGGCCGTAGTCGGCGCCCTGGTTGCGGTAGTGAAACAGGCTGATGTTCCAACCCGGGTGCATGGCCGCCAGAAAACGCATCAGCGCGCCCGGCCGCTCGGGGAACTCGAAGCGGAACAGTCTTTCGTCGCGCGCCAGTTCACTGCGCCCGCCGACCATGTGGCGCACGTGTTCCTTGGCCAGTTCGTCGTCGGTGAGGTTGACGTTGGCGAAACCCTGCTTCACGAAATGGCGCTCGATGCGCTCGGCCTCGTCGCGGCGCTGGATGCTCAGGCCCACGAAGACATGCGCCACGCGCTGGTCGGAGATGCGGTAGTTGAACTCGGTCACCGAGCGCGGGCCGATGGTCTCGCAGAATCGCCGGAACGAGCCGCGTTCCTCGGGGATGGTGACGGCGAACAAGGCCTCGCGTTGCTCGCCGAACTCGGCACGCTCGGCCACGAAGCGCAGGCGGTCGAAGTTCATGTTGGCGCCGCAGGTGATGGCGACGAAGGTCTGGCCCTTGAGCTTGTGCGTGGCCACGTACTGCTTGACGGCCGCCACGCCCAGGGCGCCGGCGGGCTCGAGGATGCTGCGCGTGTCCTGGAACACGTCCTTGATGGCGGCGCACACGGCGTCGGTGTCGACCACCACGTAGTCGTCGACCAGGGTGCGCGTGATGCGGAAGGTCTCTTCGCCCACCAGCTTGACCGCCGTACCGTCGGAAAACAGACCGACGTCGGCCAGCGTCACGCGCTTGCCGGCCAGCACCGAGCGCCGCATGGCGTCGGAATCGGCGGTCTGCACGCCGATCACGCGCACCTCGGGCCGCACCGCCTTGATGTAGGCGGCCACGCCCGAGATCAGCCCGCCGCCGCCGATGGCCACGAACACGGCGTCGATGGGGCCCTGGTGCTGGCGCAGGATTTCCATCGCCACCGTGCCCTGTCCGGCGATGACCTCGGGGTCGTCGAAGGGGTGGACGAAGCTCAGGCCCTGGTCCTGCTGCAGCTGCACCGCATGGGTGTAGGCGTCGGAGTAGCTGTCGCCCTGCAGCACGACCTCGCCGCCCAGGGCCTGCACCGCGTCGATCTTCAGGCGCGGCGTGGTCACCGGCATGACGATGACGGCGCGGCAGCCCAGGCGCTTGGCCGACAGCGCCACGCCCTGGGCGTGGTTGCCGGCCGAAGCGCAGATGACGCCGCGCGCCAGTGCCTCGGGCGACAGGCCGGCCATCTTGTTGTAGGCGCCGCGCAGCTTGAAGCTGAACACCGGCTGCTGGTCCTCGCGCTTGAGGAGCACGTGGTTGGCGATGCGCCGCGACAGGTTGCGCGCGGGCTGGAGCGCGGTCTCGAGCGCCACGTCGTACACGCGCGCGGTGAGGATGCGCTTGAGGTATTCGGCGGCGATGCGCTGGCCCTTGGGCGACACGGCCTGGACCGGGGGCTGCGTGACAGCGGCGGGGGGGCGGGAAGAGGCAGCAGACATCGTGGCGGCGGGCGTTGGCGGCCCGGGCAGGGCGGCGGATGATACGGCCAAGCCCCTGCGCGGGCGACGGGAAAGAAAAGAGCCCGGAGCTCTTGCAAGCTCCGGGCTTAATCCACCATTGAAGGAGGTGGAGGAGACAATCGGCGGGTGTCGCGCGCTTCGCTGCAACACCCTGACAGGCAGTCTATCACCGCTATGCTGCAGTGCAATATGCTTTTGCACCGGCGGCGGTAGTGAGGGCTCTCGAATTTCACGCCGCACCGCGCGTGCTGGCATCACAACACCTTGCGAAGGCAATCAACGCACCATGGAATGCACCATCAACTGGATGCCCGCCAGCGGCATGGGCTTCGTCGCCGAGACCGGCAGCGGCCACTTCCTCACCATGGACGGCGCGCCCGACGGCGGCGGCCGCAACCTGGCGCCACGGCCCATGGAAACCGTGCTGGCCGGCACCGGCGGCTGCACCGCCTACGACGTGGTGCTGATCCTCAAGCGCGGCCGCCACGACGTGCGCGGCTGCCAGGTCAAGGTGCAGGCCGAGCGTGCCGCCACCGATCCCAAGGTGTTCACGCGCATCAGCATGCACTTCGTGGTCAGCGGGCGCCAGCTGCCGGCGGCGGCGGTGGAACGCGCCATCGCGCTGTCGCACGAGCGCTACTGCTCGGCCAGCATCATGCTGGCCAAGACGGCCGAGATCAGCACCAGTTTCGAGCTCGTCGAGGCCTGAAAGCGGCAGGCGCCGCCGTCAGAAGCCGTGCACGGCCTCGTCCGGGAAGCGCCCGGCCTTGACGTCGGCCACGTAGCGGCGCACCGCCTCGGCGATACCCAGCGTGGCGCCAGCGGCGTCGGGGTCACGGGTGAAATCGCGCACGAAGCGCGGCCGCTTGCCGGCGCCCAGGCCCAGCAGGTCGTGCAGCACCAGCACCTGACCGGCGGTGCCCGCGCCAGCGCCGATGCCGATGCTCAGCATGGCCGGATGGGCCAGCGTGATCTCGCGCGCCAGCGTCGACGGCACCAGCTCCAGCACCAGCATGGCCGCACCGGCCTCGGCCATGGCGGCGGCGTCGGCGCGCAGCAGCGCCGCACCCGCGTCATTGCGGCCCTGCACCCGAAAACCACCCAGCGCATGCACGCGCTGCGGCGTCAGCCCCAAATGGGCGCACACGGGGATACCGCGGTCGACCAGGAAGCGCACCGTGCGCACCATCTCGCCACCGCCCTCGAGCTTGACCATCTGCGCGCCCGCGCCCATGAGCTGCGCCGCCGAGGCAAAGGCCTGGCGTGGGTCGGCCTCATAACTGCCGAAAGGCATGTCGGCCACCAGCCACGACAGCTGCTTGCCGCGCGCCACGCAGGCGGTGTGGTAGACCATGTGCTCCAGCGACACCGGCAGCGTGCTGCTGCGGCCCTGGATCACGTTGCCCAGTGAATCACCGACCAGCTGGATGTCCACGCCGGCGTCGTCCAGCAAGCGCGCGAAGGTGGCGTCGTAGCTGGTCAAGGCAACCAGCTTCTCGCCGCGCCGCGCCATCTCACCCAGGCGCACCAGGTTGAGTGCGGGGCGCGCGGGCGGGGCGGTGGCAGGTTCGCTGGGATGGACGCTCATGGCGGGTACCTCGTGCAGGGAATGCCGGCGCAGCAGTGCGCGCGGCCTGAAGCGTAAGCCGGGCCGCAGCCGGTGCTGGTCAGATGCGGTGCGCAGTGGTCGTCATGACCTTGGCGGCGCCGCGCATCAGCCATTTCACCGGCGCAGGCAGGTCACGAGCCCCGGCGGCCAGCGCGTTGTCGGCGTGGCGCGCCTCGTCTTCCTTCATCACCGCGACGATGGCGCGCGAGCGCGTGTCGCCGGCCGGCAGGCGGTCCATGTGGCCGGCCAGGTGCTGCTCGACCTGGCGCTCGGTCTCGACCACGAAGCCCAGGCTGGTGCGGTCCCCCAGGCGCCCGGCCAGCAGGCCGATGCCAAAGGCGCCGGCGTACCACAGCGGGTTGAGCCAGCTGGGGCGATCGCCCAGTTCGACCAGGCGCTGCTGGGTCCAGCCCAGGTGATCGCACTCCTCGCGCGCCGCCACGTCCATCTGGCGGCGCAATTCGTCGGTGCGCGCGGTCAGCGCCTGCGCCTGGTACAGCGCCTGGGCACAGACCTCACCCACGTGGTTGACGCGCATCAGCGCGCCCGCCAGCTGGCGCTCGGCTGGCTCCAGCGTCTCTTCGGCGGGCGGCCCCGCCGGGTTGGGGCGGCCGGCATGCACCGCGCCGGTCACGGTGCGCAAGGCGTTGTCCAGGCTGATGATCAGACGGTCGGATAGCGTGCTCATGGCGCCAGAATAATGCATCGTCCCACCGAGGCGGCGCAGGCGTGTCACGTTGTTACGGGACAACAGTCAGCAGCGAATTGCAGACCGTTTCTTTGCAAGCATGTGACCGCTCTGGTGCAATAGCGCCAACTTCCGCTGAGGAGGTTAGCCTGATCAAGCCCTCGCAGGGTTACACATCCCCGATCAGGACCTCTTATTCAACCTAGGAGATAGTTGATATGAAAAAATCTCTGCTTGCCCTGGCCGCACTGACGGCTTTCACGGGTGTCGCTTCCGCCCAGTCGTCGGTCACCCTGTTCGGCATCGCCGACCTGGCCCTGCGCAGCACCAAGAACGGCTCGGCCGGTGATGTCAAGACGCTGAGCCACAGCGGTGGCGCCACCAGCCGCCTGGGCTTCCGCGGCGTCGAAGACCTCGGCGGCGGCATGCGTGCCGGCTTCTGGATCGAAGGCGCGCTGAACCCCGATGATGGCGGCACCGGCCAGAACTGGCAGCGCCGTTCGACGGTGAGCCTGATGGGTGGTTTCGGTGAAGTCCGCCTCGGCCGCGACTACACCCCGACCTTCTTGAACTGGGCCACCCTCGACATCTTCAACAGCGCCGGCGTGGCAACGTCGAGCGTCATGCGTGGCACGAAGGCCAACCTCGGCACTGCGGCTACTACTGAAACCCGTGTCAGCAATTCGATCTCCTACTTCCTGCCCGCCATGGGGGGCCTTTCCGGCCAGGTCCAAGTGTCCGCGGGCGAAGGCGTCGCTGGCAACAAGGCACTGGGCGCCCGTCTCGGCTACGCCGCCGGCCCGATCACCGTCTCCGCGGCCTTCTTGAAGACCGAACTCGGGGCCGATGACCTGAAGACCATCAGCTTCGGCGGTTCGTTCAATGCCGGCTTCGCCACCTTCGGCGGAATCTATGAGAAGAGCGACGCTGGCACGCGGGACCAGAAGCTCATCAGCCTCACCGTCAGCGTGCCCGTGGGCGCCGGCGCCTTCAAGGGCCAGTACACCAAGTCCAGCGGCAACACCGCCACGGTCGACGGCAACGACGCCAAGATGTTCGGTCTGGGCTACGTCTACAGCCTGTCCAAGCGCACCACGCTGTACGCCAACTACGCCAACGTCAACAACGGCGACAACACCAAGGCCTTCGTGGTCAGCCAGCCGCCGACCACCGGCGCGATGCTCAACGGCGAAAAGTCCACCGGCTACGAGTTCGGCGTCCGCCACGACTTCTGATCCGGCTGCGCCCGGCAACGGGCGCAAGTCCTGCTGATTGGCCGCCCTCGGGCGGCCAATTTTTTGCCCTTTTCCTGCAGGCAAGATCGACATGCCGACACGACTCCGACTCTGGCTTCCCGCGCTGCTGCTGGCCGGCTGCGCCACTGCGCCGCCACCGGCCGCCGACGCGCCCGCCGCTCCGGCCTGGGCGGGCAGCGCCTGGCATGCAGTGCCCTTGCCTGGCAAGGCCCCCACGCAGTACGACTGGGGCCACAAAGACGGCCGCCCGGCCCTGGCCGCGGTGGCGGACGCTTCGGCCAGCATGCTGCGCCGCCACGTAGCCCCCGGCCAGGCCCTGCTGCGCGACGTCAGCTTCTCCTGGTGGGTGCAGGACCTGATGGCCGAAGGCAGCGTGGCGCACGCCGAGCGCGAGGACGCGCCGGCGCGCCTGATCTTCGGCTTTGCCGGCGACCTGGGCAGCCTGCCCATGCGCACGCGCATGATGTTCGACTTGGCAGAGGCGCTCACCGGCGAGACCCCGCCCTACGCCACGCTGATGTACGTGTGGGACGCGCAGGCGCCCGTGGGCAGCGTGATCGTCAACCCGCGCAGCGACCGCATCCGCAAGATCGTGGTCGACTCGGGCCCGGGCGAACTGCGCCGCTGGCGCGAACACCGCCGCGACCTGGCGGCCGACTTCCGCCTGGCCTTCGGCGAAGAGCCCGGCGCCTTGACCTCGATCGCGGTGATGACCGACAGCGACAACACGCGCTCGCGCGCGTCGTCGTGGTACGGTGCGGTGCAGCTGTACTGACGCACCGCTGCGGCGGCACCCCCGGCACCGATGCTCGCCTTCATCCTCCGCCGCCTGCTGCAGGCCCTGGTCGTGATGCTCACGGTGGCCTTCATCGCCTTCATGCTGTTCCAGTATGTCGGCGACCCGGTCACCAGCCTGCTGGGCCAGGACGCCACCCAAGAGCAGCGTGAGCAGTTGCGTGCCGACCTGGGCCTGGACCAGCCCTTTCCGCTGCAGTTTGCGCACTTCGTCGGCAATGCCGTGCAGGGTGAATTCGGCCTGAGCCTGCGCCAGGGCCGCAAGGTCTCGGCGCTGATCGCCGAACGCTTTCCGGCCACGCTGGAGCTGGCGCTGGCCGCCGCGGTGATCGCGCTGGGCGCCGGCGTGCCGCTGGGCGTGTATGCCGCGCTGCGGCGCGGGCGGTTCGGTTCGCAGCTGGTGATGACGCTGTCGCTGCTGGGCGTGTCGCTGCCCACCTTTCTGATCGGCATCCTGCTGATCCTGGTGTTCTCGGTCACGCTCGAATGGCTGCCCAGCTTCGGCCGCGGTGAGGTCGTGGCCATCGGCCCCTGGACCACCGGGCTGCTGACGGTGGACGGCTGGCAGCACCTGGTGCTGCCGGCGGTCACGCTCAGCGTGTTCCAGCTGGCGCTGATCCTGCGCCTGGTGCGCGCCGAGATGCTGGAGGTGCTGCGCACCGACTACATCAAGTTCGCGCGCGCCCGCGGCCTGACCGACCGCGCCGTGTACTTCGGCCATGCGCTGCGCAACACGCTGGTGCCGGTGATCACCATCACCGGGCTGCAGCTGGGATCACTGATCGCCTTTGCCATCATCACCGAGACCGTGTTCCAGTGGCCCGGCATGGGTTTCCTGTTCATCCAGGCGGTGCAGTTCGCCGACATCCCGGTGATGGCCGCCTACCTGTGCCTGATCGCGCTGATCTTCGTCGTCGTCAACCTGGTCGTGGACCTGCTGTACTTCGCGGTAGACCCGCGGCTGCGCATCGAACGGCCGGCGGCGGCCGCATGAAGGCGGACCTGCAGACCGCCGCGCCCGCGGTCGAGACAAGCCTGCTGGCGCGCTGGCTGGACAGCGATGTCTGGCACAGCTTCCGCAGCTCGCCCATGGCCATGCTGGCGGCGGCAATCGCGCTGCTGTGTATCTTCTGCTCGGTGTTCGCGCCCTGGGTGGCGCCGCACCGGCCTTTCGACCTGGCCACGCTCAATCTGATGGACGCGCGCCTGCCGCCGGCCTGGCTGGAAGGCGGCAGCAGCACCTACCTGCTGGGCACCGACGACCAGGGGCGCGACATCCTTTCGGCGCTGTTCTATGGCGCGCGCATCTCGCTGCTGGTGGGCCTGGCGTCGGTGCTGCTGTCCATGCTGGTGGGCGTGGCGCTGGGGCTGCTGTCGGGCTTCGTCGGCGGCGCTGTCGACGCCTTCATCATGCGTGTGTGCGACGTGATGCTGTCGTTTCCGTCCATCCTGGTGGCGCTGCTGATCGACGGCGTGGGCCGCGCGATGTTCCCCGACGCGCACGACACCCTGGCCTTCGGCGTGCTGATCATTGCCATCTCGCTGACCGGCTGGGTGCAGTACGCGCGCACGGTGCGCGGCAGCACGCTGGTCGAGCGCCACAAGGACTACGTGCAAGCAGCGCGCGTCATCGGCGTGACGCCGCTGCGCATCATGTTCCGCCACGTGCTGCCCAACGTCACCGGGCCGGTGCTGGTGCTGGCCACCATCCAGGTGGCCGCTGCCATCCTGACCGAGGCCACGCTGTCCTTCCTGGGCGTGGGCGTGCCGCCCACCAGCCCCAGCCTGGGCACGCTGATCCGCGTGGGCAACGACTTCCTGTTCTCGGGCGAATGGTGGATCACCATCTTCCCGGGCGTCATGCTGGTGCTGATCGCGCTGAGCGTGAACCTGCTGGGCGACTGGCTGCGCGACGCGCTCAATCCCAAGCTCCGATGAGCGCGCCCTTGCTGGAAGTGCGCAAGCTGCGCGTCGAGTTCCCCGGCCGCCGCGGCACGCTGCTGGCGCTGGACGAC
This sequence comes from Rubrivivax sp., assembly GCA_022842305.1. Classification (GTDB taxonomy): domain Bacteria; phylum Pseudomonadota; class Gammaproteobacteria; order Burkholderiales; family Burkholderiaceae_C; genus Rubrivivax. Next base: position 9,291 of record JALHPY010000157.1, read on the forward strand.
ATCAGCCTGAGCATCGCGCCGGGCGAGATCCTGGGCGTGGTGGGCGAATCGGGCGCGGGCAAGTCGCTCACCGGCGCGGCCATCATCGGTCTGCTCGAACCGCCAGGGCGCATCGCCGGCGGCCAGATCCACCTGAACGGCCGGCGCATCGACGACCTGCCGCCCGAGCAGATGCGCGCACTGCGCGGCCGCCGCATCGGCGCCATCTTCCAGGACCCGCTGACCTCGCTCAACCCGCTGATGAGCATCGGCCGGCAGCTCACCGAGACCATCCTCACGCACCTGCCGCTGAGCCCGGCGCAGGCGCGCCAGCGTGCCATCGCCCTGCTGCAGCAGACCGGCATCCCGGCCGCCGAGCAGCGCCTGGACCAGTACCCGCACCAGTTCAGCGGCGGCATGCGCCAGCGCGTGGTCATCGCCCTGGCGCTGGCGGCCGAGCCGCAGCTGGTGGTGGCCGACGAGCCGACCACGGCGCTGGACGTGTCCATCCAGGCGCAGATCATCGAGCTGCTCAAGCGCCTGTGCCGCGAGCAGGGCGCGGCGGTGCTACTGATCACGCACGACATGGGCGTGATCGCCGAGACCTGCGACCGCGTGGCCGTGCTCTACGCCGGCCGCCTGGTCGAGATCGGCCCGGTGGCCGAGGTCATCCACCGCCCCAGCCACCCCTACACCGCCGGCCTGATGGCCGCCATCCCGGCCATGGACGTG
>JALHPY010000158.1 GCA_022842305.1 Rubrivivax sp.
GTCTCGGCCGGGTCGTCGTGGCAGTCCAGGCAGATGTTGTCCGGGCCTTCCTGCACCGACGCCGACATCACCGCGTGCGGCGTGTGGCAGTCGTTGCAGTCGGGGGCCTTCTTGCGGCCCGCCAGCAGGCGCTGGGCGTGGAAGCTGCGCTCGTAGGCCTTGACCACCTTGCCGTGGCAGCTGCGGCAGGTCTCGCCCACGGCCGGTGCCTTGACGGGCTTGACCGCGGGCGACTTGCCGGGGTGCGCTGGCAGCTCGATGCTGTCGTGGCAGCCGTCGCAGCCCGCATCGGCGTGCACCGAGCGCGCGTACGCCGACACATTGATCACCGGCGCCAGGCGCCCGTCGCGGGCCTTGCTGGCGGCGTTGTCGGCCGAACCGTGGCAGTCCAGGCAGGCCCGGTCAGTGTCGGACAGCGCGTCCTCGGGGCTGGCGGCCAGCGCGGGGCCCGGCAACAACACAAGGGCCAACGCCAGGGTGCGCGTGGTCCGACTCAAAAAGCTGGTAGCGGCATTCATCTTGAGGCCTCAATTCCGGACAGTGCTGCGGCGGGCCGGCCCCTTTGGGCAGGCCCGCGCCGCGTTCACTTCACCTCGGGCTGTTCAGCCTTGACGGGGCGCCCGAACAGCGCCTTGGCGCCGTACCAGACGATCGCGCCCAGCCCGACGAAGGGGCCGGCCACGATGTAGGCCAGGCACAGGAAGGGCGCGGCGAAGAACAGCGCCACGTCGCGGCCCCACTGGCCGAACTGCGTGCTGGGGCGGGCGATCAGCCACTTGCCGAAGTGCCACAGCGGCACGGCCACCAGCGCCACCAGCCCCAGCAGCGGTGCCAGGAGGATGAAGGCCAGGGTGACGAAGGGCACGGCCAGCGCGGGCACGTGGCGCCAGGGTTGCGGGGCGGCCGGTGCCTGCACGCTGGCCTGCACGGGTTGTTGCACGGGTTCCTGCACGAGCGCTGCAGCGGGCGCAACGGGCGCAGCGGTGGCTTCGCGCAGCGCGTCCAGCGCACCCTGCTCGATCATCTGGGGCGACAGCGGCTTGTGCAGCACGGCGCGCACGCCGGCGGCCCGGGCCCGCGCCTCGTTCTCGGCGGTGGCGTAGCCGCTGACGATGACCACCGGCAGCCAGGGCCGCTGCGCACGGATCTGCTCGGCCACGGCGATGCCGTCCATGCCGGGCATCTTGATGTCGGTGAACACCGCGTCGTAGTCCTCGGCGGCGATCTTGCGCAGGGCTTCTTCGCCATCGCTGGCGGTGACCACTGCGTAACCCTTGCTGGACAGCACCCGGTCGAAGCTCTTGCCGACGACGGGGTCGTCATCCACCACCAGGACCTTGGTCAGACGTTGCGCGCTCATGATGTTTCCTTTCGGTCCGCAGGTGGGGAGGGGTCTGCTTGACCAAGGTGCATGCGCAATTCGTGCCATGCCGGGTCACCCGGCGGATTCGTGTTCCAAATCAAGGGCTTGGCGAATCAGGGGCGACCTCCTGCCGGCCGCGACGGGCTGGCTCAGGCGCGCGATGTATGCGGCAAATGTGCAGGGCAATCCCGGCGCAGGCAGCGAAGCCTCGTGGAATCAAGCACTTGCAGCGGCGCCCGGGTGCATGTGTTTTTTGTGCAGGGCTGCTGGCGGCATTGACGAAGAACGGCATCTGGCCCTGATGCCTTGCCGCCCGGAAACGACGAAGGCCCCGTGGGGCCTCATCTTCTTGGGTTGCTTGCTTTAGGCCCTGTCGCCGGCAGCACAGTGCGCTGGCCGGTGGGCTGTGGCGGCGAAGTCGCTCTAAGTTGTTGATTTTATTAGCGTACTGGCGGAGGGAGCGGGATTCGAACCCGCGGAGGGCTGTTAACCCTCACATGCTTTCCAGGCATGCGACTTAAACCGCTCATCCATCCCTCCGCGGCCGGTGGGCATTCTATGCCGGGCGGCCTTGGCCCAGCGCGTGCGCGCGCAGCCAGTCGAGCAGCAGGTAGTCCAGTGCGCGCGCATGCGTGCTTTCCAGCAGCACCGGGGGGGCGAAACCGGCCTCGTAGGCCTCGCGCCAGCGCAGCGCGCACACGCACCAGCGGTCGCCGGGCCTCAGGCCACGAAATCGCGCCTCGGGCCGCGGCGTGATCAGGTCGTTGCCGCGCTCCATCTGGAAGTTCAGGAACGCCAGCGTCATCCTGGCGCAGACCACGTGGCTGCCTTGGTCCTGCGCGTCAGTGTTGCAGCAGCCGTCACGCGCCCAGCCGGTCAGCGGGTCGTAGCCGCAGGCCACCAGCGGTGTGCCCAGCACGTTCAGGGCAGGGGGCGTGTTCACGCGGCCGCCTTGCCGCCCTTGAACAGCGTCATGGCGGTGCCGATCAGTGCCGCCACCTCGCCCATGTTGCCGGGCACGATCATGGTGTTGTTGGTCTTGGCCAGGTGGCCGTAGGCCTCGACCGCGCGCTCGGCCACCTTCAGCTGCACCGCCTGCTCGCCGCCGGGCTGCTGGATGGCCGCGGCGATCTTGCGGATGGCGTCGGCGGTGGCGTCGGCCACCGCGGTGATGGCCGCGGCCTCGCCCATGGCCTTGTTGATCTCGGCCTGCTTCTCGCCCTCGCTGCGCGCGATGAAGGCCTCGCGCTCGCCAGTGGCGATGTTGATCTGCTCTTGCCGGCGGCCCTCGCTGGCGGCGATGAGCGCGCGCTTCTCGCGCTCGGCCGTGATCTGCGCCTGCATGGCGTGCAGGATGGCCGCCGGCGGCGTGAGGTCCTTGATCTCGTAGCGCAGCACCTTCACGCCCCAGTTCTGCGCGGCCTCGTCCAGGGCGTTGACCACCGCAGCATTGATCAGGTCGCGCTCTTCGAAGGTCTTGTCCAGCTCCATCTTGCCGATCACGCTGCGCAGCGTGGTCTGCGCCAGCTGCGTGATGGCCACGATGTAGTCGCTGCTGCCATAGCTGGCGCGCATCGGGTCGGTGACCTGGAAGTACAGGATGCCGTCCACCTGCAGCTGCGTGTTGTCCTTGGTGATGCACACCTGGCTGGGCACGTCCAGCGGCACTTCCTTCAGCGAATGCTTGTAGGCCACGCGGTCGACAAAGGGCACGACCACGCTCAGGCCCGGCGTGAGCGAGCGGTCGAACTTGCCCAGGCGTTCAACCACCCAGGCGTTCTGCTGCGGCACGATCTTGAGCGCGCGGGCAATGAAGATGACGGCGATGACGGCCAGTACGAGGGCGATTTCCATGGGGTCCTTCAGGGTGTGGGGGCCGGTGCCAGTTGCAGCTCGCTGCCGTGGATGGCGACGATGACATGCGGGCCGGGCTGTGCCGGCCCCGGCCGGGCCGGGCGCGCCGACCAGTCGGCGCCACGGTAGTGCACGCGCGCCGTGCCGTCGGCGGCCCAGGCCGGCACCTGCACCGTCTGCCCGATGTCGAGGTTGACGTCGGCATTGCTTTCGGCCGGCGCCGCGCGCGGGGCGCGGGCGCGGGGCAGGTGCCACAGCGCGGTGGCACCGCCGCCCAGCAGCGCGCCGGCGGCAACCTGGGCCGTGGCGCCGGCCCCGGCATGCGCGGCCAGTGCGCCGGCAGCGCAGCCCAGGGCCAGCATCAGCAGGTAGAAGGTGCCGGTGGCCAGTTCTGCCGCCACCAGCGCGCCGGCGGCCAGCCACCACAGCGTAGGCGGGTTCCAGTCCATCGTCGCATCCAATCCCAGACTTCGATGCGGCAGTGTAGCGAGCGCGCCCGCGGTCACACGCCGCGCCGGGCTGCGCCCCTACACTCGGCGCTGATCACCACCACCCCCGGGCCGCGCCGATGCTCCGTTTCCGCTTTCCCATCGTCATCATCGACGAGGACTTTCGCTCCGAGAACACTTCGGGCCTGGGCATACGCGCGCTCGCCGACGCCATCGTCAAAGAGGGCTTCGAGATCCTGGGCGCCACCAGCTACGGTGACCTGAGCCAGTTCGCGCAGCAGCAAAGCCGCGCCAGCGCCTTCATCCTGAGCATCGACGACGAAGAGTTCACCCCCGGCCCCGAGCTCGACCCGGCGGTGCTGAACCTGCGCAAGTTCATCGAGGAGATCCGGCGCAAGAACGCCGACATCCCGATCTACATCTACGGCGAGACGCGCACCAGCCAGCACATCCCCAACGACATATTGCGCGAACTGCACGGCTTCATCCACATGTTCGAGGACACGCCCGAGTTCGTGGCCCGGCACATCATCCGCGAGGCGCGCAGCTACCTCGATGGCCTGGCGCCGCCCTTCTTCAAGGCGCTGATGGACTACGCGCAGGATGGCAGCTATTCCTGGCACTGCCCCGGTCACAGCGGCGGCGTGGCCTTCCTCAAGAGCCCGGTGGGGCAGATGTTCCACCAGTTCTTCGGCGAGAACATGCTGCGCGCCGACGTCTGCAACTCGGTGGAGGAACTGGGCCAGCTGCTCGACCACACCGGCCCGGTGGCGCAGAGCGAGCGCAACGCGGCGCGCATCTTCAACGCCGACCACTGCTTCTTCGTGACCAACGGCACCAGCACCAGCAACAAGATGGTCTGGCACCACACGGTGGCGCCGGGCGACGTGGTGGTGGTCGACCGCAACTGCCACAAGAGCATCCTGCACAGCATCATCATGACCGGCGCGGTGCCGGTGTTCCTGACGCCCACGCGCAACCACTACGGCATCATCGGCCCCATCCCCGACAGCGAGTTCTCGCCCGAGGCCATCCGCCGCAAGATCGCCGCCAACCCGCTGCTGGCGGGTGTGGACGCTGCCACTGTCAAGCCGCGCATCCTGACGCTGACGCAGAGCACCTACGACGGCGTGCTCTACAACACCGAGACCATCAAGCACGCGCTCGACGGCTACATCGACACGCTGCATTTCGACGAGGCATGGCTGCCGCACGCCGCCTTCCACAGGTTCTACGGCAGCTTCCATGCCATGGGCAAGAAGCGCCAGCGGCCCCGTGACCAGCTGGTGTTCGCCACGCAGAGCACGCACAAGCTGCTGGCCGGCATCAGCCAGGCCAGCCAGGTGCTGGTGCAGGACGCGCAGGAGCGCAAGCTCGACCGCCACCTCTTCAACGAGGCCTACCTGATGCACACCAGCACCAGCCCGCAGTACGCCATCATCGCCAGCTGCGACGTGGCCGCGGCGATGATGGAAGCACCCGGCGGCCCGGCGCTGGTGGAGGAAAGCATCCTCGAATCGCTGGACTTCCGCCGCGCCATGCGCAAGGTCGAGGGCGAGTTCGGCGACAAGGACTGGTGGTTCACGGTGTGGGGCCCCGACGTGCTGGCGGCCGAGGGCATAGGCCACAGCCGCGACTGGGTGCTGAAGGCGGGCGAGACCTGGCACGGCTTCGGCGATCTGGCCGAGGGCTTCAACCTGCTGGACCCGATCAAGTGCACCATCATCACGCCGGGCCTGGGCATGTCGGGGCAGTTTTCCGAGACCGGCATACCGGCCAGCATCGTCACCAAGTTCCTGGCCGAGCACGGCGTGGTGGTCGAGAAGACCGGCCTCTACTCGTTCTTCATCATGTTCACCATCGGCATCACCAAGGGCCGCTGGAACACGCTGCTGACGGCGCTGCAGCAGTTCAAGGACGACCACGACCGCAACGCGCCGCTGTGGCGCATCCTGCCCGAGTTCGTGGCCGCGCACCCCCGCTATGAGCGCATGGGCCTGCGCGACCTGTGCCAGCAGATCCACGAGATGTACGCTAAAGGAGACATCGCGCGCCTGGTGACCGAGATGTACCTGTCGGACATCAAGCCGGCCATGAAGCCCAGCGACGCCTTCGCCCACATCGCCCACCGCAAGACCGAGCGCGTGGACATCGACGCGCTGGAAGGGCGCATCACCACCAGCCTGCTGACGCCTTACCCGCCGGGCATTCCGCTGCTGATACCGGGCGAGCGCTTCAACCGCAAGATCGTCGAGTACCTGCGTTTCACGCGCGCCTTCAACGCCGCGTTTCCGGGCTTCGACACCGACGTGCACGGCCTCGTCGAGGACGAGGGCGTCGGCGCCGCGCGGCGCTATTACGTGGACTGCATCAAGGAGGCGTAGTTCAGCCCTCGGCGCCGTTCTGGCCCACCAGCGCGTGGCTGAAGCCGCCGTCCACGTAGGTGATCTCGGCGGTGATGCCGCTGGCCATGTCGGACAGCAGGAAGGCGGCGACGTTGCCGACTTCTTCGATGGTGATGTTGCGTCCCAAGGGCGAGGCGCCAGCCACCAGGCCCAGCAGCTTGCCGAAGTCCTTGACGCCGCTGGCGGCCAGGGTCTTGATGGGGCCGGCCGAGATGCCGTTGACGCGTATGCCCTGGCGGCCCAGGTTGGCGGCCAGGTAGCGCACGCTGGCTTCCAGTGCGGCCTTGGCCAGGCCCATGGTGTTGTAGTTGGGCACGGCGCGAATGGCGCCCAGGTAGCTCAGCGTCAGCAGCGCCGCGTGCGGCTTGAGCATGGGCAGAGCGGCCTTGGCCATGGCCGGAAAGCTGTAGGCCGAGATGTCCAGCGCGATGCGGAAGTTCTCGCGCGACAGGCCGTCGAGAAAATCGCCCGAGATGGCCTCGCGCGGGGCAAAGCCGATCGAGTGCACGAAGCCGTCGAACTGCGGCCAGCGCTGGCCCAGTTGCGCAAACATGTTCGCGATCTGGGCGTCGTCGGCCACGTCGCAGTCGTAGATCATGTCCGAGCCGAATTCGGCCGCGTATTCGGTGATGCGTCCGCGGAAACGTTCGCCGACGTAGCTGAAGGCCAGTTCGGCACCCTGGGCGTGGCAGGCGCGCGCAATGCCGTAGGCGATCGAGCGGTTGGACAGCACCCCGGTGATGAGGAACCGTTTGCCGGCGAGGAAACCCATGGTGACTCCGAAGCTCGAGTGAAAAGGCGGACGGGCTGGATTCTGGCACGCGGCCACACCCGATTCGGCATCTGCCGCACCCGCCCACCCGCCGTGCTAGGCGTCCCGGTATTGCGTGACTATTGCCCGGTCTGAAACAGCGGGCTATAATGCGCTTTTCCGGGTAAAAGCTGCGTGGGCGGAATCTTCCAGCCCATTTTTTTTGCTCGATCGTCTTTGAGGGCCGCGCCTGCCGGAAGGTAGAAGGGGCGTCACTCACGCGATCTTGGCGGCTCGCCCGGTGGTGGCGGGCAAGGCCAGCCGGGTGCAACAAGACCTGGTGACAGCGGCAGAGACGATCAAGGGGCAGGCAGGGTTTGGGCGACAGCAGCTTCCAGCGCAAGACGACAGGGGTTCCCGGTGCACGGGCGGCAGGGCGGCAAACCGTCCGGGCCGCCAGCGCCGTGGCGGGCCCGCGCCTGGGCTGGCAAGAGGCCATCGCCACCACCGTGACGGGCCTGGGTTATGAGCTGGTCGAGGTCGAGCGCGCGCCGCGCGGCCTGCTGCGCATCACCATCGACCGCATGCCCGGCCGCAGCTACCGCGCTGCCGGCGGGGCCGACGACAGCGGCGAGTTCATCACGGTGGACGACTGCGAGCAGGTCACGCGCCAGCTGCAGTACGCGCTCGAGGTCGAAGGGCTCGAATACGCGCGCCTCGAGGTCTCGTCGCCGGGGCTGGACCGCCCGCTCAAGCGCGAGGCCGATTACGAGCGCTTTGCCGGCCAGGCCATCAGCCTGGTGCTCAAGGCGCCGTTCCAGGGCCGCAAGTCCTGGCAGGGCGTGCTGAGCGCGGCCGAGGGCGGCGGCTGGAGCCTGGTTTTCAAGATTGGCAAGACCGAGCAGGTGCTGGGTTTCACGTTCGCTGAAGTGCGTGAAGCGCGGCTCGTGCCGGTGGTGGATTTCAAGGGCCGCAAGCCGAAGGCCAAGGCCGACGGCGAAGGCGATGGCGGCACCGGGGCGGCAGCAGCCGCACCTGCGACTGACGGAGGCTTGGGGGAACGATGAACCGCGAAATGCTGATGCTGGTAGATGCCATCTCGCGCGAGAAGACCGTCGAACGCGATGTCGTGTTCGGTGCGGTCGAAGCCGCGCTGGCGTCGGCCAGCAAGAAGTTCCATGGGGCCGAATGGGACATCCGCGTGGCCGTGGACCGCGACACCGGCGTCTACGAGACCTTCCGCCGCTGGCTGGTGGTGCCCGACGCCGCCGGGCTGCAGAACCCCGACGCCGAAGAGATGCTCTCGGATGCGCTGGATCGCATCCCCGACATCGAGGAAGGCGACTACATCGAGGAAGCCATCGAGTCGGTGCCCATCGGGCGCATCGGCGCGCAGGCGGCCAAGCAGGTGATCCTGCAGAAGATCCGCGACGCCGAGCGCGAGCAACTGCTCAACGACTTCCTGTCGCGCGGCGAGAAGATCTTCGTGGGCACGGTCAAGCGCCTGGACAAGGGTGACATCATCGTCGAGAGCGGCCGCGTCGAAGGGCGCCTGAAGCGCAGCGAGATGATTCCCAAGGAAAACCTGCGCACCGGTGACCGCGTGCGCGCCTTCCTGCAGGGCATAGACCCCACCCAGCGCGGCCCGCAGATCATGCTGTCGCGCAGTGCGCCGGGATTCATGAGCGAGCTGTTCGCCCAAGAGGTGCCCGAGATCGAGCAAGGCCTGCTCGAGATCAAGAGCTGCGCCCGCGACGCCGGCAGCCGCGCCAAGATCGCGGTGGTCAGCCACGATCGCCGGGTCGACCCCATCGGCACCTGTGTGGGCGTGCGCGGTTCGCGCGTCAACGCCGTCACCAATGAGCTGGCGGGCGAGCGCGTGGATATCGTGCTGTGGTCGGAAGACCCGGCGCAGTTCGTCATCGGCGCGCTGGCGCCGGCCAATGTGCAGAGCATCGTGGTCAACGAAGAGCCGCATGCCATGGACGTGGTGGTGGACGAAGAGAACCTCGCCATCGCCATCGGCCGCGGCGGGCAGAACGTGCGCCTGGCGTCCGAACTGACCGGCTGGCGCATCAACATCATGACGGCCGAGGAATCGCAGGCCAAACAGGCTACCGAGAGCGAGTCGGTGCGCGCGCTGTTCATCGACAAGCTCGACGTCGACGCCGAAGTGGCCGACATCCTGATTGCCGAAGGCTTCACCAGCCTGGAAGAAGTGGCCTACGTGCCGCTGTCCGAGATGCTGGAGATCGAATCCTTCGACGAGGACACCGTGCACGAACTGCGCACGCGGGCCAAGGACGCGCTGCTGACGATGGAAATCGTCAAGGAAGAAAGCGTCGAGGAAGTGTCGCAGGACCTGCGCGATCTGCAAGGCCTGACGCCGGAGCTGATCGCCAGCCTGGCCGTCGGCGGCATCCACACCCGCGACGACCTGGCCGACCTGGCGGTGGATGAGCTCACCGAGCTGACCGCCATCGACGAAGAACGGGCCAAGGCCTTGATCATGAAGGCCCGTGAACATTGGTTCACTGCCTGATCGAAGCAGCCGTCCGCACGAAACACCCGAGGAAACCGATCCCATGGCCGTGACCACCGTCGCCCAGTTCGCCGCGCAACTAGGCCGTCAGCCCACGGCTTTGCTGGAGCAGCTGCATTCGGCCGGTGTGACCAAGCAGTCACCCGACGATGCCCTGACCGAGTCGGACAAGGAGCGCCTGCTCGACTTCCTGCGCACCGCGCACGGCACGGCTGCCGGCGCCGAGCGCAAGAAGATCACGCTGACGCGCAAGACCACGACCGAGATCAAGCAGGCCGATTCCAGCGGCCGCGCGCGCTCGATCCAGGTCGAGGTGCGCAAGAAGCGCGTCTTCGTCAAGCGCGACGACGCCTCGCCGGCCGTCGAGGAATCGGCCGAGCTCGTGCACGACGAGGCCGACCTGCAGCGGCGCGAGGAAGAAGCGCGTGCCCAGGCCGAAGCCCTTCGCGTGCAAGAGCAAGAACTGGCCGAGTCGCGCCGCCTGCGCGAAGAGCAGGAAGCCGCGGCCCGCGCCGCTGCCGAAGCCGCCGCTGCTGCCGCCGCCGAGGCCGCGGCGCGTGCCGCCGCCGAAGC
>JALHPY010000159.1 GCA_022842305.1 Rubrivivax sp.
CTAGGGGGGTGGCGCACCGGGCCGCGCGCAGGGCTCCGGCCACGCTTAGACTGCCCGGCGCATTCCCGCCCAGGAGGACCCCATGGCCAGCCCCCAGGACACGTCCGCGCCCAGCGTGTTGCAGCAAGGGCCCGACGACACGCCGGCGCAGCTGGCGGCGGCGCTCAAGCCGGGGAACTTCAAGTCGGTGGTGGTGCTGGCCGATGGCCATCAGAACGTGCCCGAGCCGCTGCAACGGCGCGTGACCCAGCTGCTGGGCCGCGGCCTGCTGCGCGCGGCACGCGACGCCCAGGCCTTGTGCGTGCTGCGCGGCGCCAGCGACGACCTGCTGGGCCCGGTGCTGGCCGACCGCGAGGGCGACGGCGCCGTGCTGGGCGTGGCCCCGGCCGGCCAGGTGCGGGTTCAGGCCAATGCGCCCGGCGCCGCGGTCGAGGCCGACGCCCTGCCGCTGGCGCCGCGCCTGACGCACCTGCTGCTCACGCCGGCCGGCCCTTGGGGCTCGGAGCTGCGCAGCAAGATCAAGGTGGCGGCCGCCCTGGCCGCGCTGACCCAGGGCAAGGCCGGGCTGCTGGTGGTGGTGGGCAACGGCGCGCAGCTGATGGTGGAAGTGCGCGAGGCCGTGCGCCAGCACTGGCCGGTGCTGGTAGTGCGCGGCAGCGGCGACGCCGCCGACCGCCTGGCCGAGCAATGGGACAGCCGCGTGGCCGAGGGCGACGACCCGGTGGTGGCCGAGATCCTGGCCGACGGCAACCTGACCTGCATCACCCTGGGCGACAAGGTGGCCGAGGCGGTGGAGACCATGACGCGCCAGGTGCTGCGCGGCACCGGCGGCGAGAGCGTGCTGCTGCAGGCCTGGCGCCGCTTCGCCGCGCTGGACCGCGCGGCCAACCAGCAGCAGAAGGACTTCAAGGATTCGCAGAACTTGATCCTGCTGCTGGGCCTGCTGGCGGTGGTCCTGTCCATCATCTACTCGGGGCCGGTGGACCCGCTGATCGCGACCCTGGGCCTGGTGCAATGGGCCGAGGGCATCAAGTCGGGCCTGAACTTCGTGCTCATCCTGGTGCCCATCGCCACCTCGGTGCTGATCGCCGCCAGCAACCGCTTCAAGCCGGGCAAGCGCTGGGTGCTGTTGCGCTCGGCGGCCGAGGGCATCAAGCGCGAGATCTACCGCTACCGGTTGCGCGCCGCGGGCTACGACGTCGACGACCTGCGCGAGAAGAAGCTGGCGCAGGCCGTGGAAGACATCACCCGGCGCCTGGTGCGCACCGAGGTCAACACCACGGCGCTGCCGGTCTACACCGACGTCATCCCGCCCCAGGACGCCGCACACGCGCAGGACAAGGGCCTGAGCCTGCTCAGCACCGACCAGTACGTGCAATGGCGTCTGGTTGACCAGCTGGCCTATTACCGCCGCAAGACGGTGCCGCTGGAGCAGCGGCTGACGCGGCTGCAGATCTACGTGCTGGTGGCCGGTGCCGGTGGCACGCTGCTGGCGGCGCTGGGCGGGCAGGCCGTGATCTGGATCACCTTCACCACGGCGCTGGCTGCCGCGGTGATGAGCTACCTGGCCTACCAGCAGATCGAGACCACGCTCACCGGCTACAACCAGACCGCCACCGACCTGGACAACATCCACACCTGGTGGACCGCGCTGGAGCCCGAGGAGCAGGCGCAGCGCGACAACATCGACGCGCTGGTCACGCACACCGAACAGGTGCTGGCCGATGAGCTGGCCGGCTGGACGCAGCGCATGACCGATGCGCTGGAAAAGCTGCGCGAGACCCAGACACAGAAAGCGGCCGAGCGACGCGCGCTGCGCGGCCAGGCACAGGATGCGTCGCAGCTGGCGGCCGACCAGGCCCAGGCCGCCGCCGGCCAGGCCGCGGCCGATGCCGACCAGGCAGCGGCGGCGGCCGATGCCGCGGCGCTGGCAGCCGAGCAGGCCGGCGCCGGACAGCCGGCTGAAGTGCCCGCCGAGGCGGCAAACCAGCCCACGCCGGACGCGCCCAAGGACGAGAAGAGGTAGGCCGAGTCCCTTTCAGCCAGCCACCCGGCAGCCGGCGCGCGCCAGTTCGCGCGCCGTGACGCGGCCGATGCCGTGCGTGGTTCCGGTGATCACGGCCACGATGGTTTCGCGGGTGCGCAGGGCCGGCATTCTGGGCCGTGCCCATGACGCCCGCGCAGCAGGTGTCGGCCGTATGGGCGGCCTGCTTTCGCGCAAAGGCCGCCGCAGAGGAATGTGGTAGCTTCGCCCGGATTCACGAATCACTGGCGAGGAGGCTCTCATGCTCATAGGCGTTCCGCTCGAAACAGCGGCTGGCGAGAAGCGCGTGGCCACCGTGCCCGACGTGGTCGAGAAGCTCATCAAGCTCGGGTTTTCGGTGGCCGTGCAGAGCGGCGCGGGCGACGCCGCGAACTTTGCCGACGACACCTACCGCGCCGCTGGCGCCGAGGTCCTGCCCACGGCCGCCGACATCTTTGCGCGGGCCGACATCGTCTTCAAGGTGCGCGCACCCAGCGCCGATGAAGTAGCCCAGCTGCGCGCCGGCAGCACGCTGATCGGATTCATCTGGCCGGCGCAGAACCCCGAGCTGATGCAGCAGCTGGCGGCGCGCAAGGTCACCGTGCTGGCCATCGATTCGCTGCCGCGCCAGTTGTCGCGCGCGCAGAAGATGGACGCGCTGACGTCCATGGCCGGCATCAGCGGCTACCGCGCCGTGATCGAGGCCGCCAACGCCTTCGGCCGCTTCTTCAACGGCCAGATCACCGCCGCCGGCAAGATCCAGCCGGCCAAGGTCTTCATCGCCGGTGCCGGCGTGGCCGGCCTGGCCGCCATCGGCACGGCCGCCAACCTGGGCGCCATCGTGCGCGCCAACGACACGCGCGCCGAAGTCGCCGACCAGGTGGTGTCGCTGGGCGGCGAATTCGTCAAGGTCGACTACGAGGAAGAAGGCTCGGGCGGCGGCGGCTACGCCAAGGTCATGAGCGAAGGCTTCCTGCAGGCGCAGCGCGAGATGTACGCCAAGCAGGCGCGCGAAGCCGACATCATCATCACCACCGCGCTGATCCCCGGCAAGCCGGCACCCAAGCTCATCACCGCCGAGATGGTGCAGAGCATGAAGCCCGGCAGCGTGATCGTCGACATGGCCGGCGAACAAGGCGGCAACTGCGAACTCACCGTCCCCGGCGAGGCCGTGGTGCGGCACGGCGTCACCATCATCGGCTACACCGACCTGGTCAGCCGCCTGGCCAAGCAGGCGTCCACGCTGTACGCGACCAACCTGTGGCGTGTGACCGAGGAGCTGTGCAAGACCAAGGACGGCGTCATCAACGTCAACATGGAAGACGACGCCATCCGCGGCCTGACGGTCATCAAGGAAGGCAACATCACCTGGCCGCCGCCGCCGCTGAAGCAGGCCGTGGCCGCGCCCAAGCCCGCCGCAGCCGCCCCCGCGGCCAAGGGCCACGGCCATGGCGGCGGTAGCGAGCCCATGTCTGCCAAGTCACTGGCCACGGTGTTCGGCGTGGGCGCGGTGGCGTTCGCTCTGGTGGGCCTGTACGCGCCGGCCAGCTTCCTGGCGCACTTCACCGTGTTCGTGCTGGCCTGCTTCATCGGCTACATGGTGGTGTGGAACGTCACGCCCTCGCTGCACACGCCGCTGATGAGCGTGACCAACGCCATCTCTTCCATCATCGCCATCGGCGCGCTGGTGCAGGTGGCGCCGCCGCTGGACGCCGCCGGGGCCGCCGACCGGCCCAACATGCTGATCCTGGGCCTGGCCGTCTTTGCGCTGGCGCTCACCGCCGTCAACATGTTCGGTGGCTTCGCGGTGACGCGGCGCATGCTGGCGATGTTCCGCAAATAACAACAAGGAAACGGACATGACTTCCAGCCTGGCCACCGTCTCCTACATCGCCGCCACCATCCTGTTCATCCTGAGCCTGGGCGGCCTCGCCAACCCCGAGACCGCGCGTCGCGGCAACCTCTTCGGCATCATCGGCATGGCCATCGCCGTGCTGGCCACGATCCTGGGCCCGCGCGTCACGCCCGCCGGCTATGCCTGGATCATCGGCGCCCTGGTCGTGGGCGGCAGCATCGGCCTCTATGCAGCCAAGAAGGTGCAGATGACGCAGATGCCCGAGCTGGTGGCACTGATGCACAGCCTGGTGGGCCTGGCCGCCTGCCTGGTGGGCTTTGCGAGCTACGTCGACACCTCCACCGTGTTTCCGACCCCCGCCGAGAAGTCCATCCACGAGATGGAGATCTACATCGGCATCCTCATCGGTGCCGTCACCTTCTCGGGCTCGGTCGTCGCCTTCGGCAAGCTCTCGGGCAAGATCGGCGGCAAGCCGCTGATGCTGCCGGCCCGGCACTGGCTCAACCTGGCGCTGTTGCTCATCGCCATCTGGTACGGGCGCGAGTTCCTGAACGCCCATGACATCCAGTCCGGCATGCTGCCGCTGCTGGTGATGACCGTGGTGGCGCTGCTGTTCGGCGTGCACATGGTCATGGCCATCGGCGGCGCGGACATGCCGGTGGTGGTGTCCATGCTCAACAGCTACTCGGGCTGGGCGGCGGCGGCCACGGGCTTCATGCTCAGCAACGACCTGCTCATCGTGGTGGGTGCGCTGGTGGGCAGCTCGGGCGCGATCCTGAGCTACATCATGTGCCGCGCGATGAACCGCAACTTCATCAGCGTCATCGCCGGTGGCTTCGGCACCGGCGGCGGCACGCCCGCGGCGGCGGCGGCTGGCGCCGAGCCGGCGGGCGAGGTGTCGCCCATCCTGGCCGCCGAAACGGCCGAGCTGCTGCGCGATTCCAAGAACGTGATCATCGTGCCGGGCTACGGCATGGCGGTGGCGCAGGCCCAGCACACGGTGTACGAGATCACCAAGGTGCTGCGCGAAAAGGGCGTGAACGTGCGCTTCGGCATCCACCCGGTGGCCGGCCGCATGCCCGGCCACATGAACGTGCTGCTGGCCGAAGCCAAGGTGCCCTACGACATCGTGCTGGAGATGGACGAGCTCAACGAGGACTTCCCCAAGACCGACGTCTCGATCGTCATCGGCGCCAACGACATCGTCAACCCGGCGGCGCAGGACGACCCCACCAGCCCCATCGCCGGCATGCCGGTGCTGGAGGTGTGGAAGGCCAAGACCAGCATCGTGATGAAGCGCAGCATGGCCAGCGGCTACGCCGGCGTGGACAACCCGCTGTTCTACAAAGAGAACAACCGCATGCTCTTCGGCGACGCGAAGAAGATGCTCGACGAGGTGCTGGTGGCCTTGAAGAGCTGAGCGCGGGCTGCAGGCGGCACGGACAGACCGCATCGCACAAGGCAAAGGGCCCTCTCGGGGGCCCTTTGCTGCTTGAGGGCCCGGTAGAAGGCCCTCAGCCCAGCCGCCGCCGCGCCAGCGCGCCCACGGCCACCAGGCCGGCCAGCAGCAGCGCCCAGCTGCGCGGCTCGGAGATGGGGCTCAGCGTCAGCAGGAACTGCAGGTCGGGAGCGCCCAGCGATGTGGGCCCCAGGGCCGGGTTCTCGGGAAACACGTCTTCCATCTGCACGCGCACCTGGGTCGGGCCGATCCACTCGACCAGGCTGTAGTACTGCGTGGGCTGCGGGTTGAGGATGCTGCTGCGACCGGTGAAGACCTGGCTGTCCAGGCCGCCGGGCGTGCCCAGGCGGGCCGAGCCGATGTTGCTGAGCCTGAAGATGAACTCCTGCCCGGCGTCCACGTTGCCCAGCGAAACGCTGGCGCCCTGCGCGGCCGGGGCGAAGCCGCGCACGCTGACGCTGGGCGGGCCGCCTGCCAGGTCGGTCAGCGCCAGCAGCGGCGCGCTGCCGATGGCGCCGGGCGCCGCGGCCAGTTCGAGGATGTGGTCGAAGCCTCCGCGGCTGTCTTCCAGCGTCAGGGTCACCCAGCCCGGGCCGGCGAAGACGATGGGCTGGTTGAAGGCCGGCCCCGGCGCGGTGGCGCGGGCCGCGCCAGCGCCCAGCACCAGTGCCAGTGCCAGTGCGAGGGCCGAAAGCGCAAACTGCCTTGACATCCCGTTCCCCTG
This sequence comes from Rubrivivax sp., assembly GCA_022842305.1. Lineage (GTDB taxonomy): Bacteria > Pseudomonadota > Gammaproteobacteria > Burkholderiales > Burkholderiaceae_C > Rubrivivax. Next base: position 6,062 of record JALHPY010000159.1, read on the forward strand.
TTCAGAACCGGCGCGAACCGGCACGAACGTTCCGATTCTGGGCCGCGCCGGCCCGCCCCGGGGTCGGCCGGCGCGCAGCGCCACCCTGAAACCGCGGGAGTCGCGCAATCCGGCCGTGACAGCTTGCACGCGCCACGCTATCGGTTCCCCTGATAGCCAGTCGTCAGTCCGCCGTCAGAATTGGCGCCGCATTCGATCAAGGCGGTATGACGAAGTTCTGGCTCAAACAATATCCGCAAGGCGTTCCCGAGGACATCGTCCCCGAGGAGCTGCCCACCCTGGTGGCACTGCTCGAAGAAGGCCTCGAACGGCACCAGGGCCTGCCGGCCTGCCGCTTCCTGGGCCGCTCGCTCAGTTTCGGCGAGCTGGACAAGCTCTCGCGCGCCTTGGGCGCGTGGCTGCAGGACCGCGGCCTGGCGCGGGGCGACCGCGTGGCGCTGATGATGCCCAACCTGCCGCAGTACCTGGTGGCCGTGGCCGCCGTGCTGCGCGCCGGCATGGTGGTGGTCAACGTCAACCCGCAGCTGCAGGGGCGCGAGCTGGCGCACCAGCTGCGCGACAGCGGCGCGCGTGCCATCGTGGCGCTCGAGCACTTTGCTGCCGCGCTGCAGCCGCTGCTGGAGCAGGTGCCCACCAAGACCGTGCTGCTGGTGGCCATGGGCGACCTGCTGGGGCCGCTGCGCGGGCGCTTCGTCAACCACCTGGTGCGCCGCGCGCACAAGTTGGTGCCGCGCTACGAACTGCCCAACGCCGTGCCCTTTGCCAGTGCGCTGGCCCAGGGCCAGCGCATGACGCTGGCGCCGGTGCAGGTGCGGCCCGACGACATCGCCCTGCTGCAGTACACCGGCGGCACCACGGGCACCAGCAAGGGCGCGGTGCTGCTGCACCGCAACCTGGCGGCCAACGTGCTGCAGTGCGAGGCCTGGTACGGCCCGGCGCTGGCGCGCACGCCGCCGGGCGAGCAGCTGGTCAACGTGTGCGCGCTGCCACTGCACCACATCTACGCCTTCACCAGCTGCCTGATGCTGGGTTTGCGGCTGGGTTTCTGCAACGTGCTCATCCCCAACCCGGCAGACACCGCCGCCGTGCTCAAGACCCTGGCGCGCGAGCGCGTGCACAGCTTTCCGGGCATCGAAACCCTGTTCTACGCGCTGGTGCACCACCCCAGCTTCGACATGGTCGACTGGAGCCACCTGCGCATCACCGTGGCCGGCGGCATGGCCACGCAGCCGGGCACGGCGCGGCTGTGGCAAGAGATGACCGGCTGCGTCATCTGCGAGGGCTACGGCCTGTCCGAGACCTCGCCCACCGTCACCTGCAACTCGGTGGACATCGAGTCCTTCAGCGGCAGCATCGGCCTGCCCCTGCCCGGCACCGAAGTCCGCGTGCTCGACGACGCGGGCCATGAACTGCCCCCGGGCGTGCCCGGCGAGATCGCCATCCGCGGCCCGCAGGTCATGGCCGGCTACTGGCAGCGCCCGGACGAGACGGCGCGGGTGATGACGGCCGACGGCTTCTTCCGCACCGGCGACATCGGCGCCATGGACCGGCGCGGCCATTTCCGCATCGTCGACCGCAAGAAAGACCTGATCCTGGTCAGCGGCTTCAACGTCTACCCCAACGAGGTGGAAGACGTGGTCACGCGCATGCCCGGGGTGCTGGAATGCGCCGCCGTGGGCATGCCGGACGACCGCGCCGGCGAGGCCGTCAAGCTGGTGGTGGTGCGCAGCGACCCGCAGGCCACCAGCCCGGGCGAGGCCGACATCCGCGCCTATTGCGAGATGCACCTCAGCGGCTACAAGCGCCCGCGCGTGGTCGAGTTCCGCTCCGACCTGCCCAAGACCGGCCTGGGCAAGGTATTGCGTCGCGAGCTGCGCGAAAGCGCCTGAAATGGGACCCCCACGCTCACTTCGTTCGCTGCCCCCCAGGGGGGCGCTCAGTACCTTCGGAGCGGCCGGGCGGTACTGAGATGCTGCCCACCATCGCCGCCCTGCGGCGCACGCTGGGCGCGCCCGGCAGCCACCGCGCGTTGGCAGAGCGCGTGCTGGCGCAGGCGCAGCGGCCGTCGGCAGCGCATGTCTTCACCGCGCTGCTGGTCGACGAAGCCCTGGCCGCGGCCGACGCCGCCGACGCGCGCCTGGCGCGTGGCGAGCCGCTGGGCCCGCTGGCCGGCCTGCCGGTGACGGTGAAGGACCTGTACGACATCGCCGGCCGGCGCACGCTGGCGGGTTCGGTGCTGCGCCAGGACGCGCCGCCGGCGGCGCAGGACGCCGCGGCCGTGGCGCGGCTGCGCCAGGCCGGCGCGGCCATCATCGGCCTGACCAACATGACCGAGTTCGCGTTCTCGGGCCTGGGCCTGAACCCGCACCACGGCACACCGCGCAACCCGGCCGACCACGCCGTGGCGCGCATCCCCGGCGGCTCATCTTCCGGCGCCGCGGTGTCGGTGGCGCTGGGCCTGGCGGTGGCGGCGCTGGGCAGCGACACCGGCGGCTCCATCCGCGTGCCGGCCGCGCTGTGCGGGCTGGTGGGTTTCAAGAACACGCAGTCACGCACGCCGCTGGAAGGCGCCTTTCCGCTGTCCTACACCCTGGACACCGCCTGCGCCATGGCGCGCACGGTCGAAGACTGCCTGCTGGTCGACGGCGTGCTGGCCGGCGCACCGCTGGCGGTGACGCAGCGCGCCCCGGGCACGCTGCGCCTGGCGCTGCCGCAGACGCTGATGCTCGACGAGCTGGACGCCACCGTGTCCAGCGCCTTCTCGCGCGCGCTGTCGCGGCTGTCGCAGGCGGGGGTGCGCATCGTCGACGTGCCCTTGTCCCAGCTGGCCGAGATCGGCCAGATCAACGCCCCCGGCGGCTTTTCGGCGGTGGAGGCCTGGGCCGTGCACCGCGACCACATGCTGACGCGGCGCGAACAGTTCGACCCGCGCGTGGCGGCACGCATCGCGCCGGGCGAGGGCGTGAGCGCGGCCGACTACATCGTCATGCAGCAGCGCCGCCGCGAATGGATGGCGCGCATGCGCCACCGCCTGGCCGGCTTCGATGCGCTGATCTGCCCGACCACACCCATCGTCGCGTCACCCATCGCCGAGCTGAAAGCCAGCGACGAGGCCTACTTCAAGGCCAACAGCCTGATGCTGCGCAACACCTTCCCGGTGAACTTCCTCGACGGCTGCGCCTTCAGCCTGCCCTGCCAGGAGCCGGGCGAACTGCCCGTGGGCCTGATGCTGGCGGCGCCGGGCGGGCACGACGCTGCGCTGGCCGGCGTGGCGCTGGCGCTGCAGGCGCTGCTGCAAACTCCGGCCTGATGATCAGACTGTTTGTGGATGCGCCCCTGGCAGCGGGCGCCGATCTGGCGCTGCCGCCCGGCGCCGCCCGCCATGCCCAGGTGCGCCGTGTGCAGCCGGGCGACGCGTTGCTGCTGTTCGACGGCGGCGGCTGCGACTGGCCGGCCCAGGTGCTGGCCGTGGGCCGCAGCAGCGTGCAGGTGCGCGTGGGTGCGCCGCAGCCGGTGGCCAACGAGCTGGCGCTGGCGCTGACGCTGGCACTGGCCATGCCAGCCAACGAACGCATGGACGGCCTGGTGGAGCAGGCCACGCAGCTGGGCGTGGCCGCGGTGCAGCCGCTGCTGGCCGAGCGCTCGGTGCTGCGCCTGGCCGGCGAGCGCGCCCAGCGCAAGCAGGAGCACTGGCAGGCCGTGGCCGTGGCCGCCTGCGAGCAATGCGGCCGCGCGCGCGTG
>JALHPY010000160.1 GCA_022842305.1 Rubrivivax sp.
CGGCCGAGCGCCAGGCGGCGCAGGCCGAACGCCCGCTGCCCGCGCCGCTGGCCGCGCTGTCGGGCGGCGACGCCGCGCTGGACCGCCAGATCGAGCGCGCCGCGCGCCTGGTCAACGCCTCGGTGGGGCTGCTGCTCACCGGCGAGACCGGCAGCGGCAAGGAGTTCATGGCCAAGGCGCTGCACGAAAGCAGCGGCCGCCGCGGCCGGCCCTTCGTGGCCGTGAACTGCGCCGCCATCCCCGAGGCGCTGATCGAGAGCGAGCTGTTCGGCCACCTGCCGGGCAGCTTTTCGGGCGCCACCAGCAAGGGCAAGCGCGGGCTCATCCAGGAGGCCGACGGCGGCACGCTGTTCCTGGACGAGATCGGCGACATGCCGCGCGAGATGCAGTCGCGCCTGCTTCGCGTGCTGGCCGAGCGCGAGGTGCTGCCCATCGGCGCGACGCGGCCGCTGCCGGTGAACCTGCGTGTCATCGCCGCCACGCATTGCGACCTGCAGGCGCTGGTGCGCCAGGGGCTGTTTCGCGACGACCTGTACTACCGGCTCAACGGCGCGCAGATCGCGCTGCCGCCGCTGCGCGAGCGCAGCGACCTGGACTGGGTGATCCAGCACCTGCTCGAAGCCGGCGCCCGTGCCGACGGCCAGGGCGCGGCGCCGCAGGTGGCGCCCGCTGCGCGTGCGCTGCTGCACGCGCACCGCTGGCCGGGCAACCTGCGCGAACTGCGCAACGCACTGGACTACGCCCGTGCCGTGTGCAGCGGCGCCTGCATCACGCCCGAAGACCTGCCCGACGGCCTGGCCGCAGCGGCAGCTGGCGTGCTGCCGACACCTGCGTCAGAGCCGGCGCGACCCGCACCCTCGGCCTGGCAGTCGGCCGGCGAGCACCCGCCCGAGGCCGTGCTGCTGCTGCAATACCTGCGCGCCGCGCAGTGGAACGTCAGCGCCGTGGCGCGCCAGCTGGGCCTGTCGCGCATGACGCTGTACCGGCGCATGCACCGCTGGGGCATCGTCTCGCCCAACCAGCAGTCGGGCGACGGCCTGGCGCATTGACCGGCGTCGGTCGGGCCGCCGGCGTGCGGCCCGGCCGTACCGGCATCAGTGCGGCACTTTCAGCGCCTGCAGCCGCACCCCCAGTGCGGCGGCTTCGCGCAAGCGCCCGGCTTCGGTGAACAGGCCCTGCAGGTCCTGCAGCGCGCCCGCCTGGCCGGCCCGGTCGCGCGCCTGGCCGGCCTTGCCGGCAGCGCCGCGCAGCAGGCGTTCGGCCTCGGTCTGCAGCCCGAAGCTGCGCGCCACGGCCGCGGTGGTGCGGAAGTCCTCGGTGATCTCGGCCACCGAGTGCGCCGGCAACAGCGTCTTCAGATCGGCATAGACGGCTGGGTCCAGCAGCAGCGCGGCGGTGCGCTGCACCAGCAAGCGCGTGTCGCGGCGGTAGCGCGTGCGGAAGTCTTCGCCCGGCCGCGGCAGGTCGATGCGCTGGTACAGGCGCTGCAGCATCTGCCGCGCCAGCGTGGTGCGCGGCCGGTAGGCCGGCGCACCGGTGTCCACCGCCCAGTCGTCCAGCGCCGGCTGGTAGTGCAGGTTCAGGCGGTAGGCAAACGGCCCCTGCAGCGCCGGGTTGCTGTTGCGCAGCACCAGCTCGAAGCGGTGGTCGGGGAAGTGCGCGCGCGTCGGGTTATAGATCGTCAACTGGCGCGTGTGCGGCAACTGGTGCGTGGGCTGCAGGCCATCGGCGCGGAGCAGCGTCAGGTCCACGCACAGCGGGTCGTCGGTGTAGACGTTCAGCACCAGGGTGGGCGGGTAGCGCCTCATGGCCAGGCCCAGGCACTTGCTCAGCACCTGCGTCGTCGGTTCGGACAGCCGGCAGGCGTCGTCGGCGGCGCTGGAGGGGTAGCTGACGATGAAGTGGTCGGCATCGCCGCCCTGGCCGAAGTTGAGCGCCGGCAGGTCCAGCACGGCCGTGCCGGTGCCCGCCAGCGGCTGCAGCGCCACGTCTTGCGCCTGCGCGTGGCTGTCGTTGGCCTCGAAGGCGTCGGCCGGCAGGCTGGTGGCGCGCGCGGCGATCTGCAGCACGTGCCGGCGGTCGGGGCCGGGCTGGTAGTCGGCAAAGGCAAACAGCGGCGGCAGGTCCAGCCGCGGCAGTGCGCGCGTCTGGGGTTGGCTGTCGATCTGGTGGCCGTCGGGCTGGCGCTGCGCGTAGCGCTCGGCGGCGTCGCGGCCCTGGATCTCGAACGCCAGGCGGTAGGCCGCGCTGTAGCCGATGGGGTCGAAATGACCCCAGAAGTAGCTGTGGTCGGGCGCGGGCTGCAGTGGAACCTCGAAGTCCAGCGCCGCGCCGCCGGGCGTGCGCCCGCTCAGGCGCAGGTGCACCGTGGCGTCCTGCATGCGGGCGTGGCCGGGGACGTCGAAGTCATTGAACTGCACGAAGACGTAGGCGTGGCGGTCGCTGCGCAGTGGCCGGTCGTGCGCGATGGCCAGGCGGCGCGTGCGCGGACCGTCGACTTCCCAGCGCGCGTCGTACACCCACTGCGCGGCCTGGCATTCGGCGGCCGGCTCGTCGAAGCGGCCGTAGGCGCTGGGCAGCAGGCCGGACGGTGCGCGCAGCACGCTGACGCGCTGCACGAAGCAGGGCGGGCGGAGGATGTCGAGCTGGGTCTGCGGGTCGGTCAGGCGGCTGTCGCCCCGGGGCAGGCGCAGCATCACCGGCGCCGTCCAGGCGCTGTTGCCCAGGCGGTTGGTGGCGCGCACGCGGTACCACACGGTGTCGGTGCCGCGCGAGGGCACGTCCTTGTCGTGCCATTGCACGGCTGCCGTGGAGGGCCGCGCCGCGTCGATGCCCCAGGGCCCGTCCCAGAGGCCGCTGCTGGCGCGGAAGCGCTCGATCTCATAGCGCGCGTCGTTGACGCTGCCGCCGCACCAGCTCAAGCCCACGCCGGCGCCGGCTATGCGTGCGGCCAGGTTCCGGGGCGTGGCCGGCGTGTCCGGCGTTGTGCAGGGCAGCGGCTCGCGCGGCAGCCGGGCGCGGGCGACGATGGCGCCGTAGTAGCTGTACTCGAACTGCTGGCAGGGGAACACCGCGTCCAGGCACACGCTGCCCCAGCTGTAGTAGCTCATGCGCAGCGCAGCGGCGCCGCTGGCGTCCTGCACCTGCTGCAGCGGCTGGCACAGGCCGATGTAGTGGTTGAAGATGTTGTTGTTCCAGAAGGCCCCGGCGCCGCCGTCGACCTTGTCGGCACAGATGAGCCCGGCGTGGATGAGCAGGATGACGTCGGTGTAGTCGTTGGGCGTCAACAACAGCGCGTCGTCGCAGCCGTTGTCGTCGAAGATGTTCTGGGGGATGGCCGCGGTGCGGTTCTCGACCAGCGCGTAGCGGCCGGTGGCGTCCAGCATGCCCTTCACGTCGCCGGCGACCATGCCCAGCGTCCAGTCGTTGACCGGCTGGCCTTCGAAGTCGGGGCGGAAGGTGTTCTGCTGGTCCTGGATGGCGCCCATCATCATCCACTCGGTCACCGGGCAGGGTGTGCGCCCGCCCCAGTCGATGGCGGCGTGGTTGCAGGCCATCAGCTGCGCCGCGGCGGCCACGCCCCAGGTGCCCACGTGGCTGCGGCCGGTCTCGAACAGCTCGATGGCGAACTGCACCACCGCCAGGTGGTCGTTCAGGATCCAGGCGCGCAGGAAGGCCGCCGGGCCGCACAGGCCGATGGCGCCCTGCTGCAGGCTGTCGGGGTATTCGATCAGTTCGAGCAGGCGGTCGGCCACCTGGCCGCGGTCCAGGGCCCAGGGGCTGGCGCTGGTGCGCTGACGGAAAAGGCTGATGGCCTGCAGGCAAGACGTGCACATGGCACCCTCCCGGCGCGTCGGCCTTCGCGGGATGCGGTGGGGCCACGCGATGAAGGCCAGTGTGTGGCCCGCCGGGCACGCGCCCGACTGAGTAGGCTCAACGCTGCAGCCGGTCAGCCTAGGGGGTCCGCTGCGCCCAACAGCCCGTCGTCCCAGCGGGCCGCTCGGGTCGGCGCAGCCGCTGCGGGCCCCCCGCCAAGCCAACGGACAGACTGCGCCGGCACCTTGACAGGTGTCACAGCGCGGCGCCGGCCTGATACGGCTGTCACGCCTCTTGCACGGGTTGACAGCCGCTGCAGGCGCGTCTGCACGGCCCTGCGGAGGCCCTGGAAGGGCGTTTCGGTGCCCGGCGGCGGACCCGGAGCTATCGCAAACCCGCAATTCAGGCGCCAAACAGCGCGCTCGGCACGGCCGATGCAATGCAGCCCGGCATGAGCACCATCGGCCTCATCGCCAACCCTGTGTCTGCGCGCGACATCCGCCGCATCATCGCCAACGCCAGCAACCTGCAGATCGCCGACCGCGTGAACATCGTGCTGCGCGTGCTGACGGCGGCGCACAGCCTGGGCGTGGAGCGCGTGCTGGTGATGCCCGACAACGGCGGCATCCGCGCGCTGCTGCAGCGCCACCTGTCGCGCGGCTTCGGCCAGCCGCTGCCGCAGGTGGAATACCTGGACATGGAGCCCACTTCCACGGTGGACGACACATTCCGCGCCGCGCGCCTGCTGCGCCAGGCCGGCGTGGCGGCCATCGTCGTGCTGGGTGGCGACGGCACCCACCGCGCGGTGGTGCGCGAATGCCGCGACATCCCCATCGCCGGCCTGTCCACCGGCACCAACAACGCCTTCCCCGAGATGCGCGAATCCACCATCACCGGCATGGCGGTGGCGCTGTACGCCACCGGGCGGCTGAGCGCGGCGCAGGCGCTGGCGCCCAACAAGCTGCTCGAGGTGGACATCAACGACGGCGCGCAGCGCGACATCGCGCTGGTGGACGCGGTGATCTCCACCGACCGTTTCATCGGCGCGCGCGCGCTGTGGAAGCCCGAGGCGCTGAGCGCCGCCTACCTGACCTTTGCCGAGCCGCAGGCCATCGGCCTGTCGGCCATCGGCGGCCTGCTGCAGCCGGTGGGCCGGCGCGACCCCGGCGGCCTGGCGGTGCAACTGGGCCATGCCCCGGGCACGGCCGGTATGCGCCTGCTGGCGCCCATTGCGCCGGGCATGGTGCGGCCGGTGGCCATCGCCGGCTGGCAGGCCATGCCCGCCGGCCAGCCCTTCGTGGTGGCGCAGCAAGGCGGCGTGGTGGCGCTGGACGGCGAGCGCGAGCTGGCCTTCGACGACGGTGACCGCGTGCAGATCACGCTGCGCGAGAACGCCTTCTCCACAGTGGACGTGGCCCGCTGCATGCAGATCGCTGCCTGCGAGGGGCTGCTTCGCCTTCCCCCGATCCCTTGACCCCCTGACCCCCAAACTAAACGGAGACATGCACCATGGCAGGAAACCCCTTCCCACTGGACAAGCCCGCGCTGCTCGAGGCCTACCGCAGGATGCGCACCATCCGCGAATTCGAGGAGCGGCTGCACGTGGACTTCAGCCGCGGCGACATCCCCGGCTTCGTGCACCTATACGCCGGTGAAGAGGCCGCCGGCGTGGGCATCATCGGCCAGCTGGGCGACGGCGACCGCATCGCCAGCACGCACCGCGGCCACGGCCACTGCATCGCCAAGGGCGTGGACCCGGTGGCCATGATGCTGGAGATCTACGGCCGCAAGGGCGGCTCCTGCGGCGGCAAGGGCGGCTCGATGCACATCGCCGACCTTTCCAAGGGCATGATGGGCGCCAACGGCATCCTGGGCGCGGGCGCACCGCTGGCCTGCGGTGCGGCGCTGGCGGCCAAGTACCGCAAGAAGGGCGAGGTGGCCATCACCTTCGTGGGCGACGGCGCCAGCAACCAGGGCACCTTCCTGGAGAGCCTGAACCTGGCCGCGGTGTGGAACCTGCCGGTGATCTTCGTGGTCGAGAACAACGGCTACGCCGAGAGCACCAGCCGCGACTACGGCACGGCGGTGGACAGTTATGTCGACCGCGCCGCCGGCTTCGGTCTGCCCGGCGTCACCGTGGACGGCACCGACTTCTTTGCCGTGCACGAGGCCGCCTCCGAGATCATCCAGCGTGCCCGCAGCGGCGGCGGCCCGGCCCTGCTGGAATGCAAGATGGTGCGCTTCCACGGCCACTTCGAGGGCGATGCGCAGACCTACCGCGCCAGCGGCGAGCTCGACGACATCCGCGCCAACCACGACTGCCTGAAGAAGTTTGCCGCCGCCGTCACCGCGGCCGGCGTCATCAGCGCCGACGAACTGGGGGCGATAGACCGATCGGTGCTCGACCTGATCGAGATGGCCGTGGTCAAGGCCAAGGCGGCGCCGCTGCCCACCGCCGCCGACCTGACGACCGACGTCTACGTCAACTACTGAACCCACGCCCGAGGAGACATCACATGGCACGCAAGATCAGCATGAAACAAGCCATCAACGAGGCGCTGGACCAGGAAATGGCACGCGACCCCATGGTCATCATGATGGGTGAGGACATCGTCGGCGGTGCCGGCGGCAACGGCGAGATGGACGCCTGGGGCGGGGTGCTCGGCGTCACCAAGGGCCTGTACGCCAAGCACGGCGACCGGCTGCTGGACACGCCGCTGAGCGAAAGCGCCTACATCGGCGCGGCCATCGGCGCCGCGGCCTGTGGCATGCGCCCGGTGGCCGAACTGATGTTCGTCGACTTCATGGGCGTGTGCTTCGACCAGATCTTCAACCAGGCCGCCAAGTTCAAGTACATGTTCGGTGGCAAGGCGCAGACGCCGGTGGTCATCCGCGCCATGTGCGGCGCGGGCTTTCGCGCCGCGGCCCAGCACAGCCAGATGCTGACGCCGCTGTTCACGCACATCCCGGGGCTCAAGGTGGTGTGCCCGAGCACGCCCTACGACACCAAGGGCCTGCTGATCCAGAGCATCCGCGACAACGACCCGGTGATCTTCCTGGAGCACAAGAACCTGTACGGCTTCGAGGGCGAGGTGCCCGAAGGCCTGTACACCATCCCCTTCGGCGAGGCGGCCGTGGTGCGCGAAGGCAAGTCGGTGAGCATCGTCACCTACGGGCTGATGGTGCACCGCGCACTGGAGGCCGCGGCGGCGCTGGCCAAGGACGGCATCGAGGCCGAGATCATCGACCTGCGCACGCTCAGCCCGCTGGACATCGACACCGTGATTGAGAGCGTCGAGAAGACCGGCCACCTGGTCTGCGTGGACGAGGCCAGCCCGCGCTGCAACATCGCCACCGACATCGCGGCACAGGTGGCGCAGGCCTGCTTCGGGGCACTGAAAGGGCCGATCCAGATGGTCAGCGCGCCGCACACGCCGGTGCCTTTCTCGCCGGTGCTGGAAGACCTGTACATCCCCAGCGCGGCGCAGATCACGGCGGCGGTGAAGCGTACGCTGGCCGGGGGCCGCCACTGATGGCCGCCATCACGCCCATCGTCATGCCCAAGTGGGGGCTGTCGATGTCCGAGGGGACGGTGGTGTCCTGGCTGGTCGAGGAAGGCACGCAGATCACGGTCGGCATGCCCATCCTCGAGGTCGAAAGCGACAAGATCGCCAACGCGGTCGAGGCGCCCGACCCCGGCCTGCTGCGCCGACGCGTGGCGGCGGCCGGCGCGCTGCTGCCGGTGAAGGCACTGCTGGGCGTGATGGCGCCGGACGAAGTGACGGATGCCGAGATCGACGCCTACATCGCCGCCTACGTGGTGCCGGCAGCCGCCGCGGGCGATGAGGAAGAAGGCGGGCCGACCTACCAGTTCGCCGAGGTCGACGGCATCCGTGTGCGCTACGCCCGGCGCGGTGAGGGCGCGGCCACGCCGGTGCTGTTTGTGCACGGCTTCGGCGGCGACCTGGACAACTGGCTGTTCAACCTGGACGCCGTGGCCGCGGCGCACCCGGTGATCGCGCTGGACCTGCCGGCGCACGGCCAGTCGGCGGTGGGCTTGCCGGGCGCCGGCACGCTGGCCGACCTGGCCGGCTATGTCGCGCACTTTCTCGATCAGATCGAGGTGCCGCGCGTGCACGGTGTCGGCCACTCGATGGGCGGCGCCATCCTGGCGCAGCTGGCGCTCGACGCACCGACGCGCGTGGCCTCGCTGACGCTGATCGCCAGCGCCGGCGTGGGCGCCGAGATCAACGCCGGCTACATCGAGGGCTTCGTCGCCGCGGCCACGCGGCGCGAGCTCAAGCCGGTGATAGAGCAGCTCTTTGCCGACCCCGGGCTGGTGAGCCGGCAGCTGCTGGACGACCTGCTCAAGTACAAGCGCCTGGACGGCGTGGCGCAGGCGCTCACGCAGCTGGGCAGCACGCTCTTCCCCGGCGGCCGCCAGACGGCGCAGCCGGTGGCGCGCCTGGCCGGCAGCGGCCTGCCGCTGACCCTGATCTGGGGCCGCGAAGACCGCATCGTGCCGGCGGCTCAGGCCGCGGCCGCCCCGGCCGGCGCGCGCGTGCTGGTGCTGGACGGCGCCGGCCACATGCCCATGATGGAGAAGGCGGGTGATGTGAACGCCGCCATCCTGGCGCAGTTGCGGGAGATCACGGCGCCGTGAGCGCCGCACGGCCGCCCCGAAGGCGCTCACCCCCCCTCGGGGGGGTGGCCCGCAGGGCCAGGGGGGCCCCATGACCCTGCCGCGCTTCGGCTTCGTCACCGTGCATCAGCGGCCGCTGGCCGACGGCATCGCGGCCGAAGCCGAATGGATGGAGGCCGCGGCCGCCAGCGGCCGCGCCGCAGCCCATTTGTGGAGCGGCGAGCCGGCGCTGGTGGTGCCGCGCAGCTGCACCGCGCAGCCGGGCTGGGCGGCGGCGGCGCAGGCGCAGCGCGTGCTGGTGCGCGCCTCGGGTGGCGGCGTAGTGCCGCAGGGGCCGGGCATCGTCAACCTGAGCCTGGTCTGGCGCGGCGAGACCGGCGCGCCGGTGGGCACCGAAGCCCTGTACGGCGAGCTGTGCGACGCGCTGGCCGCGGCGCTGGCGCGGCTGGGCATCGCGGCCACGCCGCAGCCGGTGCAGGGCTCGTTCTGCGACGGCCGCTTCAACCTGGCCGTGGCCGGGCGCAAGCTGGTGGGCACGGCGCAAAGCTGGCGTCGCATCGCTGGCCAGCCGGTGGTGCTGGCGCACGCGGTGATCGTGGTCAGCGCCGATCCGCAGGCGCTCACCGAACGCGCAAACGCCTTCGAGCGCGACCTGGGTTCGGGCCGCCAATACATCGCCGATGCCCTGACCAGCGTGGCCCTGGCCTGGCAGCAGGCGCATGGGCAGCCCACGCCGCCCGATGATCTGCAGGCGCGGCTGTGCAGCGCGCTGGCCGAACAGTTTGCCCGTGTCGTGCCGCCGTGCACGGCCGCGGCCTGAGTTTCAAACACAAGGAGAAGACGATGGTCCTGCTGGAATTCGCGATGGCCCCGCTGGGCCAGGGTGAGAGCGTCAGCGCCCACGTGGCGCGCATCCTGGACGTGATCGACCGCAGCGGCGTGCCCTACCAGCTCACGCCCATGGGCACCATCCTGGAGGGCGAGTGGGAGCAGGTGATGGGCGTGGTCACGGCCTGCTTCAACACCCTGGCGGCCGACTGCCCGCGCATCGGCATCAACCTCAAGGTGGACTACCGCGCCGGCCCGGCCGGGCGGTTGCACGCCAAGACGGCCAAGGTCGAAGAGCGGCTGGGGCGCAAGCTCAAGACTTGAGCCGCGCGCGCAGCGCGGTCTTGAGCACCTTGCCGTAGTGGTTCTTGGGCAGCTCGTCCACCCAGATGTAGCGCTTGGGCCGCTTGAAGCGCGCCATCTGCGCCAGGCAGTGCGCGTCCA
>JALHPY010000161.1 GCA_022842305.1 Rubrivivax sp.
GGCCGGGCCTGCGTCAGCCCCTGCACCAGGGCATCGGCCGTGCGCTCGTTGCTGAAGTAGTTGAAGTGCGTGGCCTTGCCGCCGCGGTCGAGCAGGAAGCTGGCGCCGCCCTGGCGCGGCGCCCCGCCGTACATCGAGCGCGTCTGCACCACGATGTCGTTGTCGGTCCAGTAGAAGGCGTCGGCCAGCAGCGTCTTGAGCCAGCTGCCCACCGAATCGCCTTCCAGATCGCCGGCCACGACGCGCAGGTCGCCAGTTATGGCCGAAGGCGCGGCGTTGAGCCACGTGAGCAGCGGCGTGTCCGGGATCATGGCCTCCAGGCCGGGGATCTCGGCCGGGTCGGCGCGGCGCCGCGCCACTTCGGCGATGAAGCCCAGCAGCGCCGGCGCCACCGGCACCTGGGCCAGGTCCAGCGTCCACTTGAGCACCGACAGGTAGGCGTCCAGGCGCTTGGACGCCAGCAGCGTGCCGCGCGCCGGGCAGGCCACGCGCAGCACGCGCTCGACCTTGATGTCCTTCTCGCGCAGCAGCTGCGCCAGCTCTTGCAGCTGGCGCCGCAGGTCGGCGTGCGTGGCGCTGGGAAACAAGGCCAGGTCGGCCGCGCCGATGACGCGCTGGTGCGCCACGCGCGCCAGCACCTCGGCCACCAGGCCGCCGCGCGAATGCGTGGCCAGGTGCAGGCGCGCGCCGGGCGGCAGCGCCTGCGCCAGCGTCAGCGCGTTGGCCACCGGGGTGGCGCCCAGCGTGGGGTGGTCGAGCGCGTAGACGCGCCCGCCGTAGTGCTGGAACAGCGCACGCACGCGCTGCGGGTGCTGCAGCCACAGCTTGGCAAAGGTGGAAGCGGTGTCGACGAAGGTGCCGTGCAGCAGCACCAGCATCGGCTCGGCCGCGGCCGGCAGCTGCTGCAGGCGCTGGCCGCTGCCCTTGAGCGGCTTGAGCGCATCGGGCTTCAGCTGGTAGACGCCGGCCTCGACCTGCCCGTCCACGCGCTTGACCACCTCGCTGGCCACGAAGCTGGCCACGCGCTCGACGGCAAAGCCGCCCAGCACCTCGAACACCGACAGCGCCACGTCGCCCAGGAAGCCCTTGCCGCGTGCCGGCGCGGCCTGCTCCAGCCCGGCCCAGCGCAGCTGCATCGGTACGGCCACCTCGGCGGTGGCGGCGGCCGGCCCGCCGCGCTGCACGTTGCCCTGGGCCAGCATCAGGTCGCGCGCCGTGGCCGGGTGCAGGTACAGCACCGGACCGCCGGCGATGTGCAGCGCCACCACGTCCTGGCCGGGGGTGGCCGTCAGGCGCAGCGGCGCGCCGCCGTCGCGCAGCGTGCCCAGCTGCACCGATGCCTTGACCTGGCCGCCCATGGCGGCCGCGCTGGCAGCGGCGCCAGCGCCGCGCAGTGCCCCGCCCGGGGTCTGGCTGCGCCCGGGGACGACGAAGGTGATGGGTTGCTCTGTGGCCATGCTGTCTCCTCGGTGGACGGGCGAGCATCATGTCAAAGGGCCGCGCCATCAAGCGCGCGTGCCCTCCGACCTAGGGATGATGTCAGGGCCGGGCCAGCAGCACCGCGCTGATGCCCAGCAAGCGGCGCACGCCCTCGGCGGCCTGCAGCGCCGCCTCACGCGTGGCAAAGGGGCCGGCCTGCACGCGCGCCATGCCGTCTTCGGCCAGCACGGCCACGCCCGGCGCGGGCGGCAGTGCCTGCTGCGCGCGCTGCTGCAGCTCCCGCGCGTTGTCGTGGTCGCGGAAGGCACCCAGCTGCAGCCAGAAGCCGGGGCCGGCGGCCGTGGGCGGGGCGTCGGCCGGCGTCGGCTCGGGTGCAACGCTTGCAGGCGCGGCAAGGGCCGGCGCTGCCGGCACCGGTTCAGGCGTCGGCGCTGCGGCGCCCAGGCCGGCGCGGATATCGGCGTGCGTGATCCGGCGCACCTCCACCGGCGCCAGCCCGGCCAGCACGCCCAGCTTCAGCGCCGCGGTGTAGCTGAGGTCGATCACGCGGCCGGCGACGAAGGGGCCGCGGTCGTTGACGCGCACCACCACCTCGCGCCCGTTGGCCGGGTTGCGCACCCGCGCATAGCTGGGGATGGGCATGGTGCGGTGGGCCGCGGTCATGGCGTACATGTCGTAGACCTCGCCGCTGGACGTGGGCCGGCCGTGGTACTTGCGGCCGTACCAGCTGGCCAGGCCGGTCTCGGACAGCGGCAGGTCGGCGGTCATGGGCACGTGCGACTGGCCCAGCACCGCGTAGGGCTTGTTGGGCCCGCCGTTGCGCAGCGGCTCGATGCGCGGCACGGCGTCGGGCACGCGGTCCAGGTTGGGCGGGGGGCGCGCCTCGGGGCCGTCGCGCTCGGGTGCGCGGCTGGCGCAGCCGGCCAGCAGCGCCAGGCAGGCCAGCGCGGCGGTCGCGTGCCGGCGCAACGTGGTGGCGCCGGGCGCGGCGGCCCTGGCCAAAGGATGCCTCGGTTGCAGTGGAGTACCCAAGTTGCGGCGTGAAGCTTGGCTGAAGGAAGGGCCCGCGCGCATCGTCTCACAGTGCTGGCCGGCGCTGCTGCCCCGACCGGAGGCCCGCTTCGCGCGCGCGCATGCGGCCATTTCGCCCGCTGCCGGCCCGCGCGCGGTGGGGCGCATGTATCAAGATTGCCGGCGCGTACTCTGTCGTTCCAGCCCCCCCAGGCTGAGTGCGACGCTATGTCGCATGGCTGCGGGCCGGGGCCGTTGAACCAAATCGCGCCACCCCCCTCTATGAGCGTGCAGCCGCAGTGAGCGGCCCCGGCGAGCCCGCATTACTGCCGCCCGGGGCACGCAAGTCACTGATTTGTCTATGTTTCGTGCGCGCCCGACGCGCTGTCCAAGACACCATCGCACCTTGGTCCGTCGATGGCCCTGCTGCCCGGCCTGCGGCAACTTGCCACAGGCGCAAAACGTCACTGCGACAAAGTGCCTCAGGGCAGTCTGCCGCATGTGACTATCGGACGCGGCCTTACCAAGAGTCACATACCTAACATTCCCACGGTCAGTGGAATGTGGGTTGTTGTGATGGGCGCAGTGCCCGTTTCAGAGACCTCCCTCCACGAACGCAAGGGTCGCTTCGAAGGTGAAAAGAGGCCGCTTGCCGCACCGGTTCCGCCAGGGACCGGTCAGGCAAGCGGCACCGAACCTCCAACGTTGCGGTGGGCACTTCTAGTGACTGGGGAGCTTCTCGATGAAGCATCTGGACTTACGGATAGACAGGCGCGGTCGGCGACAAGCCGGCATCACGCGCCCGAGCGCCTCGGCGTTCGCACTCATGATGGCCGCCAGCGGCATCATGTTCGCCACGGGGGAGGCCTCGGCGGCCATCACCTGTACGCGCACCATCACGGCCAACGTGGTCGTGCTGGACCAGCCGATCCTGAACAACCGGCTCGGTTCTTCCAACGTCAACGGCATGATGTATGCGCTGCGTGAAGACGTGGTCGACATCAGCACCAACAAGTCTGAGAAGGCCGGCGGCACGCTGACGGCCGGCAGCGTCAAGCTGCGCGACGACAAGCGTCCGCGTCCGCTGGTGCTGCGTGTGGTCGCGGGCGATTGCCTGACGGTCAACCTGGCCAACCTGCTGAAGGTGCAGCCCAACGCGCGCAACTTCGTCGTCGACCGCGACGGCATCGGCAACGACCCCAACCCGGTCACCGCCGACGGCAAGCCCCAGATCACCACCTCCGTGGACGAGCAGGTGCTCGACCGCCGCGTCAGCTTCCATGCCAACGGCATGCAGGTGCGCGCGCTGGGCGGCATCCTGAACGACGGTTCGAACGTCGGCGCCAACCCCTCCAGCCTGGTCCCGGTGGGCGGCACCGCCACCTACAACCTGTACGCCGAGCGCGAGCAGGTCTACCAGGTCATCAGCCACGGCGCGCTGATCGGCTCTGACGCCAACCAGGGCAACACCGCCAACGGCCTGTTCGGCCAGGTCATCGTCGAGCCCGCGGGCGCGAAGATCTACCGCAACACCGTGACCGAAGAAGAAATGCGTCTGGCCACGCGCACCGGGTCGCGCACCAGCACCTCGTGCCCGAAGCTCGGCGCTGCCGTGCCCGGCTCGACCACGCTGAAGTACTGCACCACGCTGGCGGGCCATCCGGTCCTCAACTACGAGGCCACCTACCCGAACACGGCCCCGTGGACGACCGAAGGCAGGGCCGGTCTGCCCGTGCTGAACATGATCCAGACCAACCGCATCGTGCACAACGATGTCGACGCGGTCATCGTCGGCCCCAACGCCGACGGCAGCTTCCCGGCCAGCACCTACCCGCTGGAAACCGCCGGCAAGCGCAACCCGACCTACCCCAACCGTCTGGAAGCCTTCCGTGACTTCGCGCAGGTCTGGCACGACGAAACGGGCAATTCACAGGCCTACCCGGGCTTCTACAACTTTGCCGGCTTCCAGCCCCCCGCGGGCCAGCCCGTCGACCCGTTGACCACGGTTTTCGCCTACCTGCTGAAGGGTGTGCGCGACAAGTTCATGATCAACTACGGCTCGGGTGGCATCGGCACCGAGATCCTGTCCAACCGTCTGGGCGTGGGCCCCAGCTACGACTGCCTGGATTGCGCGTATGAGGAATTCTTCCTCACCCACTTCACCGTGGGCGAAGTGGCGCAGCTGGTCGACATCCCGGCCAACGCCGGTCTCGAGACCATCACCCCGCAGAACGTGCTGAACATCCTGCTGTTCCTGAAGAACGGCACGCCCGCGCTGACCCCGGCCGAGCAGCAGTTCGTCGCCGCCATGGGCCCCAAGGCCACCAAGCCTTACTACCCCAGCGATCCGGCCAACGTCAACCACAGCTACATCGGCGACTTCGTCAAGTTCCGCAACACCCACAACGGTTTCGAGCAGCACGTCTTCCACCTGCACAACCACCAGTGGCTGTTCAACCCGAACGACGACAACTCCAACTACCTCGACGCCCAGGGCATCGGCCCCGGCATGGGTTACACGTACGAGATCGCCAACGGCGGCTCGGGCAACCGCAACAAGTCGGCCGGCGACGCCATCTACCACTGCCACTTCTACCCGCACTTCGCGCAGGGCATGTGGTACATGTGGCGCAACCATGACACCTTCGAAGCCGGCACCAAGCTGGCGGTCTCGGGTGCTGGCTTCCACACCGTTCCGTTTGCGCTGAAGGACGGCACCCCTGCCGCCGGCGCGCGTGCACTGCCCGACGGCGAACTGACCGTCGGCACCCCCATCGCGGCCGTCGTGCCGCTGCCCGGCAAGGGCATGGCCCCGATGCCCGCCGCGGGCGTGACCGTGATGGCCGTCGACCGCAATGGCGGAGCCCCCGGCGGTACCTCCAGCCAGGCCAAGCTCAACTACGCGGCCATCGCTGGCGCGGACGGCAAGTTCGGCACCGCCGACGACGTGAACCCGGGCTACCCGTTCTGGGTGGCCGGCATCGCCTGCGAGAACGGCGCCACCTGCGAAGAGGGCATCGTCGGCCAGCGTCCGTCGACCCCGCCGCTGGACATGGTGACCAAGGCGCAAGCCATCGCCCTGACCGATGCCGTGACCGGTGTCGAGCCCTACAAGAGCTACTCGGCCGCGATGAAGACCAACTTCATCAACCTGGCCGGTGACTACAACCAGATGCACGGCGGTCTGCCGCGCCACGCGCTGCACGGCGTCGCTTCCGGCGGCATCGCTGCGCCCACCATCGCCGGTATCGTGAGCCCGGTCGACCTGACCAAGATCATGGCCCGCGCCAAGCCGGTGTACTTCCCCGAAGGTGGTACCGACGTGGAACGCGCCGCCATGGTCTTCCACTCGCGCGGCAACATCGCCACCTACAAGCAGACCACGGCCGGTGCCGTGTCGGCCGCTTCGTTCCGCGTGAACGCGCAGCCTTCGGTTCCGGGTTCCGTCTACGCCGACCCCTGCCAGGATGACGCCGGCGTGGCCGTGGCCTCCAACGGCACCAACAGCTGGAACAGTGCCAGCCTGACCGCTCCGCTGGTCTCGCTGCCTGGCGGCCCGTTCGGTTCGTACACCCCGCGTGTCTACAAGGGCACCAACATCCAGTACGACGCCGTGCTGAACAAGGTGGGCTACCACTACCCGCAACAGCGCATCGTCTCCCTGTGGGAAGACGCGCTGCCGGTGATCGAGAAGACCAAGCCGGGTGAGCCGCTCGTGATGCGGATGAACACCTTCGACTGCACCATGTTCCACCACACCAATCTCGTGCCGGAAACGTTCGAGATGGACGACTACCAGCTGCGCACGCCGACCGACATCATCGGTCAGCACATCCACCTGCCGAAGTGGGACCTGACCACCACCGACGGCGCCGCCAACGGCTGGAACTACGAAGACGGCACCCTGTCTGCCGGTACCGTGCGCGAGCGCATCCACGCCATCAACTGCTTCAACGGCCACGCCGAAGACTGCCATTTCGGTGCCGTCCCGGGCCCGGGCAAGGCCCCCGCTCTGCACCCCGAGAAGCACCCGTTCTTCCCCGCCACCGGCCCCGGCAACGTGGACTGGCTGGGCGCGCGCATCACGCTGCAGCGCTGGTTTGCCGACCCCATGCTGAACGTTCAGCACGTGGATCGCGGCCTGGGCATCATCTTCACCCACGACCACTACGGTCCGTCCACCTTCCAGCAGATCGGCCTGTACTCCACGGTGCTGGTCGAGCCGGCCAAGTCGACCTGGAAGCACAGCGAAACCGGCAACCTGCTGGGCTGCGCCTCGCCTGGCGGTGTTGCACCGTTCTCGCCCACCGACGTCGGCCAAGCCCCGCGCGACCAGCTGCCCAGCGGCTGCCGCAACGACGGTGGCCCGACCTCGTGGCAAGCCGCCATCGAAACGACTGACATCGACGGTGACCGCAAGAACGACAGCTTCCGCGAGTTCTACTTCGAGTACACCGACTTCCAGCATGCGTACGAAGCCGGCGTCTACGTCGGTGCCGGCACGCGCGGCGAGCAGAACGGTGACTTCGACGAGAAGGCCTACCTGGGCTTCGCCCCGGCGCTGCAAGACCTGTTCTACCCCGAGCCCAGCCATGCGCCGGCCGATGGCCTGTTCCCGGCGTTCGCGCCCGGTGCTGCCCAGTCGGACACCTTCCGCTTCTCGATCGCTCCTCCGCTGGTCAAGCCGGTGTTCCCGATCTTCCCCGACCTCGAAGTCGAGAAGTTCGTCACCTTTGCCAATGGCGCCCTGTCGTTCACCCCGGTGCCCGGACAGGAACCTCCCAACGGTGCGGTGCGTGAGTGCATCCAGCGTCCCTGCCCGACCTCGATCTCCTTCCTCGAGCCCGGCATGTTCGTCGTCAACTACCGCAATGAGCCGGGTGCTCTGCGCGTGTTCGACCCCAGCAAGACCGGCCCCGATGGCAAGAGCGGTGCTCAGGCCGCCGGCAAGGCTGGCGATATGGCGTACGTGTTCTCTTCCGAAGTCAATCGCGCGATTCCGGCTCTGAACCGCATGCCCAAGCTGGGTGACGTGGCCACCCCGCCCGCCCAGGCCAGCATCCTGCCGCCCACCAACCTGGCGGTCACGACCTTCCCGCCCCACGTCAACGTTGCGGGCTTCGAGCAGGGGGACCCCTACACCCCGATGGCTCGCACCTACTCGGGCGACCGCGTCCGCATCAAGGCGCAAGCCGGTGGCTTCGAAGAAGAGCACAGCGTGTCGATCCACGGCATCAAGTGGCTCAAGGCCGGCTCCGGCCATGGCCGCGCGCCCAACTCCGGCTGGGTCAACCAGTCGTCGGGTGGCATCTCCGAGCAGTTCACGATGGCCTCGCCGGTCTTCATGGACTTCAGCCAGAAGCCGGGTACCGCTGACTACCTGTACATGATGGATGCCTTCCAGGACGGCGTCTGGATGGGCAACTGGGGCATCGTGCGCAACTACAACAGCCTGCAGTCCAACCTGTATGCGCTGCCGAACAACGTGCGCCCCGTGCAGCCGTTCAACCGCGTGTTGTTCCAGCCGGGTGACCGTGCGGTCTGCCCGCTGAATGCGCCGGTCAAGACCTTCAACATCACGGCCATTGCCGCCAACCTGGCACTGCCTGCCGTCCCCGGTGTGACCATCACCCCGACGGGCGACCAGCAACTGCGGGCCGGCACGCCGAACCTGGAACTTGGCCAACTGCCCACGGGCGTGGCCATCAACAGCCTGCATGCTGGCGGCCCGCTCGCGGGTACCGGCACGCTGGTCTACAACACCCGCACCACCCCGGTGACGGGCACGGCCCAGGCCATCACGGTGAACGAGCGTGGCCCGCTGCACGACCCGACCGGCATGATGTACGTCATGACCTCGGATCTGGACGCCGCTGGCAAGCTCAAGGCCGGTGTCAAGGTCGAGCCGCTGGTGCTGCGTGTGAACGCTGGCGACTGCGTGCAAGTGACGCTGAACAACAAGCTGCCCGCCGTGGCATCTGACCTGCCCAACTACAACCAGTTCCGCCACGCCGTCAAGCGTGACCGCCTGCACCTCGAAGGTTCCACGATCTTCGGTGTCAACCACATCCGTCCGTCCAGCGAAGTGGGCTTCCACACCCAGCTGCTGGAGTACGACGTGACCAAGTCCGACGGCATGAACGTCGGTGTCAACCCGGTGCAGACCGTGGCTCCTGGCGCTGCCGCCAAGACCTACACGTACTACGCTGGCGACCTGCGCCTGGCTGAGCTGCCCTCGATCGGCGACCCGCTGAAGAACAATCTCGACGCCGTGCTGGCGACCGCGATTGAATTCGGTCCGGTCAACATCCTGCCGTCCGACAAGGTCAAGCAGCCCCAGAAGGGCCTGTTCGGCGAACTCGTCGTGCACCCCCGCGGTTCCGTGCTCACCTACCCGGTGGCCGGCTCGCGCGTCACGGCTGATGTCGCGGCTCCGGCCCTGGCGCAGCAAGTGACCAACATCCTGACCAACACGCTGCCGGCAACGACGGCGCAGACCTACCGCTCGTTCGGCCTGGTGTGGCAGAAGATGATGAACTACCGCTACGCGTCGGGTAATGCCGTGCAGAACGA
The DNA here is from genome assembly GCA_022842305.1 of Rubrivivax sp. Taxonomy (GTDB): domain Bacteria; phylum Pseudomonadota; class Gammaproteobacteria; order Burkholderiales; family Burkholderiaceae_C; genus Rubrivivax. Next base: position 9,025 of record JALHPY010000161.1, read on the forward strand.
GTCCGAGGAAGGCCCGGGCACGCCCGAGAACGCCGCCCACACCCAGCTCAACGCCACCAACTATGGCGCCGAGCCGACCTTCTTCCGCCTGGGCATCCCGCCGCTGTCGGCTGCTGGCAATGCAAATTGCAGCCCGCCGTTCACGGCACCCAAGCCTGCCAACCCGGCTGACCTGACCTGCTTCGGCTCGGTCCGCAATGCCGGTGACCTGTTCAGCAACAGCCTGACCGCTGGTGCCGATCCTCAAGTCGCGATCTTCAAGGCCACGCCGGGACAGCAGTTCCGCATCGGCCTGGTGCATCCGAACTCGAGCAACCGTGGTACGACCTTCATCCTGCACGGTCACGTGTGGCCGCGCGACCCGTACCTGTCGCTCAAGCGCGACGCCGCGGGCTTCCCGACCAACGCCAACATCGACAACGTCGGTTCGGTGGTGATCGGCAACAACCCGATGCAGATGTACTTCGGCGCCCAGGAAAGCATCATTGGTTCCGCTCACTACGTCATCAAGCCGACCACCGGCGCTGGTGGTGCTGATGCGGTCAAGGGTGACTACCTGATGCGCGACACAGCGTCGGCCAGCATGGGTGGCGGTGCGTGGGGCATCCTGCGCGTCGGCCCGTAAGCCAGTAGTGCGGC
>JALHPY010000162.1 GCA_022842305.1 Rubrivivax sp.
TTTTGCACATGCTCTGCCGTGCAGGCCGTGCCCAGCGTGGCCACGGCATTGGCAAAGCCGCTCTGGGCCAGCGCCACCACGTCCATGTAGCCCTCGACCACCAGCGCGCAGCCCTTTTCGCGCACCGCCTGGCGCGCCTCGAACAGGCCGTAGAGCTCGCGCCCCTTGCTGAACAGCGGCGTCTCGGGCGAATTGATGTACTTGGGCTTGCTGTCGTCGAGCACGCGCCCGCCGAAGCCGATGACCTTGCCGTCGACGCCGCGGATCGGAAACATGATGCGTTCGCGAAACCAGTCGTAGCGGCCGCGATCGTGGGCGGCGCTGGCGGCCTCTTCAGAACCCTCGGCCTCGCGCTGGCGCACCAGCCCGGCCTCTTCGAGCAGCGGGTCGTCGTAGCTGGGAAACACGCCTGCCAGCGTGCGCCAGCCCGGCGGCGCGTAACCCAGGCCGAAGCGCGCGGCGATGGCCCCCGTCAGGCCGCGGTGCTTGAGGTAGTCCACCGCCGGGGGGTGCAGGCGCAGCTGGGCGCGGTAGAAGGTGGCGGCGCGCTCCAGCAGTTCGCCCATCGACAGGCGGCGCTGGCGCAGCGTGTCGCGGCGCTCGCGCTCGGCCGGGCTGGCCTCGTCTTCGGGCACCTGCAGGCCGGCGCCCTGGGCCAGGTCGCGCACGGCTTCGACGAAGCTCAGGCCCAGGTGTTCGGTGAGAAAGCGGATGGCGTCGCCGCCGGCCCCGCAGCCGAAGCAGTAGTAGAACTGCTTGGCCGGGTTGACCGAGAAGCTGGGCGACTTCTCGGTGTGAAAGGGGCACAGCCCCATCAGGTTGGCGCCGCCGCGCTTCAATTCGACATGGCGGCCGACGACATCGGCGATGTCGACGCGCGAAAGCAGCTCTTGCACGAAACCGGGGGCGATCACCCGCCGGAGTCTAGTGCGGCCAAAACGCTAGGCCCTTGCCACCCCGGGCTCGGGCCCTGCTGCCGGAGCCAGCGTGAACACGCCACGGTAGTCGCGCACCCAGCCGGCCACCAGCGCCGACGGCATGGGCGCGGCGATGCCCGTGCCCTGGCCGATCTGGCAGCCGAGCTCGAGCAGGGTGCGCGCCTGTGCCGGCGACTCGACGCCCTCGGCCACCACGGTGCAGCCGAAGGTGCGCGCCAGGCCGATCACGCCTTCGACGATGGCCCGGTCCTGTGCGTCGTCGAGCATGTGGTGCACGAAGCTGCGGTCGATCTTGAGCACGTCCACCGGCAGGCGCTTGAGGTAAGTGAGCGTGGAATAGCCGGTGCCGAAGTCGTCGAGCGCGAATTTCACGCCCATGGCCTGGCAGCGCGTGACCAGCGCCGACGTGGCCTCGATGTCGATGTGTGCCGCGGTCTCGAGCATCTCGAGCTCGAGGCTGTGGGCCAGCGGGTGCTCGTGCCGCGCCAGCAGCTCCGACAGGCGCAACGCGAAGTCGGGTTCGCGCAGGTGGCGCGCCGAGATGTTGACGCTGATGGAGAAGTCCAGCCCGTTGCGCCGCCATTGCGACAGGTGGTCCAGCGCCTGCGACAAGACCCAGTCGCCGATGCGCGAGGACAGGCCGGTTTCCTCGATCAGCGGCAGAAACTGCAGCGGCGCCACCAGCCCGCGCTGCGGGTCGTCCCAGCGCAGCAGCGCCTCGAAGCCGAGCACGCGGCCGTTGCGCATGTCCACCTTGGGCTGGTAGTAGAGGATGAATTCCTGCTTGTCCAGCGCCTCTTGCACGCGGCCGATGGCCATCACGCGCTCTTCGTTGCGGCGGCGGTGCTCGGGGTCGAAGAACAGGTAGCCGTTGCGGCCGGCCTGCTTGACGCCGTACATGGCGTGGTCGGCGTGGCGCAGCAGGGTGTCGGCGTCGCTGCGGTCCAGCGGGTAGATGGTGGCGCCCATGCTCGAACTGACCTGCACCGCATCGACCGCGGGGTCCACCACGTAGGGCTGGCAGACCACGCGCAGCACGCGTTCCACCGCCAGCCGCGCTTCTTCCAGCGTGCCGGCGCGCAGCAGCAGCACGAACTCGTCGCCGCCCAGACGTGCCGCGGTGTCGGCCCAGCTGTCGCGGCTGCGCAGCGCGCTGCGCATGCGGCCCGCAAGCTCAGCCAGCAGGCGGTCGCCGGCGGCGTGGCCGAAGCGGTCATTCACGGGCTTGAAGTGATCGAGGTCCAGGTAGCACACCACCAGCAGGTAGCCGTCGCGGTCGGCGGCGCGCATGGCGTCGTCGAGCAGTTGCGACAGGCGCGCGCGGTTGGGCAGGCGTGTCAGTTCATCGAAATGCGCCTGGCGTTCGAGCTGCTCGCGCTGCTGCTGCTGCTGCGTGATGTCGGAGATCACCAGCACGTGGTAGCGCAGGTCCTGCGTGGGGCCGTGCACGGTGGAGATGGTGGCCTGCAGCGTGCAATGCTCGCCGTTGCGCCGGCGTTCGAGCAGCTCGCCGCGCCAGCTGCCGCTGTCGCGCAGCCCGGCCCACATGGCGGCGCGCTGCTGGCGCGCCACCGGGTCGGCCGGGGCCGGCCGCAGCAGCGACGGCACGGTGCCCAGCAGTTCGTCGCGCGGCACGCCCAGGATCTGTGTGTAGGCCGGATTGGCGTCGAGCGCACGCAGGTCGGCGTCGGTGATGAGCAGGCCCTCGTGCAGATGCTGGAACAGGCTCACCGACATCAGCTGGCGCTCTTGCGCCTGGCGCCGCTCGTGCGCGTCAGCCAGCGTGGCCAACAGGCGCACCGGATGGCCGCCGCCGTCGCGTTCGATCACCAGCAGCGTGGCCTCGAGCCAGCGCCAGCCGCTGCCTTCGGGCATGCGCAGCTCGAGCTGGCGACGGCCGGCCGCACCGCTGCTCAGCGCCACGATGGCCTCGGCCAGGCGCGGCCGGTCTTCGGTGTGCACCTGCTGCTGCCAGGCCAGTGGCGTCCAGTGGCCGGCCTCGAAGGCGGTGAGCGTGCGCCAGGCGCTGGAGGCAAAACTCTCTGCGCGTTGCAGGTGCCAGTCGGCCACGCCCAGGCGCGAGCCGTCCAGTGCCCATTCCCAGCGCTGGCTGCGCACACGCCAGTCGACGCGGGCCGCATGGCACAGCAGCAGTACGGCCAGTGCCGAGCCTATCCAGGCGGCCAGCGCCGCCTGCACGCTGCCCCCGCCCGACCACAGCGACAGCCCGCTGCGCGCCTGGCTGGCGCCCAGCAGCGCGGCCAGCACCAGACCCGCAGCGGCCAGCGCCAACTGGCCGCGCAGCGCCAGCGCCGCCAGTACCGCATGCGGCACGAACAGCGCCAGCGCGGCCACCGGCGAACGCGCCACGGGCGCCATCCACAGCAGCCACAACATCCCCAGCACGGCCAGCAGGCCCACGGCCGTGGCGCGGCGCGGTGCGCCCGGCTGCAGGTGCTGCAGCGCGCTGCGGTCGGCGGCCAGGGTGAGCAGGGCCACGGCGGTCATGCCCAGGCCCAGAAAGCAAAAGCCGGTGATGACGGTGGCCAGCGGCGCGCCGCCGACGCTGAGCATCACCCAGGAAGCCGCCAGCAGGGCCGCCGGCAGGGCGCCGGCCAGGGGCACGACGCTGGCCACCAGCAACAGATCGATGGGGCGCTGCAGGTGGGCGTCGAAACCCAGCTGCAGCAGCAGGCGGTTGACGATCAGCGGCGCCAGGCCGACGATGAGCGCGGCCAGCGCAGCGTCAGGCCAGGGTGCAGCGCCGGCCAGCAGGGCCAGCACCACGCCTGCCGCCGCCGCCGCCGGCATCCAGCGGCCCCAGCGCCAAGCCGCGCCGATGGCCAGGCCGGCGGGCAGGGCAAAGGCGTTCCAGGGCGCCATGGCCAGGCTGAACTGCCCGGCGTAGGAGAGCAGCAGCGCCGCCAGCGCCACCAGTGCCAGGCGCTGAACCAGCCGCGCGGCCTTGTGGAAGGGCTGGGTCGGCGGTCGGTCCGGGGGGCTGGCGCTGGCGTCGGTCAAGACACGGTCTCCGCGCGCGGACGCTGCCGCGCGGGGCGCATCAAAGCGCGAAATCGGCCAGCGAACGCCCCGATGCCAATGCCGCCTTGAGCCACTTGGGCTGCAGGCCGCGGCCCGACCAGGTTTCCTGGGTGGCGGGGTTGCGATACTTGGCCGCCACTTTCTTGGTGGCGGCGGTGCGCGGCGCGGCGGCGGCCTTGGTGCCGATATCGGCCAGGCTCAGACCATATTCGGCCATGAGCGCGCGCACCTTGGCCACGGCCTCGGAGCGCTCATTGCGCTGGACGTCGAGAATCTGCTTTTCGAGGGCGGCCTTCTGGGCCAGCAGTTCGGCAATGGTGGGATTGGCCATGGGGTTTCTCTGAGGGAGTTTTACACGAGAGTAAATATAACCCAGCCTGCTGATTCCCCGCAGCCCCTGCCAACAAAACGTTACGCCGCCGGCGGCACGTAGCCTGCGGGTTTGTCCGCATCGCCGCCAAAGAGAAATTGCTCCATCTGGCGCGCCAGATACTGCCGGGCGCGCGCATCGGCCAGATTCAGGCGGTTCTCGTTGACGAGCATCGTCTGATGCTTCTTCCAGGCGTCGAAGCCTTCCTTGCTGATGTGGTCGTAAATGCGCTTGCCCAGTTCGCCCGGGTAAGGAGAAAACCCCAGACCCTCGGCCTCGCGCTTGAGATATACACATTGAACCATGCGTGCCATCGTCGTCCTTTCAGGCTGATACCAGCCGTTTGACCAGCACCTGCGAGCGCCGGTCCCAGTTGTACTTGCGCTTGCGCGCCTCGGGAAGCCAATCCGGGTCCACCGGCACGAAACCGCGCTTGATGAACCAGTGCATCGTGCGCGTGGTGAGCACGAAGATGCTGTCCAGCCCGGCGGCGCGCGCGCGTTGCTCGATGCGCTTGAGCAGGCGCTCGCCGTCGCCCTGGCCTTGACTGAGCGGCGACACCGTCAGCGCCGCCATCTCGGCGCTGCGGGACTCGGGGTAGGGATATAGCGCGACGCAGCCGAAGATGATGCCGTCGTGCTCGACCACGCTGTAGTTTTCGATGTCGCGCTCGATCTCGGTGCGCTCGCGCCGCACCAGCGTGCCGTCGCGCTCGAAGGGTTCGATCAGCTGCAGGATGCCGCCGACGTCGTCGGCCGTGGCCTCGCGCAGACTTTCGAGCTTTTCGTCGACCACCATGGTGCCCACGCCGTCGTGCGTGAAGACTTCCAGCAGCAGCGCGCCGTCGGTGGCGTAGGGCAGGATGTGCGAACGCTCGACGCCGCCCTCGCAGGCCTTGACGCAATAGCGCAGGTAGAACGCGGTGTCGGTGGGCAGCGTCGGCGTGGGCAGCGCGGCGAGCAGGCGGCGCGCATCGGCCAAGGCCATTTCGGTGTCGATGGCGCTTTCGGCGTCGTCCTGGTTCTCGCGGATGCCGGGCATCTCGGTCATGAATACCAGTTTGTCCGCCTGCAGCGCGATGGCCGTGGCCGTGGCCACGTCTTCCATGGTCAGGTTGAAGGCCTCGCCGGTGGGCGAAAAACCAAAGGGGCTGAGCAGCACCAGCGCACCCGATTCGATGGCGCGGCGTATGGCCAGTTGGTCGACGCGGCGCACCAGACCGCTGTTCATGAAATCAACGCCGTCGACGATGCCGACCGGGCGCGCCGTGAGGAAGTTGCCCGACACCACGCGCACCGTGGAATTGGCCATGGGCGTGTTGGGCAGGCCTTGCGAAAACGCGGCCTCGATTTCAAAACGCAGCTGTCCGGCGGCCTCTTGCGCCGCATCCAGCGCCACCGGGTCGGTGATTCGGATACCGCGGGCAAAGCGCGACACATGGCCCTTGGCCGCCAGTTGTTCGGTGACCTGCGGCCTGAAACCGTGCACCAGCACCAGTTTCAGGCCCATGGCGTGCAGGATGGACAGGTCCTGCACAAAGGTATTGAGCTTGCCCGCCGCGATGGCTTCGCCGGCCAGGCCCACGACAAAGGTCTTGCCACGGTAGGCATGGATATAGGGCGCCACCGAGCGGAACCAGGGCACGAAGGTGTGCGGGAAGACCAGGCTCATGGGCGGCGCGGTGTGAATGGCGGGTGTGGGGGCGTCATCAGCGGCGGATTGTGCCGTGTCACGCCGATGTCGTTGACGCCGCGGGGCCGGCGTCGCACGATCGCGGGCCGCTTTCGAGGAGACCGCGATGGATGTTTTCAAGACCCCCGGTGCCTTCAGCTGGAGCGAGCTGGTGACCACCGACCCGGCTGCCGCCGCCGCGTTCTACGGCCAGCTCTTCGGCTGGACGGTCGAGCCGCCCAACCCGGCCATGGGCGGCTACCGCGTCGTCAAGGTCGGCGAAGCCGCTGTCGCCGGAGTGATGGACATGCCGCCCGGCGCGCCGCCCATGCCGCCGCACTGGGGCTGCTACGTGACGGTGGCCGATACCGATCAGACCGTCGCGCGCTGCCTGGCGTTGGGGGGCAAGCTGCTGATGCCGGCGATGGACGTGCCTGGGGTCGGGCGCATGGCCGTGTTGCAGGACCCGCAGGGTGCGGTGCTCAGCGTCATCGCCTACGCCATGACTTGATGCGGCGCGTGCGGCGGGGGGCGCCCCGGCCGGAGATAATCCGCGCCCCGTGAGCGCTCCCCGCGGCCGGCCGCCCGTGCCGGCCAACCCCGTCCCGCCGATCACCTACCCAGAAGCGCTGCCGGTCTCGGCCCGGCGCGACGAGATCGCGCGCGCCATCCGCGCGCACCCGGTGGTCATCGTCTGCGGCGAGACCGGCTCGGGCAAGACTACGCAGTTGCCCAAGATCCTGCTCGAGCTGGGCCGCGGCCTGGGGGCGGGCGGCCAGGGCCTGATCGGCCACACGCAACCGCGGCGCATCGCCGCCAGCAGCGTGGCCAAGCGCATTGCGCAGGAGCTGAGCTCGCCGCTGGGCGAGGTGGTGGGCTACAAGGTGCGCTTCCAGGACCGGCTGCAGCCCGGCGCCAGCGTCAAGCTGATGACCGACGGCATCCTGCTGGCCGAGACCGAGCGCGACCCACTGCTGCGCGCCTACGACACGCTGATCATCGACGAGGCGCACGAGCGCAGCCTGAACATCGACTTCCTGCTGGGCTACCTGCGCCAGCTGTTGCCGCGGCGGCCGGACCTGAAGGTGATCGTCACCTCGGCCACGATAGACGCCGACCGCTTTGCACAGCATTTCAAGTCCGGCAGCGGCCCGGCGCCGGTGATCATGGTCAGCGGCCGGCTGTTCCCGGTGGAGCAACGATGGCGGCCCTTCGAGGAGAGGCGCGATTTCGACCTGGACGACGCCATCGCCGACGCCGTGGACGAGCTGTGGCGCGAAGGTTCGGGCGACATCCTGGTGTTTCTGCCCGGCGAACGCGAGATCCGCGAGGCCAGCGACCACCTGCGCCGCCACCTGCTGCAACAAGCCCGGGGCGGCCCGCAGCCCGAGATCCTGCCGCTGTTCGCGCGCCTGAGCCAGGCCGAGCAGGACCGCGTGTTCGAAGCCGGCAACGGCCGGCGCATCGTGCTGGCCACCAACGTGGCCGAGACCTCGCTCACCGTGCCCGGCATCCGCTACGTCATCGACGCCGGCCAGGCGCGCGTCAAGCGCTACAGCTGGCGCAACAAGGTCGAGCAGCTGCAGATCGAGCCGGTCAGCCAGGCCGCGGCGCAGCAGCGTGCCGGGCGCTGCGGGCGCGTGGCCAACGGCATCTGCATACGGCTGTATGGCGAGGACGACTTCGCCGCGCGGCCGCGCTTCACCGACCCCGAGATCCTGCGCAGCAGCCTGGCCGCCGTGATCCTGCGCATGAAGGCGCTGCACCTGGGCACGGTGGAGGACTTTCCCTTCATCGAGCCGCCGCCGGGCAAGGCCATCGCCGACGGCTACGCGCTGCTGGCCGAGCTGGGGGCGGTGGACGACGCCAACGAGCTGACGCCCACAGGCTGGGAGCTGGCGCGCCTGCCGCTGGACCCGCGCGTGGGCCGCATGATCCTGGAAGCGCGCAAGCACCTGGCGCTGAGCGAGGTGCTGATCATCGCTGCGGCGCTCAGCGGCCAGGACGTGCGCGACCGCCCGCTCGACCGCGCCCAGGCCGCCGACGAGAAGCACAAGCCCTTCGACGACGAGAAGTCCGAGTTCATGGGCACGCTCAAGCTGTGGAAGTGGATTGAAGAGGGCCGCGGCGTGCACGGCCATCCACCAGAAGGACGGCAGCAGAAAGAGGCGCGCGTCGACAGCCACAAGCTCACCAACCGCCAGCAGGAACAGCGCCTGCGCGACGCCTTCATCAGCCCGCGCCGCGTGCGCGAATGGCGCGACATCCACAGCCAGCTGATGACGGTGGTGGCCGAGCAGGGCTGGCGCCTGAACGGCGCGCCGGCCACCTATGAGCAGGTGCATCTGTCGCTGCTGGCCGGGCTGCTGGGCAACGTGGGCTGCAAGAGCGAGGACGAGGACTGGTACCTGGGCGCGCGCGGCATCAAGTTCTGGCGCCACCCGGGCAGCAACCTGAGCAAGAAGCCGGGGCGCTGGATCGTCGCGGCCGAGCTGGTGGAGACCACGCGCCTGTTCGGCCGCGGCATCGCCGCGATAGAGCCGCAATGGCTGGTGGCCGTGGCCGGCCACCTGCTGAAGAAGCAGCTGCTCGAGCCGCACTGGGAGAAGAAGGCCGGCGAGGTGGTGGCGCTGGAGCGCGCCACGCTTTACGGCATCGTGGTCTACAACAACAAGCGCGTGAACTTCGGCAACATCGACCCGATCGCCGCGCGCGCCATCTTCATCCGCGAGGCGCTGGTGCAGGGCGAGTGGGAAACGCGCCTGCCCTTCCTGGCGCACAACCGCAAGCTCATCGCTCAGGTCGAAGACCTGGAGCACAAGGCGCGGCGCCAGGACGTGCTGGTGGACGACGAGCTGATCTACGCCTTCTACGACCAGCAGCTGCCGGCCGAAGTGTGCAGCGGGCCGATGCTCGAGCGCTGGTACCGCGAGGCGTCGCGCCAGCTGGCTGCAGACCAGCCGCGACTGCTGCAGCTGACGCGCGACGAGCTGATGCGGCACGAGGCCGCGGGCATCACCACCGATTCCTTCCCGCGCACGCTGCGCCTGGGTGGCATCGACTGCAGCGCCACTTATCTGCATGAGCCGGGCGACGCCAAGGACGGCATCACCGTCAGCGTGCCCATCTACGCGCTCAACCAGGTGAGCGAGGAACGCTGTGAGTGGCTGGTGCCGGGCATGCTGCAGGCCAAGGTGCTGGCGCTGATCAAGAGCCTGCACCAGCGGCCGCGTTCGCGCCTGATGCCGCTGGCCGAGTACGCCGCCGAGTTCTGCGCCAACGTGCCCTTCACCCAGGGCAGCCTGATGGACGCGCTGCTCAAGGCCACGCGCGAGCGCACGCAGCTGGCGCTGCAGCGCAATGACTTCAAGCTGGACCAGCTGGCGCCGCACCTGTTCATGAACTTCCGCGTGGTGGACGAGCACGGCCGCCAGCTGGGCATGGGGCGCGACTTGGCGGGCTTGAAAGCCGAGCTGGGGGCGCAGGCGCGCAGCGCCTTCCAGGCGCTGGCGGTGCTGAAGGTCGCGGCTGCGGGGCCTGCGCCGGCCGCACCGGCCCCGGCGGCGCCGC
>JALHPY010000163.1 GCA_022842305.1 Rubrivivax sp.
CGTCCAGCGCGGCGCGCGAGTTGTCCAGCGCGATGGCCGAGATGAACTGCTGCGCCGCCAGGCCTTCGTTGCTGGCGTGCGTGCGCTCGGCCTGCAGCAGCGCGGCGCGGGTCGATTCGAGGTTGGCGGCGCGCTCGGCGATGCGCGAGTTCAGATCGGCCAGCTCGATCCGGCCCAGCACCTGGCCGGCGTGCACGCGGCTGCCCTCGGCCACGGCCAGCGTCAGCAGCGTGCCGCCGGCCTTGGCACGCACGATGGCGGTCTGGGGTGCCACCAGCGGGCCCGAGAACTCCACGCTGCCCGGCAGGCGCGCCAGGCGCGGCTGCGTCACCTCGCGCGGCATGAACTCCAGCGGCGGGTCGGGCTTCTTGCCGTCCTTGCCGGGCCGCGCCACAGCGTCGGCCTTGGCCCATGCGTCACCCGCCGGGAGCTTGAGGGCGCCGGTGGACAGGCCCACGCCGATGCCCACGCCGGCCAGCGCCACCAACGCCAGGCCACTGATCAGCCACTTCCTTTTCATGATCCGTCCCTTTACCGCGCTGCAGACCCGCCGCAGCGACTGCCGCGCAGTGTAGGGAGGCCGCGCCAGCGGCGCTGGCGGCTGCGACGAAGCGCCGGATGGCGGCGACGAAATGCCGGCGCCGCCGACCGGCCCGCCGGATGATCAGGCCGGGCTGAGCTGCTCGGACCCGGCGCGCGCCCAGTCCTCGTAGGCCACGGCGTCCAGCGGGCGCGAGAACAGGAAGCCCTGGCCGCGGTCGCACTCCAGGCGCTGCATCAGCGCGGCCTGGCCTTCGGTCTCGATGCCCTCGGCCACCGTGATCATGCCCAGCGTGCGCGCCACGCGGATGGTGGCCTCGATCAGCACGCGGTGGTACTCCACCGTCTCGGCGTGGATGACGAAGCTGCGGTCGATCTTCACCGTGTCCACCGGCAGCAGGTGCAGGCAGGCCAGCGACGAGTAACCGGTGCCGAAGTCGTCCAGCGCCAGCCGCGTGCCCAGCGCCTTGAGTTCGCGCAGCGCGGCCTGCACCGGCTCGTCCTGCGCCGCCAGGCTCTCGGTCACCTCCAGTTCCAGGCAGGCCGGCGGCATGGCCATTTCCTGCAGCAGATCGCGCACCTCGGCCACCAGGCCGGGGCGCTTGAGCTGCGCGCGCGACAGGTTCACGGCCAGCAGCTTCGGCGCCAGCGCGCCCAGGGTGCGCCGCCACTGCATGAACTGGCTGCAGGCCTTGTGCAGCACCACGGCGCCGACGGCGTCGATCAGGCCGCACTCTTCGGCCACGCCGATGAACTCCAGCGGCGGCACCAGCCCGCGCTGCGGGTGGCGCCAGCGCACCAGCGCCTCGACGCCCAGCACCTGGCGCGAGTCCAGCGCGATCACCGGCTGGTAGACCACGAACAACTCGTCGTCGCGCAGCGCGCGCCGCAGGTCGGTTTCCACCGCCATGGCGCGCACCACGCGCTCGTGCATCGAATCGTCGAACAGCACCCAGCGGCCGCGACCGGCGCGTTTGGCCTCGTACATGGCGGTGTCGGCGTTGCGCAGCACCTGCTCGGCCGCGGCCTCGATCGACGCCGCCGAGCTGGGCGCGGCAGCGCCTGCGAATTCGCCGAAGCTGGAGTCGCCGCGCCGATCGGCCACCCCCATGTCGGTGCCGATGCAGGCCCCTGGCGAGGTCGACAGCACCACGCCCATGCTCACCCCGCTCTGCACCGGAGTGGATCCGATCAGGTAAGGCTCGGCCAGCTCGGCCTGCAACCGATTGGCGATGCGCGCCAACGTGCCGCCTTCGTTGACGCCCTCCAGCACCACCACGAATTCGTCGCCGCCCAGGCGCGCGGCGATGTCGACGTGGGAGCCCACGCGCGCCAGGGCGTCGCCGGGGCGCAGGCTGCGCTGCAGCCGCTCGGCCACCTGGCGCAGCAGTTCGTCGCCGGCGCTGTGGCCCAGGGTGTCGTTGACCTGCTTGAAGCGGTCGAAGTCCATGAACAGCACGGCGAAGCCGTAGCCGGGGTGGCGCCCGGCGTGGGTGATGGCCTGCCGCAGGCGCTCCATGACCACGCTGCGGTTGGGCAGACGCGTCAGTGCGTCGGTGCGCGCGTGCTCGGCCAGCTCGTCCTGCAGCCGGCGGCGTTCGGTGATGTCGATGAAGCAATTCACGACACCGGCCAGGTGCCCGGCAATGTCGCGCTGCGGCTCGGTGTTGACCAGCAGCCAGCGCAGCTGGCCGTCGGGCAGGCGCACGCCCATGGTCTCGCCGAACAGGGCCTGACCGGTGCGCAGGGTGCGCAGCGTCGGCAGCTCGTCGGCCGAAAAGGGGCTGCCGTCATCGCGCACGGCCGCCCAGCGCGGGTCGACGGGGTGACGCCCCAGCAGTTCGTCCATGCTCAGGCCAAGAAGGCGTTCGGCCTCGCGGTTGGCATCGACGATGCCGCCCTCCTCGTCGTGCACCACCACGCCGGCCGGCAACGCGGCCCACAGCGCCAGCAGCTTGGCCTGCTGCTGCACGCGCGCGCTCACGTCGCTGGCCACGCGGATGAAGCCGCTCAGGCGGCCCTGCTCGTCGTGCAGCGGGCGCAGGTCGATGTCCAGCCAGACGTCGCGGCCGCTGCGCACCCGGCTCAGCACCTCGTGGCGCGCGCCCTGGCCGTCCTGGAGCGCCTGGCGCAGGCGCTGGTCGACCGCCGCGTCCGACTTGGGGTTGGCCAGCAGTTCCTGCGCGTGCCGACCCTTGGCCTCCGCCAGCGTCCAGCCGCAGGAGTGCGTGAAGGCGGCATTGACCCACTGGATACGATCTTCGGCATCGGTGATGGTGACCATGGCCGTGGTGTGCTCGGCCACCAGCGCCAGCAGGCGCACCTGTGCCGCCTGCTCGGCCAGGCGGCGTGCATGGCGGCCCACCGAGCGCGCCGCCGGTTCGACCACCGCCAACGCCAGCAGCCCCATCAGCATCAGCAGCGCGGCCACGCCCCAGCCCAGGCCGTTGCGCAGGCCCTGGCCGCGCAGTTCGCTCACCTGGCGCACCGCCGCCGCGAGCCGCTGCGCGGTGTCCATGGCCGGGGCGACCTCGGCCTGCACTGCGGCGGCGCGCCGGCGCCATTCTTCCTCGGGCTGGTCATCGCCCAGGCGGGCCAGGCTCCAGGCGCGATACCACAGGCGTTCGCGCGCCGCCTGCCAGGCCTCGAGCCCGCCCTGCAGGCGTCGGCCGGCTTGCTGCGCCGGATCGATCTGCCGCGCCAGCAGGCCATCCAGCGCCACGGCGTCGGCCGCCGAACCCTGCAGCAGGGATTCGAGCGCGTCGCGGTGGGCGCCGCGCCCGGCCGGATCGGCCAGCAGCAGTGCGGCCTCGCGCCCGATCTGCTGGGTGAGCGTTCGGTACAGCCCGGCGCGGTCCACGGCCTCGCTGTCGGCAGCGCCGGCAACCTGCAGGCGCAACGAGACCAGGCCCTGCAGCACCACCGCCAGCGACAGCACGGCCAGCATCACGTACAGCGCCACGCGCAGGCGGCGCTGGCCGCCGCGCTCGGCGCGCTCGCCGCGCTGCTGGGGCCAATGCTGTGAGGTCGGCGTACGGGCCTGGGGATCGGACATGGGCGTGGGCGGGACAGCCTTGCGGAGATGCGGGCAGCAGGCCGCGCGCGGGGCGCGCCGCCGCTGCTCTCCCCGATATCGGCCAGTCGGCGCCGGCCTGTAGCGCGCCGCGCTGCGGCCTTCAGGCAGCCGTGAAGTCGTGCCGGCGGGCATGGCCGGCGCAACCCAGCGCCGCCAGGGCGCACAGCACCGCCGCCCAGAAGACCGACGCAAAGCCCAGGTGCGAGACCAGCCAGCCGCCGCCCAGGCCGCCCAGCACCCCCGGCAGGCCGTAGCCCAGCATGGTGTACAGCGCCTGGCCGCGGCCGCGCAGGCGCCCGGCGAAATGGCGGTTGAGCAGCGCGATGCAGGCGGCGTGGTGCGCGGCAAAGGTGACTGCGTGCATGGCCTGCGCCAGCACCAGCACCGGCATCCAGGCGCCGCCGGCGGCGGTGGCGGCAAAGCGCAGTGCCGTGACCACGGCCACCACCTGCAGCCAGCGGTAGGGCGTGAGCAGCGGGAACCAGCGGCCCTGGGTCCAGAAGAAGGCGATCTCCACCAGCACGCTCACCGCCCACAGCGCGCCCACCGCGGCCTTGCCGTAGCCCAGCTCCACCAGGTACAGCGAGAAGAAGGCGTACAGGCTGGTATGCGCCAGCACGGTGAAGAAGATCGAGGCAAAGAACCAGGCCAGCTCGGGCCGGCGCAGCAGCGCCAGTGCCGGCGGCGCCGGTGCGTCGTGCGCTGCCTCGGCGTGGGTCCGCGGCAGGCGCAGCGCCGCGACCAGCAGCAGCGCGTTCATCAGCGCCACCAGGGCCGGGAAGAGAGCGATGCCTTGCCACTCGAGCAGCGCCCCGAAGGCGCTGACCGAGGCGATGAACCCCACCGAACCCCAGACGCGCACGCGGCCGTAGCGCGCCGGGTCCACGCCGTCGGCGGTCTGCAGCAGGTGCGCCACGCAGGCCTCGTACAGCGGCACGACACCGCTGTTGGCGATGAAGATCAGCCCGGTGACCAGCGCCACCGGCACCGCCTCGCGCACGCCCAGCAAGCCCAGGGCGGCGAACAGCGCGCCGGCCGCGGCCAGGCGGATCAGCTCGACACGGCGGCCGCTGTGGTCGCCGGCCCAGCTCCAGGCGTAAGGCGCGAACAGCCGCGTGGCGCTCTGCAGCGCGGCGATGGCACCGATGGCCAGCGTGGAAAAGCCCAGCGACTGGAACCACAGCGGCGCATAAGGGGCGAACAGGCCGATGGTGGCGAAGTAGCAGAACGTGAGCGCGCCGAAGCGACCCAGCGCGGGCTGCGGCGTCATGCGCGCACCGGGCTCAGGACCGCCCGGCCACTGCCTTCATTCACGACCGGCCGCGATGGCCGGCAGGGGCAGCGCGACGTCGCCGCACTGCGCGCGCTGGCGCAGCGCGTGGTCCATCAGCACCAGCGCCAGCATGGCCTCGGCGATGGGCGTGGCTCGGATGCCCACGCAGGGGTCGTGGCGGCCGAAGGTCTCTACCGTGGTGGGCGCACCGGCGCGGTCGATCGACGCCTTGGGCAGGCGGATCGAGCTGGTGGGCTTGATGGCGATGCGCACGATCAGGTCCTGACCGGTGCTGATGCCGCCGAGCACGCCGCCAGAGTGGTTGCTGGCAAAGCCGGCGGGGGTGAGCTCGTCGCCGTGCTCGCTGCCATGCTGCGCCACCACGCCGAAGCCGCTGCCGATCTCCACGCCCTTGACCGCGTTGATGCCCATCATCGCGTAGGCGATGTCGGCGTCGAGCTTGTCGAACAAGGGCTCGCCCAGGCCCACCGGCACGCCGGTGGCGCGCACCTCGATGCGCGCGCCCACGCTGTCGCCGGCGCGGCGCAGTTCGTCCATCTGCGCCTCGAGCTGCGCGATCAGGCTGGCATTGGCGGCGAAGAAGGGGTTGTTCGGGATGTGCTCCAGCCCCTCGAACGGGATCTCGGTGGCGCCCAGGGCGCTCATCCAGCCGACGAAGCGCGTGCCGTGCTGCTGCAGCAGCCATTTGCGCGCCACCGCGCCGGCGGCCACCATGGGCGCGGTGAGCCGCGCCGACGAACGCCCGCCGCCGCGCGGGTCGCGCAGGCCGTACTTGCGCCAGTAGGTGTAGTCGGCATGGCCCGGGCGGAAGGTGTCCAGCAGGTTGCCGTAGTCCTTGCTGCGCTGGTCGGTGTTGCGGATCAGCAGGCCGATCGGCGTGCCGGTGGTGTGGCCCTCGTACACGCCGGAGAGGATCTCCACCGCGTCGGGCTCGTTGCGCTGCGTCACGTGGCGGCTGGTGCCGGGGCGGCGGCGGTCGAGCTCGGGCTGGATGTCGGCCTCGGACAAGGCCATGCCCGGCGGGCAGCCGTCGATGACGCAGCCTATCGCCGGGCCGTGGCTTTCGCCGAAATTGGTGACGCGAAAGAGTTCGCCGAAGGTTGAGCCGGGCATCGCGCCATTGTAGGCAGCGCCCGGCCCCCGTTCAGGCGGCGGGGGCGGCCTTGCCGGCGGCGTCTTCAGGCCAGTCGCGGATGTAGGCCTTGAGCATGCGGTTCTCGAAATCCTGCGCGTCGACCACGCTCTTGGCCACGTCGAAGAACGAGATCACGCCCATCAGCGTGCGCCGGTCCAGCACCGGCATGTAGCGCGCGTGGCGCATCAGCATCATGCGGCGCACCTCGTCGACCTCGGTCTCGGGCGTGCAGGTCAGCGGCGAGTCGTCCATCACCGAGCGCACGTGGCGGTCGCCCACGCTGCCACCGTTGGCCACGATGGCGGCGATGACCTCGCGGAAGGTGAGCATGCCCACCAGGTCGCCGTGCTCCATGACCACCAGCGAGCCGATGTCGAGTTCGGCCATGGACTTGACCGCGGCGGCCAGGGTCTGGTCGGGGTTGGTCGTGAAGAGCGTATTGCCCTTGACGCGCAGGATGTCGGTGACTTTCATGGACGGGATTCCGCGCCGCGGTTCGAGGTGCAGCCTGTGGATCAATATAGCCCACATTCGCTCCGCAACCCGGACCAGGCAATGGCCGACAATCGGCGCGCCCGAAGGCCCATCGAGAACCCACGCATGGCAGGCTACTCAGACCCCGGCTTCGACACCCTTGCGCTGCACGCCGGTGCCGCGCCCGACCCGGCCACTGGCGCGCGCGCCGTGCCCATCCACCTGAGCACCAGCTTCGTGTTCCAGAGCAGCGAACACGCCGCCAGCCTGTTCAACATGGAACGCGCCGGCCATGTGTACAGCCGCATCAGCAACCCCACCAACGCGGTGCTCGAGGAGCGCGTGGCCGCGCTCGAGGGCGGCAGCGGCGCCATCGCCACGGCCAGCGGCCAGGCGGCGCTGCACCTGGCGGTGGCCACGCTGGCCGGCGCGGGCGCGCACATCGTGGCCAGCAGCGCGCTGTATGGCGGCAGCCACAACCTGCTGAGCTACACGCTGGCGCGCTTCGGCATCAGCACCACTTTCGTGAAGCCGGGCGACCTGGACGCCTGGCGCGCCGCCATCCGCCCCGAAACGCGGCTGCTGTTCGGCGAGACCCTGGGCAACCCGGGCCTGGACGTGCTGGACATCCCCGAGGTCAGCGCCATCGCACACGACGCCGGCCTGCCGCTGCTGGTGGACAGCACCTTCACCACGCCCTGGCTGATGAAGCCTTTCGACCACGGCGCCGACCTCGTCTTCCACTCGGCCACCAAGTTCCTGTCGGGCCACGGCACGGTGATCGGCGGCGTGCTGGTGGACAGCGGCCAGTTCGACTGGAACGACGCGCATGAGCGCCACGGGCGCTTTGCCGAACTGGCCCTGCCCTACGCCGGCTTCCACGGCATGGTCTTCGACGAAGAGAACACGGTCTGCGGCTTCCTGCTGCGCGCGCGGCGCGAGGGCCTGCGCGACTTCGGCGCCTGCATGAGCCCGCACACCGCCTGGCTCATCCTGCAGGGCATCGAGACCCTGCCGCTGCGCATGGCGCGGCACGTCGAGAACACGCGCAAGATCGTGGCCTTCCTGGCCGCGCACCCGCTGGTGGCCGGCGTGGGCTACCCCGAGCTCGAAGGCCACCCCAGCCACGCGCTGGCCAAACGCCTGCTGCCGCGCGGCTGCGGCTCGGTCTTCAGCTTCGAGTTGAAGGGTTCGCGCCGCCAGGGCCAGGCCTTCATCGAGGCGCTCAAGATCTTCTCGCACCTGGCCAACGTGGGCGACTGCCGCTCGCTCGTCATCCACCCGGCCAGCACCACGCATTTCCGCATGGACGACGCGGCGTTGGCGGCAGCCGGCATAGGCCCGGGCAGCATCCGCCTGAGCATCGGCCTGGAAGACCCCGACGACCTGATCGACGACCTCAAACGCGCCTTCAAGGCGGCGGAGAAGGCCCGATGAAGCTGCAAGTCCAGGGCCAGGCCGCCTGGGCCTACACCGGCGGCAAGGACTTCGACCCCGCGCTGCCCTGCGTGGTGTTCGTGCACGGCGCCCTGGGCGACCACTGCGGCTGGACGCTGCTGGCGCGCTGGCTGGCGCACCACGGCCATGCGGTGCTGGCGGTGGACCTGCCCGGCCACGGCCGCAGCGCCGGCATGCCGCCGGATTCGGTCGAGGCCGCCGCCGACTGGCTGCTGGCGCTGCTGGATGCCGCCGGCGTGGCGCAGGCGGCGCTGGTGGGCCACAGCATGGGATCGCTGATTGCGCTGGAAGCCGCCGGCCGCGCGCCGCAGCGCGCCACGCGCCTGGTGATGGTGGGCAGCGCCTACCCGATGAAGGTGAGCGAGGCGCTGCTGGCCACCGCGCGTGAGCACCCGCTGCGCGCCATCGACCAGGTCAACGCCTTCTCGATCTCGTCGCTGGCCAGCAAGCCCTCATACCCCGGCCCCGGCGCCTGGGTGCACGGCAGCAGCCGCGCGCTGATGCGCCGCATGCAGGCCCAGGCCCAGCAACGCCTGGGCATCAACCTGTTCGCGCACGACTTCGGCGTGTGCGACCGCTACGCCGGCGGCCTGCGGGCCGCGGCGCGCGTGGCCTGCCCCACCACCTTCATCCTGGGCGCGCAGGACCAGATGACCCAGCCGCGTGCCGCGGCCGAGATCGTGGCGGCGCTGAAGGCGAAGGTCAGCACCCTGCCCTGCGGCCACCACCTGATGGCCGAGGCGCCCGAGGGCATGCTGGCGGCGTTGCGCCAGGCCCTGGCCTGAGCCTGATCGCCGGCCTCAAGGCGGGCCGAAGCCGAAGCGCTTGAAGACCGCCTGGGCCGGCGCGCCGCGCAGGTGCTCGACGAAGGCGCGCGCCAGCGCCGCCTGCCGGCTGCCGACCACCACGCTGGCCTGGTAGCTGATGGGCGTGGTGGTGGGCAGCCGCTCGACCACGCGCACCTTGTCGGGCGCGGTGGCCGCGTCGGTGGCGTACACGAAGCCGGCCTCGACATCGGCACGGGCCACCAGGTCCAGCACCGCGCGCACGTCGGCGGCGGCCACGATCTTGCGCTGCACCGATGGCCACAGCCGCTGCGCGTTGATGGCCTCGCGCGCGTAGCGACCGGCCGGCACGTCGGGCTGGCGGCCCATGGCGATGCGCGCCACCTCGGGCCGGCCCAGGTCGGACAGGCGCTGCACCGGCAGCTGCAAGGACGCCGGCACCACCAGTACCAGCGCATTGGAGGCGAAGACGCTGCGCAGGTCGGGCACCAGCAGCCGCCGCTGCCGGCCCAGCGCCAGGGTGTCGGCGTCGTCGCTGGTCAGCACGTCGGCAGCCTCGCCCTGAGCCAGCTGATCCAGCAACACCCCTGCTGCACCCGACTTCAGGCGCAGCTGCACGCCGGGGTTGGCGGCCTCGAAGGCCCGCGCCACGACCTGCAGCGCCTCGGCCATGCTGCTGTCAGCGGCCACCACCAGCGTCTGGGCCA
>JALHPY010000164.1 GCA_022842305.1 Rubrivivax sp.
CCGTCGGCCCGTCGCCCAGCACGGCCACGCCGGCCGGGGCCCGGCCCACGGCGATGGCCGGCGCGGCGCGCGCCGTGCGCGTGTCGTACACCAGCAGGGCGTTGGCGTACCAGTCGGCCACGGCCAGCAAGGCGCCGTCGGCCGAGACCGCAATGCCCACCGGCCCGCTGCCGGCCGGCCAGGTGTCCACCACCCGCTGCCGTTGGGTGTCGATGACCGAGATGCTCTTGCTGTCGGGGTTGGAGACGTAGGCCCGGCCGCTGGTGCCGGCCACCGCCACGCCGGCCGGCGAGCGGCCCACCGGCACCGTGGCCACCACGCGCTGGCTGGCCAGGTCGACCACCGAGACATCGTGGCTGCCTTGGTTGGTGACGTAGGCAAAGGGCGCCGCGCCCGCGGCCGCGGCCTGCAGCAGCGCTGCAATCCACACCGCCCGCAGCGCGCACGGCTTCATCAGGGCGCGGGTGCCAGGGCCAGCGTGCTTTCGAAGCGCAGGTCCTGGGTGTCGAGCACCTCGGCCTTGAGCACGCCGTCCCCCTGGGGCACGAAGTGGAAACGGAAGTTCGGGTTCTCGCTGATCGCGAAGTCCAGGTCGGCGGTGAGCACCGGCGCGCCGGCATAGCTGACCAGCACGCGCCGCACGTAGTGGGCCGGCGTGTACTGGCGCGTGGCCTGGTCCATGGCCAGGCCGGAATGGTTGGGGTGGCTGATCATCAGCTGCGCCAGCACGTCGCGCCCGCGGCGCAGGTCGCCGTCCACGCGCAGCCGCATCTTGCCCAGGTTGGCCAGCGCCGCCTGCGGGTCCTTGCCCGGTGGCGCCGAGCAGCCACCCGAGGCCTTGACGAAGCGCGTGGCCATGTGCAGGCTGCCGTCGCTCAGCTCGGCGATGGCGCGCACATGGGTGTACTCGTCCACGCGCACGCGGGTCTCGATCTCGGCCCGTCCGCTGCCGCGCGCGAAGTCGAAGATCGCGGCGATGGGCGAGGGGTTGTTGTCGATGATCAGGTACAGCTTGGTCACTTGCCGCGCATCGCCCGCCGGCAGCCGCGCGCGCAGCGCCATCGGCACGATGGCGGCATCTTCGGCGCGGGCGGGGGCTTCGATGACCACCATGTCGCCGCTGGCCGCCTCGACGCTGCGCCCGGCAAACAGGCTGGCGCGCACCTTCTGCCACACCGGGTTGGCCTCGGGGTTGTCGCCAGATTTCAGTTGGGCGGTGGCAGGGGTGGCCAGCAGCAGAGATGCCAGCAAGATGGCGAAGGGCTGCAGCGCGCGCCTCAGGATGGTGTGCATGTCATTCCTCCCATTCGAGCTCGGCGTAGGCCGCGGTGACGTTGCGGCGGTGGAACAGCTCGGTCAGCCACCAGCCGGGCAGGGCGCCGCTGCCGATGCGCGCTACCGCCTGCTGGATGCTCAGGCGCTCGCGCAGCGCGGCGCGGGTGTCGGCCAGCAGCTGGCGCAAGTACTGCTCCTGCGGGTCCAGCGCCGCCGGCCAGCGTGCGCTGGGTGCGCCGTGGCCGGGCACGACCAGGGCCACGTCCATCTGCCGCAGATCGGCCAGCACCTGCAGCCAGCCGCGCAGGCTGCCGTCCAGCACCGGCAGGTGGGCCACGAACAGCAGGTCGCCCAGGAACAGGGTGCGCGTGTGCGTGTCCAGCACCGACAGGTCGTGGTTGGTGTGCGCCGTGGGCCAGGCGTCCAGGTGCAGCGTGCGGCCGCCCAGGTCCAGTGACAACCGGCGTTCGACCAGCAGCGTGGGGTAGACGATGTCCTGCGGCGCCAGCACCTGGTTGAAGTCGCGCCGCAGCGCGTTGCGCAAGTACGGCTCGCGTGCGCCCAGCGCCGCGGGCAGGCGCGCATGGCCCACGAAGCGCGGCGCGTCGGCTGCTGCGCTGACAAAGGCCGCGTTGCCCAGCACGTGGTCGGGGTGGGCGTGGGTGTTGATGACGTAACACACCGGCAGCGGCGTGGTGCGGGCGATGGCCGCGCGCAGGGCCTGGCCCAGGGCCGGCGTGCCGCCGCTGTCGATGACCGCCACGCAGCGCTGGCCGACGACGAAACCCAGGTTGGCCACGTCGCCACCATTGGTCGGCAACCAGTTCTCGACGCGGCCCTGGTGCACGAACACGCCGGGTGCCACTTCGGCCAGGCTCAGCGGCGCCTCGGCGACGGCAGCGGCGGCGCCGCCGCACAGCAGCGCCGTCAAGGCCAGCAGGGCCGCAGCGAGCCGGGCGCGCATGGCCGTGTCGTGACCCACTAGCGCGGGTCAGAGCCGAGAAAGCAGCCGCTCTTGGCCTTGGTTTGCAGTTCGCGGTAGCGCTTGATCTGCACCTGCAGCATCTCGGTGTCGCGGATGTAGCTGCCGCGCTCGCCGCCGATGGAGTTGGCCTTGGCCGCGGTGCTGATCTGCACATAGTCGGCGTGGCTGATCTCGCGCGCCAGCGCGTCCAGCGCGCACGAGCACTTGTTGACCATCTCGTAGTAGGGCCCGGGCCGGCCGTTCATGCACTCCTGCACGTAGAGCACGCGGTCGACGGTGGGGAAGTCGTTGGCGTGCGCGGGCAGGGCGGCGAGTGTGGCCAGCAGGCCGGCCAGGGCCAGCGGCAGGCGAAGGGTTGGCTTGTTCATCGTGTCTCGGTCCGCGGCAAGTGGGGTTCGGCGCCGTCGAGGTACAGCTCTTCGAGCAGCAGCGGTGGGGTGGCGGGGTCGGCGGCAGCCACCCGCGTGCGGATGCCGTACAGGCCGCCGGGCACGGCGTCGGACAGCAGGAAACGGTACTCCTTCAGCGCCAGTTGCTCGTAGCGCGGCCGGTTGGGGTCGTCGCTGAAGGGGGTGATGCGGATCTCCTGCACCTGCACCTGCTGGCCACGGTAGCGCAGCGCCAGCGCCTGCACCGTGGCGCCGTTGAACACGGCCATGCGGATGCGCTTGCGAAAGTGCGTCTGCGAGCCCTTTGTCAGGCGCTGCATCTCGCGCACCTCGCGCTCGAGGAAGTGCAGGATCACCGGGTTGGCTTCGGCTGCGGGAAGGTCGGGCAGTTGCAGCGCGTGCGTGCCGCTCAAAAAGTCGGTGTGCGTGGCGCAGCAGCTGCCGTCGGCGCTGGTCTTCAGCGACAGGGCCACCCGGTCCTCGTAGCCCGGCTCGAGCGTGCCGCGCTTGCTGAAGCGGTAGCGCAGCGTGGCCGGCGCCTTGACGTTGCCCAGTTGGTGCTTGACGAAGAGCAGGCGCTCGGCGGGCGAGAAATCGGTGTTGGCCGGCTGCGCGACGGCGGCGCTGCACAGCAGCATCAGCAGGGTCAGGGTCAGGGCGGCAGCTTGCATGGAGTTCCGGTCAGTCGGTGTCGATGGCACGGCCCAGTTCGCCGGCCAGTTCTGAGCCCAGGCCTTCGAGGCGGCCGCGGGCCTGGCGCGCCAGGTCCAGCCGGCCTTGTTCGGCGTGCACCAGGCCCAGGCGGAACCAGGTCTGGGGCGAGCCCGGCTGCAGCAGCAGCGCTTGCTCCAGCGCGCGTTGTGATTCGGGCCAGCGCCGCAGGTGGTCCAGCGCCAGGCCGTGCAGGTACCAGGACTGCGGGTCTTCGCCGTCGCTGCGCGTCCAGTTGAAGGCCAGGCCTTCGAGCTCGTCCCAGCGGCGCTCACGCTCCAGCACGGCAGCGCGGAGGAAGTTGGGCTGGGCCGGGGCCGGCAGCTCCCAGAAGGCCTGCTGTCCGGCCGGCAAGGGCCCCACGGTGCGGAAGCGGCTGTCGTCAGTCAGCAGCGGCGCCAGCCACTCCACCGGCGCCGAGAAGTAGTGCGCCCCGCCGCCGCGCAGCCGGAAGGTGAGGATGCCCACCAGCCGCGACTGCTGGTCGAACAGGCCGCCGCCGCTGGCGCCCGAGGTGAAGGCATTGCTGCTCTGCACCACCGCGCCCTGGTCCAGCCGGTGCAGCGCCACCACGCGGCCGACGCTGTGCTGCAGTTCCATGCCGCCGGTGTAGCCCAGGGCCAGCACGGCCTGGCCCGGCTGCAGCGCGCCGCTGTGGCCCAGGGCCACCGGTGTGGCGGCCAGGCCGGGCACGCGCAGCAGGCACAGGTCGTGTTCAGGGTCGGCGGCCTGGGCGTCGGCGCGCTGGCGCAGGCCGCCGCGCACCACGTGCACCGCCAATGCGTCGCGCGTGACATGGCAGTTGGTCAGCACGCGCTCGGGCGCCACCGCCACGGCCGAGCCCAGTGCGTAGCCGCCCTGGGCGCGCTGCACCTCGATCTTCCACACGCTGCCGGCCAGGCGCAGCAGTTCGGCGCGATCAGGGGCGGCCCGGGCCGATGGCAGCAGCGTCAATAGCGACAGGCCCAGGGCCAGCAGGTGTCTCATGCGATGGCCGGCAGGAAGCAGGGGGGCCGGGGGAAGGGGCTCAGCGGGCGGCGGAAGGCTCGTCCACCAGGGGCACGCCGAACTCGCGCAGGATGGCCTGGATCTCGCCGCGCTGGGATTCGAGCAGGCCTTCGACCTGCTGCTTCCATTCGCGCTCACCGTAGCGCACGCCCATGGCCATGGAGAAATCGAAGCGCACGCCGGGCTCGGACTTCAGCGGCACCACGCTCAGCGCCAGCGGCTTGACGCGCTGCGCAAAGTAGCCGGCGATGGGCCCCCAGACGATGGCCGCGTCGATCTTGCCGGCACTGAGGTCGCGCTCGATGATCTGCCCCGGGTATTCGGCCGGGTCGGCGTTCATCATCGCGTAGGGCACGCCCTGCTCGACGAGCCGGTGCTTGACCAGCCAGTCCGAAGCCGGCGAGCGATCCACCACGCCGATGCGCAGCGCGCGCAGCGTGGCCGGCGGCAGGCGCAGGAAGTCATCGCCGCTCTTCACGCCTTCGAGCCCCTTGCCCGGGGCCAGCACCAGGGCGTAGGTCGAGCGGTAATAGGGCTTGGTGACCGAGACCTGGTCGTAGCCCGCAGGCACGCCCATGACGATGTCGCAAGGGAAATCCTGCCCCGGCAGCTTGTAGCGCAGCGTGTTGCGGATGAAGGCCAGGCGCTGCGGAAACGAGTAGTAGGTGACCGGCAGGCCCAAGGCCTTGCCGAAGACCTCGGCGATGCGGTTCTCGATGCCCTGGTGGGCGTCGTTGGAGAAGGGCAGGTTGTTCGGGTCCTGGCACACGCGCAGCGCCTGGCGCGGCGGCTGTGCGTCCTGCGCCAGGGCCGGCAGTGCGGCCAGCAGCAGGGCTGCGGCAAACCCGGCGGGCAGGCGGGTGCGCTTCATCATTTGATCTCTTCGACCTTGGCGCGCGTGATGGCGCCGTCGGATCGGCCCTTGAGGTAGGCGTAGAGCTGGTCCATGTTGTTCATCACCACCGGGCTGTTGCCGAAGCTCTGCATGCCCTTCTCGAGGCGGCCGTTGGTGACGACCTTGACGAACTCTTCCTTGGTCAGCGTCTTCAGCGCGGCCACCAGCGAAGGCCCGACCATGCCTTCCTGGTTGGCGCCGTGGCAGCGGTCACAGGCGGCGGCGCGCCATGCACGAAAGCCCTTCATGGTCTCGGTGTCGACCTTGTAGCCGTCCTGCACGGTGTACGGGGGTGGGGCCGATGCCGCGGCATCCGGGGCGGCCTGGGCTTGGGCTTGCGTCGCACCGCCCAGCAGCAGCAGGCCCAGCGTGGAGAGTCGAATCTTCATGGCACGTCGTCCGATGGACAGGGAGACAAATGGGTAAGGGAAGAGGGGCGGCCACTCTTGCAAGCGCCGCCCCCGCGTCGATCAGAACCCAGCGTTGAACGCGTTCCGGGCGGTTATCAGTTCGGCAGTGCGAAGACCGTCAACGAGCCGCCGAGTTCCGTGTACTGGTTCAGTTCACGGTAACCACCTACGGCGCCCAGGCCGTCGGTGTCCTTTTCCAGGCCCGCCGCCATGCCGATGCCGGCCCAGCCGCCGATGCCCGAGAACACGCCCAGGTACTGCTTGCCCTTGTGCTCATAGGTGAAGACGTTGCCGATGATGCCCGACGGCGTCTTGAACTTGAACAGTTCCTTGTTGATGTCCTTGTTGTCGACGCACTTCAGGTAGCCCTCGAGCGTGCCGTAGCAGGACAGGCCGCCCGCGGTGTTGAGCGAGCCGCTCCAGACTGAGAACTTCTCGGCCTTGGACTGCACGATCTTGCCGGTGCCCGCGTCCCAGGTGATGTAGTTGCCCATGCCGCCGTGGCTGCCCGGCGCCGGGAACATCGACAGCGTGGCGCCCACGTAAGGCTGGCCTGCGGTGTACTCGACCTTGAACGGCTCGTAGTCCATGCACACGTGGTTGGTGGGCACGTAGAAGAGCTTGGTCTCGGGGTCGAACGAGGCCGGCTGCTGGTCCTTGGTGCCCAGCGCCGCCGGGCAGATGCCCTTGGTGTTGACGTCAGGCCCGTTCTGCGCCGTGGAGTACTTGGACACCACCTGCGGCCGGCCGGTCTTCATGTCCACGTGCGTGGCCCAGTTGACCTTCGGGTCGAACTTCTCGGCCACCAGCAGGGCGCCCGTGACGCGGTCCATCGTGTACGCAAAGCCGTTGCGGTCGAAGTGCACCAGCGCCTTGGTGGGCTTGCCCTTGACGTTGATGTCGGCCAGGATCATCTCGTTGATGCCGTCGAAGTCCCACTCGTCGAACGGCGTCATCTGGTAGACCCACTTGGCCATGCCGGTGTCGACATCGCGCGCGAAGATGGTCATCGACCACTTGTTGTCACCCGGGCGTTGCGCCGGGTTCCAGGTGGACGGGTTGCCCGTGCCGTAGTACATCAGGTTCAGCGCCTTGTCGTAGCTGTACCAGCCCCAGGTGGTGCCGCCGCCGATCTTCCACTGGTCGCCCTTCCAGGTCTTGAGCGACGAATCACGGCCCACGGGCTTCATCGCGCCGTCGGTCCAGGTCATGGTCTTGTCGGGGTCCATCAGCATCTCGCTGTCGGGGCCCACGCTGTAGCCCTTCCAGGCCAGCTTGCCGTCCGACAGGTTGTAGGCCGCGATGAAACCGCGCACGCCCCACTCGCCGCCGCTGATGCCGGTGATGATCTTGTCCTTGAAGATGTGCGGCGCGTTGGTGTTGACGGCGCCCAGCTTGGGGTCGCCGTTCTTGGTGCTCCACAGCAGCTTGCCGCTCTTGGCGTCCAGCGCGATCAGCATGCTGTCGGCCTGCTGCAGGATGACCTTGCCTTCGGCATAGGCCAGGCCGCGGTTGACGGTGTCGCAGCACATCTGCGGTATGACCGCCGGGTCCTGCTTGGGCTCGTACTTCCACAGGATCTTCTGCGTGTCCAGGTCGATCGCGAACACCTTGTTCGGGAACGGCGAGTGCAGGTACATCCTGCCGTCCACCACCAGGGGCGAGCCCTCGTGGCCGCGTAGCACGCCGGTGGAGAAGGTCCACGCGACCTGCATCTTGCCGACGTTGCCCTTGTTGATCTGGTTGAGCTTGCTGTAACGCTGGTTGAACATGTCACCAGCCTGCGTGGCCCAGTTCTTCGGGTTGGCGATGTTCTTTTCCACGTCGGCATTGGCATAGGCCAATGCCGGCAAGGTCAACACTGCTACTGCCAAAGCCCTCGTGATGCCGCCGCTTGCTTGACGCGGAAAACTCATTGATGTCTCCTTGCTGTTCGGTGGTCTGTTGTGCGGCGCGAAGGAGCCACCTGACCCTTCGCGCCTTGTCTGGCAAGGGGGGTCTTGTGCAACAAGCATGCCCATGCCGAATGCTGCACAGCCGCATCGGCGGGGTCGCTTGCCCTTGCCGCGGCCGGCCCGGCACGCATGAGGGTCTTGACTCCGGCATAACCCTGATTCCTGTGGCCTGCATCGGCTGTTTTGGGGGGCGTTTGCGCCGCCGGCCACGGCATCGCTACGGGAAAGTCCGGAGTCCCGGCAGGGCGTCTGCAGGCCGCTGCGGCGGCGGGCCACAGGCCTGTCCACCAGTTTTGGCGCAGAGTGTTCCACCCGATGCGCAACACCCGCTGGCGTAGCGTGAAGCCCGGGCCCTGGGCGCGTCTCTTGCTCTGCCTTGCCCCGGGTGGCCGGGCATCCCCATCTGCGCCGGTGGCGAGACACACTGTGCCGCGCGCTGTGCTGCGCGCAGGGCCGCCTTAGGGAGCCAGGAATGCCGCATGGACCGTACTGACGCGCAGCTGCAAGACGCCCGGCAGCGCGCGCTGGCGCTCGAGCAGGAAGTGGCCAGCGCCCTGCTGGGCCAGGCGCGCGCCATCCGCCTGATCAACATCGCCGTGTTCGCGCGCGGCCACGTGCTGCTGCAGGGCGACGTGGGCGTGGGCAAGACCACCCTGCTGCGCGCCTTTGCGCGCGTGCTGGGCGGTGCCTTTGCGCGCACCGAAGGCACCATCGACCTGATGCCGGGCGACCTGGTCTATTACACCTACATCAGCGCCGAAGGCCGGCCGGCGGTGGACCCCGGCCCGCTCATCCAGCACGGTGAGGCCCTGAGCATCTTCTTCTTCAACGAGATCAACCGCGCCCGGCCGCAGGTGCACGCGCTGCTGCTGCGCGTGATGGCCGAGCGCAGCGTGCAGGCCTTCAACCGCGAGTACCGCTTCCCGCACCTGCTGGTGTTTGCCGACCGCAACCGCGTCGAGCGCGAAGAGACCTTCGAGATCTCGGCCGCGGCGCGTGACCGCTTCATGCTCGAGGTGGCGGTGGAGTCGCCCACGGCCGACGCCGACCGGCGCAGCCTGGTGTTCGACCCGCGCTTCCACGACACCGACGCGCTGGTCGACGGCCTGCAGTCGGCCATGGTGGCGCAGCACGAGCTCAACGAACTGGGCGCGCTGATCCAGCGCCGCGTGCGCTGCGCCGATGCGCTGCAGGCCTACGCGCTGGCGCTGTGGCGGGCCACGGCGCAACCGGCGGACTATGGCGTGCGCCTGCCCGACATCGACATGGGTGCGCTGATGCTGGCCGGCGCCAGCCCGCGCGGCATGAGCCTGCTGCTGCGCGCGGTGCGTGTGGCCGCCTGGCTGGACGGCCGCGACCACGCCACACCCGAAGACCTGCGCGGCCTGTTCTTCGAAGCCGTGGCGCACCGCCTGTGCCTGCAGCCGGTGTACGAACTGCGACGCCAGGAGATCACCGCCGCGCTGGTGGACGGCATCCTGCGCCAGGTGGCTGCGCCATGATGGACGTGCGCGAGATCCACTACCGTGTCGCCGATGCGGCCGTCGGCCACCGGCCCGGCCACCACCGCAGCCACCGTGGCGACAACGGCTTCGAGTTCCGCGGCCATGCGGCCTTTCTGGACGCACCCGACCCGCGCCGTCTGGACCTGCACGCCAGCCTGCGCGACCCCTTCGGCGGCTGGCG
>JALHPY010000165.1 GCA_022842305.1 Rubrivivax sp.
AGCCGCCCCGACCCAGGGGGTTCACTCGAGTGCGGCAACCAGCAGCCAGGCAAGGCCACCGCCGACACCCAATTGAATGCCGTAGCGCTGCCAGGTAGACGGTGAGTCGCCAGCGACCGCGATGACCGGGACGGTCGTCAACTCGAGCAGCTTGTTGGTGACGGAGCCCTCGATGGTTCGCATGAGCGAGTTCTTGCGCGCGGTGCCGATGACGATGTGGTCGCATTGCAATTGCTGAGCGAACTCTGCGATCGAGCTTGCCTTTGCACCCACGGCGAGGTGCACCGAGTAGGGTACAGAGACTTCGTCGAGTATCTGTCTGGTCGGCTGCAACGCCAGCTCCGATGCCTCGACGTGCGCCTCGTTGATCGTCTTCCGGTCGATCCAACGCGTGACGTTCCCCGAGAACGGCGGCTGCACGTTGAGCAGATGGATGTCGATTGCCGGATTGCGCCGGAACTCGCTCAGGATATGCCGCACGGCATGCAGGGAGTTGCTGGAGCCGTCGACGGGAACGAGCACTTTCAGCATGCCAACTTCTCCTCTGGCGCCGCGGGTGCACGCACGACGAGCACGGCGCCATGGGCGCAATTTATGATCTGCTGCGCTGCGGAGCCCATCAGCAGGCCCTCGAAGGCACCCCCATGGAAACCGCTTTGGACATGAGT
Organism: Rubrivivax sp.; assembly: GCA_022842305.1. Taxonomy (GTDB): domain Bacteria; phylum Pseudomonadota; class Gammaproteobacteria; order Burkholderiales; family Burkholderiaceae_C; genus Rubrivivax. Next base: position 669 of record JALHPY010000165.1, read on the forward strand.
ATGGTGGTCCACGATGCATCGAACAACTCGAATATTATTTGGATATAGCTCGAAAAACTGGATGTCTTGATCGAGCGAGGGTCACGCTCAACGACAAGCACCTGCGCTACTTCTGGATGGTGGGCAAGGCCGGAAGCATTGCGCGGGCCGGCGAGCCACTGCATCTGAACCTGTTGCGGTGCTGGCGCATGGGCTGACCCTGCCGCCCGATCGGCTTCGCCATCGGCCGCGGCCCGGCCATCGGGTCAACCCATGAACCCCAGATCGCGCCGGCCGGCATCGAAGTTGGCCAGGTTCGGGAAGACATCGCTCAGCTGCGGGGCCGTCAGCCCGAACCAGGCGCCCAGCGTGGCGCCGTACTGGTCCACCGATGTCTCGGGCAGCAGCGAGCCGTTGGACAACTGGTCGGGGCTGCTGTCGAAGTTGCTGTTGTTGGCGTTCTTGCGGCCCAGGGTCGGAAAGCGGCCATAGAGGTCGCCGCCGCGCACCGCGCCGCCCGTCACGAAGTGGTGGCTGCCCCAGCCGTGGTCGGTGCCGTCGCCGTTGCTGGTGAAGGTTCGGCCGAAGTCGCTGGCGGTGAAGGTGGTGACGTTGCCCAGCGCGCCCAGGGCGCCCAGCGTGGTGTCGAAATAGCGCAGCGCATGCGACAGCCGGGCCATCAGGTCGGCCTGGTTGCGGTTCTGGAAGTCGTGGGTGTCGAAGCCCGACAGGCTGACGAAGAACACCTGGCGCCGTACGCCCGTCAGGCCAGCCAGGCCGGCGTCGATCATGCGTGCCACCACCTGCAGCTGCTGTGCCGTGCTGTTGAAGGCCCTGGCGCCGGTGATCGGGTTGTCGTACTGCAGCTTGGGGTCGTTGTTGGCGTTGTAGGCGCCGCTGGCCGGCGCGGTGCCGAAGGTGGCGTCGCTGGCCGGGCGCAGCGACGTGCGCAGCAAGGCCTCGGCGTCGATGGCGCGCTGGCTCACGGCGGCGACGTCGCCTTCGAAGACATGCGTGCCGCGCGCGCTGCCGGCGATGCGGTTGAGCGCGTCGGCCACGGCCGTCGATCCGTAGACCTGGCCGCTGGCGTTGGCGCCCAGCCGGATCGGGCCGCTGGAATTGATCTGGTACTGCCGCACCGACTGGCCGTTGAGCCACACCGTGCCGCCCGCCGCCGAGACCGCGGTGAACGCGGCGCGGGTGTTGCCGGCCGCCAGCAGGTCGCCCATGCGCCCGCCCCAGCCGGTGACGGCACCTTCGGGCGCCAGCGACTGCCAGGTGCTCTGCTGGTCGTTGTGCGAGAACAGGCGCGCCGGCTTGGGGTGCCCCGCCTGGGCGTACTGCGCCTTGGTGGTGGGCTGGATCAGCGGCCCCAGGTTGGGCACGATGGCCAGGCGGCGCTCGGTGCCGAACATCGTCTGCAGCGTGCCCATCACCGGGTGCAGCGCAAATGTGCGTCCGGCATTGAGCGCACCCGCGTCCAGCGGCGCGATGGGCAGCACGCCGCCCAGCCGGGCCGGGGATGCCGCTGCGGCCGCCGCGTCGGGCGCGGTGCCCGGGGCCAGCAGCGCGATGGGGTCGGGTGCCTGGTTGCGCGTGTCGGTGTAGGCCTGCCAGCTGGCGCTGTCGGTGGGCAGCACCATGTTGTAGGCGTCGTTGCCGCCGAACAGGAACAGGCACACCAGGGCCTTGTAGTCGGGCGCGGCCTGCGCCGCGGCCGAACCGGCGGCCAGCAGGTTAAGCGCCAGCGGCGCGCCCGGGCCCGTCAGCAGCGACAGCGCACTGGCATGGCGCAGGAAAAGTCGACGATCAGCCTTCATGTCGTGGGCGCTCCGCATCACTTCTGAACCAGGAACTCGGGGCTGACCAGCACCAGCAGCATGGCTGCGTTGACGCGGTTGCGGCGGGCGCTGTCGATCTGCGCCTGGTTGCTGCCCGTGGCGTTGAGCGCCGGGATGACGATGCTGCCCACGGCCGCGGCCATGTCGGCCTGCAGGGCCGCGCCCACCTGGCCCCAGGCCAGCCGCGTGGCCACCCGGTCCACCAGCGCGGCGGGGTTCTCGGCCAGGGCGAGTTCGGCGCTGTAGTTGCCGCGGATGTCGCGCCGGTTCAGCGCCACGCCGCCCACGGTGCCGTTGTTCTGCCCGATGCCCGAGCTGATGTTGTCGCGCATCGTGTTCACGTAACCGGCGGCGGTGGTCTCGCTGGCGATCTGCATCTCGGGCGCCACCAGGTTGGCAGCCGCCGCCTGCGTGCCCGGCGGCACGAAGCCGGGGCGGTAGTAGTTGAAGACCGAGGGCGCGCGCAGCGGCGTCTGGCCCAGCGAGGTGCCGGGGTTGTCGGTGTTGCCCATGCGCCAGTGGCCGGTGTCGCTGCTGTGCGGAAAGGCGCGCAGAAAGGCCGACAGGCGCAGCACCGGCTCGCGCAGCTTGCCCGAACTGTTGGACACGGCGCGCGCTTCCGGGTGCATCAGCACCGCCTTGATCACCGCAGCCATGTCGCCGCGCACGCCGCTGCCGTTGTCGGCAAAGGCGCGCGCCACCGCGGCGATGTAGGCGCCGCTGGGGTTGCTGGTGACGAAGCGCTGGATCAGCTGGCGGCCGATGAAGGGCCCGACGTTCGGGTGCGCCGCAATGGCGTCCAGCGCCGTGGCCAGCGTGGCGTCGGGTGCGGCGGTGGTCTGCACCGCGATCGTGGTGCCCAGGAAGCTCTTCTCTTCGCTGCTGTGGAAGTTGGGGTAGCCGAGCATGGGCTTGAAGTTGCGGTCGGGGTCGCTGGCGCCGCCGCTGCTGCCGCTGCTGAAGCAGCCGTTCGCCGGGAAGGCGGGGCAGGCAAAGCTGAAGCCGGTGAAGACCTTGGCCAGGCCGGCGATGTCGGCCGGCGTGTAGGTCTCGAGCTGCGCGCCGCCGGCCGCGGTGCGCGCGCTGCCGTCTTCGGCCAGCTGCACCAGGCCGATGGAGAACAGCTGCATCACCTCGCGCGCGTAGTTCTCGTCGGGCACGCGCCCGGTGCGCGTGTCGGCCTTCTGGTTGCGCAGGTGCGAGAGGTAGTAGCCCATCATGGGATGGCGCGTCACCGATTCCAGCAGCGCGCGGTAGTTGCCCAGGCCCTTGTCGCCCAGCATGTCCAGCCAGGCGGCCACGGCGCGCGGGTTGTTGCCGACGTTGCTGTCGACCATGGAGATCACGAAGATCTGGCTCAGCGCGTAGGCGGTGCGCTGGCGCAGCTGGTCGGGGCCGGTGACGGCCTGCTTCCAGAAGGATTCGAAGACCTGGTCCTGCCCGGCGCTGTTGGCCGCGTTGGCCGCCTTGATCTCGGCGTCGCGCGCCTCCCAGTGCGCGCGGTGGGTGCCGGCCGGGGGCAGCGCCAGCTGCTCGTCGATCCAGGCCGCGTAGCCGATGGACATCAGGCGGTCGATGTCGCCGTCGGTCGGGCCGAAGCTGGCTTGCGTCAGGAAGCGCGCCGCATCGTTGCGCGTGGCGGGCTTCTCGACAACGGCCACGGGCGGCGGCGGATTGCCGGCAGTCGGCTCGGTGCCACCGCCGCCACCACCACCGCCGCCGCAGGCGGCCAGCAGCACGGTGATCAAGCAGGCGCCGGCCTGGCGCCAAAGTGTTGACGGATTCAAGGGCGTCCCCGGTCATGCATGGGATCGAACGCCGACCGGATGTTGGCGTTCGAACTTGCATTCTCGGCAACCGAGCGCCCGAATCAGCCCCTGCCTGCACCTTGCATGCAACGCTTACCCTTGGACGCGACTGTGTCGGCCGCTGCCGACGCCACGCTGCAAACGGCGTGGGGCTTCAGCCCAGCACCGGCGCCAGCAACCGCCGCGCCTGCGCTTCGTCCAGCGCCTGACGCGCGGCCCAGTCGGCCAGCTGGTCTTCGCCGATACGACCGACGTTGAAGTACACGGCTTGCGGGTGCGCCAGGTAAAAACCGCTGACGCTGGCCGCGGGCGACATGGCCAGGCTCTCGGTCAGGCTCATGCCGATGTCATCCGCCGCCAGCACGCGGAACATGTCGCGCTTGACGCTGTGGTCGGGGCAGGCCGGGTAGCCGGGTGCGGGGCGTATGCCGCGGTACTGCTCGGCGATCAGCGCCTCGGTGGCCAGGGCCTCGTCGGGCGCGTAACCCCACAGCTCGGTGCGCACGCGCTGGTGCAGGCGCTCGGCAAAGGCCTCGGCCAGGCGGTCGGCCAGGGCCTTGAGCATGATGGCGCTGTAGTCGTCGTGCTCCTCGGTGAACTGCTTTTCCTTTTTCTCGACGCCCAGACCAGCGGTCACGGCAAACAGGCCGATGTAGTCGTCCTTTCCGCCCTGGTCGGCCCTGGGCGCCACGAAATCGGCCAGGCTGCGGTTGGGGCGTTTCACGCCGTCGACCACCGGGCGCTCGGTCTGCAGGCGCAGCGGGCTCCAGCGCAGCGCCACCTGGCTGCGTGATGCGTCGGTGTAGACCTCGATCGTGTCGTCGCCCACGGTGTTGGCCGGCAGCAGCGCGATCACGCCGCTGGCCTGCAGCCAGCGGCCTTCGATGGCGCGCTGCAGCAGGCGCTTGCCGTCGCTGAACACGCGCTGCGCTTCGTGGCCTACGGTCTCGTCGCGCAGGATGTCGGGAAACTTGCCGGCCAGGTCCCAGGTCTGGAAGAAGGGCGCCCAGTCGATGCTGGCGGCCAGCTCGGCCAGGTCGTAGTTCCTGAACACGCGCCGGCCGATGAACTTGGGTACCGGCGGCGTGTACGCGGCCCAGTCCACCGCCGCCTTGTTGGCGCGCGCCGCGGCCAGCGTGACCAGCGGCGTGGCCTTCTTGCTGGCGTGCTGTTCGCGCACGCGCTGGTAATCCGTCTGCAGTTCGGCGATGAAGCGCGCCGCGCGCTCGTCGCTCAGCAGGTCGGCGCACACGCCCACGCTGCGCGAGGCGTCGGGCACGTAGACCACCGGGCCCTCGTAGTGCGGCGCGATCTTCACCGCGGTGTGCACGCGGCTGCAGGTGGCGCCGCCGATGAGCAGCGGTGTCTTGCGGCCGCGGAAGTACTCGTCGCGCTGCATCTCGCCGGCCACGTGCTGCATCTCTTCCAGGCTGGGCGTGATCAGGCCGGAGAGGCCGATGATGTCCGCGCCCTCGGCCTTGGCCCGCGCCAGGATGTCCTGGCAGGGCACCATCACGCCCATGTTCACCACTTCGAAGTTGTTGCACTGCAGGACGACGGTGACGATGTTCTTGCCGATGTCGTGCACGTCGCCCTTGACCGTGGCGATGACGATCTTGCCCTTGGCCCGGGCCTCGCCACCGGCGTCGACCAGGGCCTTCTTCTCGGCCTCGATGTAGGGCAGCAGGTGGGCCACGGCGGTTTTCATCACGCGCGCGCTCTTCACCACCTGGGGCAGGAACATCTTGCCCTGGCCGAACAGGTCGCCCACGATGTTCATGCCGGCCATCAGCGGGCCTTCGATCACGTGCAGCGGGCGCCCGCCCTTGGCGGCGATGGCTTGCCAGGCTTCTTCGGTGTCCTGCGTGATGAACTCGGTGATGCCGTGCACCAGGGCATGGCTCAGGCGGGTTTCCACATCGCCGGCGCGCCAGGCCAGCCGCGCGCTGTCGTCGCGCGCCAGGCCCTTGGCGCTTTCGGCAATCTCGACCAGGCGCTCACCGGCGTCGGGGCGGCGGTTGAGAACCACGTCTTCCACGCGCTCACGCAACTGCGGCTCGAGATCGTCGTACACGCCCACCATGCCGGCGTTGACGATGCCCATGTCCAGCCCGGCCTTGATGGCGTGGTACAGGAAGACAGTGTGGATGGCCTCGCGCACCGGGTCGTTGCCGCGGAAGCTGAAGCTCACGTTGCTGACGCCGCCGCTGACCTTGGCGCCGGGCAGGTGCGTCTTGATCCAGCGCGTGGCCTCGATGAAGTCGACCGCGTAGTTGTCGTGCTCTTCGATGCCGGTGGCGATGGCGAAGATGTTGGGGTCGAAGATGATGTCTTCGGCCGGGAAGCCGATCTCGTCCACCAGCAGGCGGTAAGCGCGCGCGCAGATGGCTATCTTGCGCTGGTAGGTGTCGGCCTGGCCCTGCTCGTCGAAGGCCATCACCACCGCGGCCGCGCCGTAGCGGCGCACCAGCGTGGCCTGGCGGCGGAACTCGGCCTCGCCTTCCTTCAGGCTGATGCTGTTGACGATGCCCTTGCCCTGGATGCACTTCAGGCCGGCCTCGATGACGCTCCACTTGCTGCTGTCGATCATGATCGGCACGCGCGCGATCTCGGGCTCGCCGGCGATCAGTTTCAGGAACCGCTCCATCGCCGCGGCGCTGTCCAGCATGGCCTCGTCCATGTTGACGTCGATGACCTGGGCGCCGTTCTCGACCTGCTGGCGTGCCACGCTCAGCGCGTCCTCGAAGCGGCCTTCCAGCACCATGCGCGCAAAGGCCTTGGAGCCGGTGACATTGGTGCGCTCGCCGATGTTGACGAACAGCGTGCCCGGCGCCACGGTCATGGGTTCCAGGCCCGACAGGCGCATGGCCGGCGGCATGGGTCGGGAATCGGTGGTGGTCATGCGTTCACCCAGGTCTCGCGTGGATTGGGTGAGCGCCGTTGCGGTGGAAGGCGGCGCTGCAAGCCGGCCTCGATCGCCCCGAGCCTGGCGGCGCGGTGGCCGTTGCAACGCTCCTCGGGAAGGCCCGCATTCTAGCGGCCCGGCCACCCGGCGCCGGGCGCGTTCAGAAGGGCATGAACGCCAGATCGAACACGCGTTCCACCAGCCAGGCCGCGGCCACGGCGGCGATGAGCAGTGACCCGCCGTGCAGCACCGCATGGCGGTAGAAGCCACCCCGGCGCAGCGTGTAGGCCAGCGGCAGGAAGGCCGCCACGATGACCAGCTGCCCCAGCTCGACGCCCACGTTGAAGCCCAGCAGCGCCAGCACCAGCGCCCCTTGCGGCAGGCCCAGGTCGCCCAGCACGCTGGCGAAGCCGAAGCCGTGCACCAGGCCGAAGGCGAAGGCCACCATCCAGCGTCCCCTGTGGAACAACGGCCAGATGTTGTTCAACGCCGCCAGCACCACCGAGGCGGCGATGGCGGACTCGACCCAGCGCGAAGGCAGCGTCACCAGCTCCAGCGTGGCCAGCGACAGCGTGATCGAGTGCGCCACGGTGAAGGCCGTGACCACGCGCAGCACGTCCCAGAAAGCCTGTGAGAAGCGCGATACCGGCTGCCAGCTCGCGCCCGCACGCGGCCAGTGGCCCACCGCCGGCAGCAGCAGCGCCAGCAGGAACAGGATGTGGTCGAAGCCGATCCAGATGTGCCAGATGCCGTCGCGCAGGAAGTGCAGGGCCTGCTCCAGGCGGCTGGCCGAACGCAGCTCGAAGCCCTGGTGCGCGTCGTGCGGGCCCAGGATGGCGGTGCGCGTCGTGCCGTCCACGGTCAGCGCCAGCAGGCCGCGGTGCTGCGGGTCGAGTTCGGCGAACAGCGTGTAGGCGATGTCGATGCGCGAACTGGCGCCGGCCGCCGGGCAGCCCAGCTGCAGCGGCAGCACGCTGTAGGCGCCGTCGGTGTGGCGGTCGACCTGCTGCGCGCCCACCTGCAGCGTGCACGTCTGGCCGTCCAGCGACACCACCAGCCGCGCCGCGGCGTAGCCGGCGATCTCTGCGTGGCGCGCGCGCAGTTCGCCCCAGGTGATGGCGCCATCGCCGTCGGCGTCCAGGCCGATGGCGAAATCCAGGTCGCGCAGCGCGATGTCCCAGCGGCCCGACAACTGGCCTGCGGCGACGTTGAGCGCCAGGTAGCTGTCAGAGGGCTTGTGCGCCTGCGCCGCCCCGGTCAGCAGCAGCATCAGGCACAGCAGGATGCGCGTGAGAACGCTCATCGGCCCGCCTGCAAACGGGCGGCCAGCGCCCGCAGCGCCACGCTTTCGAAGCCGGTGCGTGCCAGCCACTGCTGCACCGGCGCGGCGGCGGCGGGTTCGCCGGCGGCCAGGGCGGCCTCGAGCAGCACGCGGGCGTCGGCGGCCTCTTGCTGCTCGGCCCAGTTGGTGCGCGCCAGCGCCAGGGCATCGGCGGCGCGGCCCGGCTGGCTGAGCAGGAAGATGGCTTCTTCCTTGCGGTGGCTGGTGTCGCCGCGGCGGCGCGCGGCGTCGAAGCGTGCTGTCAGCTCGGCCGCCCAGGCCTCGGCGCCGCGGTCACCGCTGACTTTTGCCGCCCGGTACAGGCGCAGCAGCAGCACGTCGGCCCGGCCGCGCTCGCGCAGCAGGCTCAGCACCTCGGGCGCGCGGCCGCGGTCGAGGAGGAAGTCGCTATAGGCCGCCAGCAGGTAGACATCGGGCTCGCCCGTGGCCAGCGCCTGGCGGAAGGCCGCCTCGGCCGCCGCGTACTCGCCGCGGCGCTCGTCGATTTCGGCCAGTCGCGTCAGGCTCCACAGGCGCATCGGCGGGTCGGCATCGCCCGCGGCGGCGATGGCCTGGCGCAGCGCGGCCGAGGCTGCGGCCGCCTGGCCG
>JALHPY010000166.1:0-4258 GCA_022842305.1 Rubrivivax sp.
CGCGTGCTCGAGCCCGGCGGCGTGTTCGCCGTCAACCTGTTCGGCCGCCATTCCAGCTTTGCCGCCAGCCTGGAACGCATTGCCGCGGCCTTTGGCGGAAGCCAGGTCTGGAGCCTGCGCCCCACGCGCGAGGGCAACACCGTGGTCGTGGCCGGGCAGGGCGTGGTCGTGCCCGATCGCGCCACGCTGGCCGCGCGGGCGGCTACCATCGAAGCGCGCTTCGGTGCCCTGGGGCTGCCGGCGCGCAAGTGGCTGCGCATGGTGCGGCCCTACACCCCACCGCAGGACACCGCCGCATGAGCCGAGCCGTCACCGCCGCAATGGCCACCGAGCCCCCGCCGGGGTCGCCACCCAGGGGCAAGCTCGAATGGCCCCTGCTGCTGGACTGGCTGTGCGATGACGGCCTGATCAGCGCCGACGACGCCGAGAGCGTGCGCGCGCGCTTTCGCGCCGGCAGCTCCAGCCTGCACGCGCTGGTGCGCCTGGGCGGGGCCGGCCTCACGCGCCAGGGCAACGGCCAACTGCTGGACCTGGAGGCGCTGACCGAGTGGCTGGCTGGACGCTGCCAGCTGCCCTACCTGCGCATCGACCCGCTGCGCGTGGACGTGGGCCGCGTGGCCGACGTGATGAGCGTGCAGTACGCGCAGAGCCGGCACGCGCTGCCGGTGTCGGTGTCGCTCACCGAGGTGGTGATCGCCACCGCCGAGCCCTTCGACACGGCCTGGCTGTCCGAGATCGAGGCGCACACGCGGCGCAGCGTGCGCCTGGTGGTGGCCAACCCCGAGGACCTGCGCCGCTACACCACCGAGTTCTACGCCCTGGCGCGCAACGTGCGCGCAGCGCAGAAGAGCGGTGAGGTCTCGACCACGGCCAGCTTCGAGCAGCTGGTCGAGCTGGGCAAGACCAACAAGACCCTGGACGCCAACGACCAGGGCGTGGTGCAGGTGGTCGACTGGCTGTGGGGCTACGCCTTCGACCAGCGCGCGTCGGACATCCACCTCGAGCCGCGGCGCGACATGGGCGCCATCCGCTTTCGCATCGACGGCGTGCTGCACACCGTCTACCAGGTGCCCTTGACGGTGATGAGCGCGATGACCGCGCGCATCAAGCTGCTGGGCCGCATGGACGTGGTCGAGCGCCGCCGGCCGCTGGACGGCCGCATCAAGACGCGCCGCCCCGAGACGGCCGACGGCAAGCCCGGCGGCGAGGTCGAGATGCGCCTGTCCACGCTGCCCACCGCCTTCGGCGAGAAGATGGTGATGCGCATCTTCGACCCCGAGGCCGCGGTCAAGGGCCTCACCGCCCTGGGCTTCGGCGCGGTCGAAAGCCGCGCCTGGCAGGAGCTGATTTCGCGGCCGCACGGCATCGTGCTGGTCACCGGCCCCACCGGCAGCGGCAAGACCACCACGCTGTACAGCACGCTCAAGACCCTGGCCACCGAAGAGGTGAACGTCTGCACCATCGAAGACCCGATCGAGATGATCGAGCCGGCCTTCAACCAGACCCAGGTGCAGCCGGCGCTGGACATGGGCTTTGCCGAAGGCCTGCGCGCGCTGATGCGGCAGGACCCGGACATCATCATGGTGGGCGAGATCCGCGACCTGGCCACGGCCGAAATGGCCATCCAGGCCGCGCTCACCGGCCACCTGGTGTTCAGCACGCTGCACACCAACGACGCCGTGGGCGCCATCACGCGCCTGGCCGACCTGGGCGTGCCGCGCTATTTGATCTCGGCCACGGTCATCGGCGTGCTGGCACAGCGCCTGGCGCGCACGCTGTGCCCGGCCTGCAAGGTGCGCGACGACGGCACCACGCGCGAGTCGCTGGACGAGATCGCGCGGCCCTGGCGTCTGTCGGGCGGGGTGCGGCCCTACAAGGCCGTGGGCTGTCTGGAATGCCGCCACACCGGCTACCGCGGCCGCGCCGGGCTGTATGAACTGCTGCTCATGAACGAGGCCTTGCGCGCATCGGTGCACCCCGAGCTGGACGCCTCGGCGCTGCGCCGCCAGGCGGTCAAGGATGGCATGCGCCCGCTGCGCCTGGCCGGCGCGATGAAGGTGGCCGAAGGCCTGACCACGCTGGAAGAAGTGCTGCGCAGCACGCCCAGCCTGGACCTTCAATCCTGAGCGACGCGCTCCGCGGCGAGCCGTCCGCGTGCCGCGCGCATCGGCGGCGGCAGGCTTGCGGCCTTTCTTCCACCTTACGTGGAAACCACAGCGGGGGCCCGGCGGGGCCTACCTAGAATGGTTCGCAAACCATTCCCCCGAGGAGACAGACCTTGAAGATCAAGAGCCAGAAGGACTTCTGGTCCGGGCTGATGTTCCTCGTCATCGGCGTGGCCTTCGCCTGGGGCGCCCTGGGCTACAGCATGGGCGTGTCGGCGCGCCCGGGTCCTGGCTACTTTCCCTTCGGACTGGGTGTGCTGATGGCAGTGCTGGGTTCCATCATCCTGTTCACCTCGCTCACCATCGAGGTCGAGGGTGGCGACAAGATCGGCCGCTGGGCCTGGAAGCCGCTGATCATGATCACCTCCACGGTGGCCATCTTCGGCCTGATCCTGCCGCACGTTGGCATGGTGGTGGCACTGCCCATCCTGGTGTGCGTGGCGGCGCTGGCCGGTGACGAGTTCCACTGGAAGGACGCGCTGGTCAACTCCATCGTGCTGACCATCGGCTGCTGGCTCATCTTCATCAAGGGCCTGTCGCTGACCATTCCGCTGTGGCCCAAGTTCATCACCGGCTGAGGACGACGCCATGGAACTGCTGAACAACCTCGCGCTCGGCTTCGGCGTCGCCTTCACCTTCACCAACCTGGCCTATGCCTTCGGCGGCGCCATGCTGGGCACGCTGATCGGCGTGCTGCCGGGCCTGGGGCCGGTGGCCACCATCGCCATGCTGCTGCCCAGCATCTACGCGCTCGACGCCACGCCGGCGCTGATCATGCTGGCCGGCATCTACTACGGCGCGCAGTACGGCGGCTCGACCACGGCCATCCTGATCAACGTACCGGGCGAAAGCAGCTCGGTGGTCACCGCGATAGAGGGCTACCAGATGGCGCGCAAGGGCCGCGCCGGTGCCGCGCTGGCCGCCGCCGGTCTGGGCTCGTTCTTTGCCGGTTGCGTGGGCACCATCGTCATCGCCGCCTTCGCGCCCGTGCTCACCGAACTGGCCTTCAAGTTCGGCCCGGCCGAGTACTTCGCGCTCATGGTGCTGGGCCTGATCGGTGCCGTGGTGCTGGCCTCGGGCTCCCTGCTCAAGGCCATCTCGATGATCGTGCTGGGCCTGCTGATGGGGCAGATCAACACCGACGTCATCTCGGGCGTGCCGCGCTTCAGCTTCGATGTGCCCGAACTCACCGACGGCATCAGTTTCGTGGCCATCGCCATGGGCGTGTTCGGCTTCGGCGAGATCATCGCCAACCTGGGTCGGCCGGCCGAGCACCGCGAGGTCTTCACCAAGGACGTGAAGGGACTGTGGCCGACGCGCCAGGACTTCCGCAACGCCTGGCCGGCGGTGATCCGCGGCACGGCGCTGGGCTCCATCCTGGGCGTGCTGCCGGGGGGTGGCGCGCTGCTGGCATCGTTTGCGGCCTACACGGTCGAGAAGAAGATGAAGATGGGCCCGGGCGAGGTGCCCTTCGGCCAGGGCAACATCCGCGGCATCGCCGGCCCCGAGAGCGCCAACAATGCCGGCGCGCAGACCTCGTTCATCCCCATGCTCACGCTGGGCATCCCGCCCAACGCGGTGATGGCGCTGATGGTGGGCGCCATGACCATCAAGGGCATACAGCCGGGCCCGCAGGTGATGACGGCCAACCCCGAGCTGTTCTGGGGCCTGATCGCCAGCATGTGGGTGGGCAACGCCATGCTCGTGATCCTGAACCTGCCGCTCATCGGCATCTGGATCAAGCTGCTCACGGTGCCCTACCGGCTGCTGTTCCCGGCCATCATGACCTTCTGCTGCATCGGCCTGTACACGCTCAACAACAACCCCTTCGACGTCTTCATGGGCGCCGGGTTCGCGGTGGTGGGCTACACCTTCTACAAGCTGGGCTGCGAGCCGGCGCCGCTGCTGCTGGGCTTCATCCTGGGCCCCATGATGGAAGAGAACCTGCGCCGCGCGCTGCTGCTGTCGCGCGGCGACTGGACCACCTTCATGACCCGGCCGCTGTCGGCGACACTGCTGACGGCCGCGGCGCTGATGGTGGTGGTGGTGCTGCTGCCGGCCATTCGCAAGAAGCGCGAGGTTGCGTTCCAGGA
>JALHPY010000166.1:4358-9086 GCA_022842305.1 Rubrivivax sp.
ACCACCAGCCCGGTGATGGTGGCCCTGGTGCAGACCGCGGCCACGCTGCCCGTCTTTCTGCTGGGCCTGCCCAGCGGCGCGCTGGCCGACATCGTGGACCGCCGCCGCTACTTCGCGGCCACGCAGCTGTGGGTGTCGGTCAACGCCGCGCTGCTGGCCGGGCTGGCGCTGGCCGGGTTGCTGAACCCGCCGCTGCTGCTGGCGCTGACCTTCGGCAACGGCATCGCGCTGGCCATGCGCTGGCCGGTGTTCTCGGCCATCGTGCCGATGGTGGTGGACCGCAGCGAGCTGGGTGCGGCGCTGGCGCTAAACGGCATCTCGATGAACCTGTCGCGCGTGGTCGGCCCGGTGCTGGCCGGCGCGCTGCTGGCGAGCAGCGGGCCGGCCGCGGTGTTCGTGCTCAACACGCTGCTGGGCGGCGTGGCCTTCGCGCTGATCCTGCGCTGGCGCCATGACCCCGGCACCGCGGCGCTGCCGGGCGAACGCTTCGTGGGCGCCATGCGCACCGGCGTCAACTTCGCGCTGCAGTCGCCGCGCCTCAAGGTGATCCTGCTGCGCATCTTCCTGTTCTTCCTGCAGACCACGGCGCTGATGGCGCTGCTGCCGCTGGTGGCGCGCGGGCTGCACGGCGGCGGTGCCGGCACCTTCACGCTGATGCTGTCCTGCGTGGGCGGCGGCGCGGTGCTGGCGGCCTTCTTCTTTCCGCGCTGGCGCGAGCGCTTCGACCGCGACCAGTTCGTGCGCCTGGGCACGCTGGCGCATGCGGCGCTGTCCAGCCTGATCGTGCTGGTGCCCGAGATCTGGGTGGCGCTGCCGGCCATGGTGCTGCTGGGCATGGCCTGGATCTCGGTGGCCAACTCGCTCACCGTGGCGGCCCAGCTGGCCATGCCCAACTGGGTGCGCGCGCGCGGCATGTCCATCTACCAGATGGCACTGATGGGCGGCGCGGCCGCGGGCTCGCTGCTGTGGGGCCAGGTGGCCGGCCTGGCCGGGGTGGGCAATGCCGTGTATGCCGCGGCGCTGTTCGGTCTGGTGGTGGTGCTGGCTTTGCGCCGGCTCACGGTGGAAGGCGGGGCCGACCCCGATTTCTCACCCGCCGTCTTGGGCACGGTGGACCGGCCGGCCTATGAGATCGGCGCCGAAGAAGGGCCGGTGATGGTGACGGTGGAGTACCAGGTCGACCCGGCGCGCGCCGCCGCCTTTGCCGCGGTGATGCAGCGCACGCGCCGTGCGCGGCTGCGCCAGGGGGCGCTGTCCTGGGGCCTGTTCCGCGACGTGGCCGTGCCCGGGCGCTACATCGAGTACTTCGTCGACGAGAACTGGGTCGAGCACCAGCGCCGGCTCGAGCGCTTCAGCGCCTTCGACGCCGGCCTGCGCGAGGAGCGCCTGGCCTTCCACGTCAAGCCCGCGCCGCCGGTGGTGCGCCGCTACGTGGCCGACGGCGGCGCCGTGCCCGGCGGCCCGGCGCCCTGAGGCTCAGGGCCGCAGCAGCACGTTCAGGCCGGGCTTGATCTCGCTGGCCGGCACGTAGCCCACAGCGCCGGGCGTGGCCTGCACGAACTCGATCACCTCGGCGGCGGTCTTCAGGTCGCGCGGGGGCGTGCCCTTGCCGATGTGCCGGCGCACCGTCCAGTAGGCCACGTACTTGGCGTCTTCCTGGTTCATGACGCTGGCCATGAAACGTTCGCGCAGCCGGCTGCCCGGCGCGGCGTTCGCCAGCACCAGGGCCACGCCGCCGGCTTCCACGGCGCGCCCGGTGTACAGGCGCTGCACGGTGGCGATATCCAGCGTCGGCACGCCGGCATGGCCGATGAGCACCACGGCGTCGCGGTCCTGGGCCTGCGCCAGCGGGCCGGCCAGCATCAGGTGCAGCACGAGAAGGGACTTGAGCAGATTCATGATCCTGCCTCCCTTCAGAACGCGACGTTGAAGTTGACCGACAGCGTGTCGACGCGCAGGCCCTGTGCGTCGGCCTGGCCCGGCGGCGTGTCGAAGTGGTTGGAGGCTTCACCCACCTTCGTGCGCATCCACTCGGCCTTGATCTTGGCTTGCGGTGCGATCGCATAGCTCAGGCCCAGCGCCAGCGAGTGCTGGTCATATGCGAACAGGGTCTCGCCGGCGAAGCGGTTGGCGGCGTTGATCTGGTCCGCGCCCGGTATGAAGGCCGGCATCGGGTTGCTGGTAAGGCGACGCCGCCACTCGAGCAGCTTGCCGCCCGAGCGCTCCCTGGCCAGGCTGGCATACGGCGTGAAGCGCCCGATCTGCTTGAACAGCGCGAGATAGGCCGAGCGCTGTTCCGACCCCGCCTCGGTGTCGCGCTGCTTCATCTGCAGGGCTTCGCCGGCCACGCGCCAGCCCTCGCCCAGCTGCCACTCGAAGCCTGCGGTGACGATGTGGTTGCGGATGGTGGACACACCGGGTACGCCGGGCCCGGGCAGCGCGTTGTCGATCTGCCAGTAGCCGATGCCCGGTGCGACGTCGACGCGTGGAAAGGTCACCGGCAGCTGCCGGCCATCACCCCGCCGGGTGCGCGTGCTGTGGTAGCCCAGGCGCCAGGTCAGCGTGGGGTCGCGGCCGGTCAGCACCAGACCCATCACCCTGACATGCACCTGCATGAAGTTCGCGCCCGCGGGCACCCCGCCCGGCACCCCGTCGCGTGCCCAGGTACGCACCCAGGCGTCGGTCTGACCGGCATAGCCGTCCAGGCTGATCTCGCGCGCGTCGACAAACAGGCTGCGGGTGCCGAAGAAGCCGCGAAAGTCGTTCGTCGGCGTGATCGAGTACATCTCGTAGGGCAGGCGCACCATGTCGTGCGCCAGGCCCACTTCGAGCGCCTCGGAGTACATGTAGAACGGCACGCGGAACTTGCCGGCGCGCAGCAGCCAGTCGTTGTTGGGGCGCCAGGCCAGGAAGGCCAGACTCGCTTCGACGCGCCACTTGTCGTCGTCGTGCGAGTGGGGTGCCGCCCGCAGTTGCACCGTGGCCGACCAGGCCGGGGCCAGATGCAGGTCCAACTGGCCGGCGACCAGCGTGTCGCGCTTGAAGGTGCCCTGGTCGTCGATGAAGCGCTGGTAGGTGTAGGGCGAGTCCGACAGCGCGTAGCCCAGCGTCGCGAAGCCGGAGAGGGTTGCATCCACGGCCAGGGCCGGTGCGGCGGCGAAGAGCGCGGATGTGCCCAGCAGGGCGGTGGCCAGAGGCAGTCTCATGGAATCGATCTCTCTGTCAGTCGGGCAGTTGTAGGGCGATGGCTTTCAGGTGCGACTGCACGTCCTGCAACGCGCGCACCAGGGTCGGGTCGAAGTGGCCACCCGCGCCTTGCTCGATGGCCGCGATGGCCACCTCGTGCGACAGCGCCGGCTTGTAGGGCCGGCAGCTGATGAGCGCGTCGTAGACGTCGGCCACGGCCATCAGCCGCGCCGCCAGGGGGATGGCTTCGCCCTTCAGGCCGTCGGGGTAGCCGCTGCCGTCCCACTTCTCGTGGTGCCAGCGCGCGATCTGGATCCCATAGCGCAGCAGCGGTCCGGCCCGGTCGCCCAGGCGGTCGGCGGCGCGCTGCAGGATGTCCGCGCCCTTGGCGGCGTGCTGGATCATCTCGGCCCATTCTTCGGCGCTCAGCGGCCCGGGTTTGAGCAGCACGCGGTCGGGCATGGCGATCTTGCCGATGTCGTGCAGCGGCGCGGCCTTGGCCAGGGCGTCCAGTGCCGCTGCATCCAGCTCGGCCGGCGCCAGGCCCCGGGCCACCAGCCACTCGGCCAGCACGCGCACGTATTCCTGTGTGCGCTTGAGGTGGTTGCCGGTGTCCTCGTCGCGAAACTCTGCCAGCGCCACCATCACGAAAAGCGTGGTGTCGCGCAGCCGCTCCACCTCTTCCAGGCGCGCGTCCAGCTCGTTCTGCAGCCAGGCGTTGCGGTCACGCAGCGCGTCGCGCCAGGCCTTGAGCTCAAGCTGGGTCTGCACGCGTGCCTGCAGCGTGGCCGGGGTGAAGGGCTTGGCCACGAAGTCGGCCCCGCCCACGGCGAAACCCTGGGTCTCGTCTTCCACACCGTTGAGCGCAGTGAGAAAGATCACCGGCACATCGCGCGTGCGCGCATCGGCCTTGAGCGCGCGGCAGACCTCGAAGCCGTCCATGCCCGGCATCATCACGTCCAGCACGACGATGTCGGGCGGCGCGCGCCGCGCCAGTTCCAGCGCCTTGGCGCCCGAAACGGCCACCTGCACGCGGTAGTGCTTGCCCAGCAGTTGCGACAGCAGGTTGAGGTTGGCCGGCGTGTCGTCCACGGCCAGCACGGTGGGGCGGGCGGGGGTTTCGCGCATGCACGGCCAGGTGCCGCCCGTCGGGGCGGCCCCGGGCAAGGGATCTCTGGCATTCATGTGGTGCTGTCCTGCGCTTCGGCCCTGCGGTCCAGGGCGATCAGGGCGGCGTCGAACTCGAAGTGGCCGATGGCCTGGCCCACGGTGCGCAGCGTCGACGCCGGCAGGGCCTGGCGCAGCACGCGCCGGTGCTGGCGCCACCACTCTGCGGCCTCGCCGTCGGACTGGGCCAGCAGCTCGCGCAGGCCGGCCAGGGCCTCGGCCGGACGCAGGGTCAGGCCGGCGGGCATGGTTTCGCCCGTGGGCTCGGCCTCGTGCGGTTGCAGGGCTTCGTCCAGCCCGGTCACCAGCGCGGCCAGGGCCTTCTGCAGCGGCGTCAGCGCGGCGGCCGCGGCGGCCGCGTCCCGCAGGCGCGCC
>JALHPY010000167.1:0-1593 GCA_022842305.1 Rubrivivax sp.
GTCGGCGCGGGCCGGGGGCGGTGCGTCGATGCTGAAGCCGGGCAGCGCAGCGGCGTCGGCCGCAAAGCCGATGCGCGCCGCAGCGGCGACCTCGTCGCTGAGCACCCGCAGCGGCCGCGTCACGGTGACGATGATCCAGGCCGCCAGCGCCGAGGCCAGCAGCACCACCGCCACCAGCGCGGCCAGCGCCGGCCCGCCCAGGCTGCTGCGTGCCAGCGCCCAGCGCGAGGCCGGCACGCCGCCCTTGCGGCACACCAGGTACAGGTAGCCGGCCACGCCGGCGTCGGCGCGGATCACGGCGCGCTTGAGCGCGCGCGCCGCGACCACGGCGTCGGCATCCATGTACTCGGGGTCGTCGCCCATCACGTAAGCGGCGCGCTCGCGGTCACCGGCCGCCGCAGCCTCGGCCGCCTGCTGCACCGGCGCCAGCGCCACCTTGAAACCCGGCGGCAGCCGCACCTGCCCGGTGCTGGCCAGCACCAGGCCCGTGGCGTCGAGCAGGTAGAGCTGCGAATGCGGTTCGTACAGCAGCAGCGTGTGCAGCAAGGCCAGCAACGCATCGGGCTGGCGCTGGTGCAGGTCCAGCAGGTCGTCGTGCGTCGCCAGCACGCGCGTGAGAAAGGCGTCGGCGCGCTGGTAGGTGCTTTCGTGCTCGAAGCGCTCGAAGGCCACGACCACGGTGACGATCACACCCAAGGCGGTGGCCAGGCCGGTGAGGAAGACCGTCAGCGCCAGGCGGAACCGAACCGTCACGGCGCGTCGCGCATCTTGTAGCCGGCGCCGCGCACGGTGAGGATGAAGCGCGGGCTCATCGGGTCGGCCTCGACCTTGGCGCGCAGACGGTTGATGTGGGTGGTGACGGTGTGCTCGTAGCCCTCGTGCGAGTAGCCCCACACCGCGTCCAGCAGCTGCGCGCGCGAGAAGACGCGCCCCGGGTGGTTGGCAAAGTGCAGCAGCAGGTCGAACTCCAGCGCCGTGAACTCCAGCGCGCGGCCGGCCACGCGCACCTCGCGCCGCACCGGCAGGATCTCCAGCTCGCCGTTGCGCACCGCCTGCGCGGCGGCAGGCGCAGCGGCGGCGGCGCGCAGCAGCTCGGCGCGGCGCAGCAAGGCCTTCACGCGCGCCAGCAGCTCGGCCATCGAGAAGGGCTTGGTCAGGTAGTCGTCGGCACCCAGCTCCAGGCCCAGCACGCGGTCGAGCTCGGTGCTCTTGGCGGTGAGCATCAGGATGGGCGCGGCGCGGCCCTGGGCACGCAGCGCCTTGCACACCTCCAGCCCGTCCAGGCCCGGCATCATCAGGTCCAGGATCAGCAGGTCGCTGGCGCGTTCGGACTGGCTGGCCAGCGCCGCGCGGCCGTCGGCCACGGCCGTGACGGCGTGGCCCGCGTGCTGCAGGTTGAGCACGATCAGGTCGCGGATGTCGGCCTGGTCTTCGGCGACGAGGATGTGGCTGGCCATGCGCTTGAGGGTCGGCCGGGCGGGCCGGGTTCTTACACCGATGTGATGTGGCTGTGATCTTCGGTGAGCAGGGCGCGAGATGCGCCGCACACAGTGTAGCCATCGCATCCCCACCCCAGGCCTGCCATGCACACCG
>JALHPY010000167.1:1693-9069 GCA_022842305.1 Rubrivivax sp.
CTTGCCGATAAGGGATGACCGGTGCGCGTTTGGCACAAAAGGACAGCTCGTGAAGATCAGTCTCAGACTCCCCTTGGCCTTTGCCGTGGCGCTGGGCCTGCTGCTGGCCGGCGCCCTGTTCGGCATCTACCGCCTCAACGCGGCCGTGACCGCGTTCCAGGACGACGTGGCCAGCCATGTGAGCGCGTACCGGACCGGCGCCGAGATTGCAACCAGCTTCGCCACCGCCATCCAGGAATGGAAGAACGTGCTCCTGCGCGGCAAGGAACAGAAGGATCTGGACAAGTACTGGGCCGCGCACCAGAAGGAGATGCGCAAGGTCGACGAACTGATGAAGCAGCTCGACGCACAGGTCGGCAGCGGATCCGAGACGCAAAAGCTGGTGGGCAAGCTGCGCACCGAGATGGGCGCCGCCCAGGAAGGCTATCGCCAGGCGCTCGAGGCCTTCAAGACTTCGGGCCTGGATGCCGCCGCCGGCGACAAGGCCGCGCGCGGCAAGGACCGCGCCGCTGCCGAGACGCTGGCCGCCCTGCGCGCCATGCTGTCCAAGGAGGAAACTCGCGCCAGCGACGCGGCCTCCGCCGGGGCCAAGACGGCAACCTGGCTCGCGCTGGGCGTGATGACCCTGATCACCGCGGCAGCGCTGGCCGGCGCGGTGTGGCTGAGCCGCCAGATCACGGCGCCGCTGGGTGCCGCGCTCACGGTGGCCGACAGGGTCGCGCGCGGCGACCTCAGCAATCCCATCCAGGCCTACGCCAAGGACGAGGTCGGCGCACTGCTCGAATCGCTGAGCTCCATGCAGGGCAACCTGGCCCGGCTGGTGATCGACGTGCGCCGGGGCTCGGAAGGCGTGGCCACGGCCAGCGCCCAGATCGCCTCGGGCAACAGCGACCTGTCGGCGCGCACCGAGAGCCAAGCCAGCGCACTGCAGCAGACTGCGGCGTCGATGGAGGAACTGGGCACCACCGTGCGCAACAACGCCGACAGTGCGCGCCAGGCCAACCAGCTGGCGCACAGCGCGTCCGAGGTGGCCATGAAGGGCGGCGAGGTCGTGAACCAGGTCGTCGCGACGATGAAAGGCATCGACGAGGCCTCGCGCCAGATCGCAGACATCATCGGCGTCATCGACGGCATCGCCTTCCAGACCAACATCCTGGCGCTCAACGCCGCCGTCGAAGCGGCGCGGGCCGGCGAGCAGGGCCGCGGCTTCGCCGTCGTGGCCTCCGAGGTGCGCAGCCTGGCGCAGCGCTCGGCGCAGGCGGCCAAGGAGATCAAGTCGCTGATCGGCGCCAGCGTCGAACGCGTCGAGCGCGGCTCGGCCCTGGCCGACCAGGCCGGCACGACCATGAGCGACGTGGTCACGGCGATCCGCCGCGTCACCGACATCGTCGGCGAGATCGCCTCGGCCAGCGGCGAGCAGGCCGCGGGCGTGGCCCAGGTCGGCAGCGCGGTGACGCAGATGGACCAGGCGACGCAGCAGAACGCCGCGCTTGTCGAAGAGATGTCCGCCGCGGCGACGAGCCTGAAGATGCAGGCCGCCGACCTGGTGCAGTTGGTCGCCTCTTTCAAGGTCGGCGCCGAGCGCCCGAATCCAGTGGCCACCTGACAGGCGGCCAGCCGCCGCTCAGGTGGGCGGCGTCAGCGCCGCGCGCGCCTGCAGCGCCTGCTGGCGCGTGGGGCAGCCCTCGATGTGGTCGTTGACCAGGCCCATGGCCTGCATGAAGGCGTAGACCGTGGTCGGGCCGACGAAGCTCCAGCCGCGCTTCTTCAGGTCCTTGGACAGGGCCGTCGACTCGGGCGACGAGCCCAGCGCCTGCAGCGCCGCCAGCGTCAGGCGCTTGGGGCGCGCGGCCGGCGCCGGCTCGAAACGCCAGAAATAGGCCGCCAGCGACCCGGCCTCGTCGCGCAGCGCCAGCGCGCGGCGCGCGTTGTTCAGGGTCGATTCGATCTTGCCGCGGTGGCGCACGATGCCGGCGTCGGCCAGCAGGCGCGCCACGTCGGCCTCACCGAAGCGCGCCACGCGCTCGATGTCGAAGCCGGCAAAGCCGGCGCGGAAGGACTCGCGCTTGTTGAGGATGGTGAGCCAGCTCAAGCCCGCCTGGAAGCCCTCGAGGCACAGCTTCTCGAACAGGCGCCGGTCGTCGCTGACCGGGAAGCCCCATTCGTGGTCGTGGTAGTGCCGGTAGGCCGCGCTGGCCTGGCACCAGAAGCAGCGCGGCTGGCCGTCATCGGCCGTGAACAGACCCGGTGTCGCATCCATGGGGCGCCATGCTAACCAGCGCCGCCTGCGCCTGCAGGCGCGCCAGCAGCGGCGCCAGCGCGGCAGCGTCGGGCGGTGCGGGCCAGGCGGCAAAGGCCTGGTCCAGGGCCTGCCAGTCTTCCGGCGCAAATGCGCGCTGCGCCGCCGGCAGCAGTTCGCGCTCTTCACAAGCCATGTGCTCGAGGTAGGCCGCGACGTAGGTCTCGGCGGCACGCTCGAAGGCCGCGCGCCGCGGCTCGCCCAGCAGCTCGAAGGCCAGCAGCCGGTGCTGCAGCGCCCGCACTTCGCGCTCGCCCTTGTCGTGGTCGTCGTCCAGGCGCGCCAGCACCGGCGCCAGTTCGGGGCAGCGCTGGCGCAGCAGCGGAAACAGCAGCTGGCTTTCGCGCGGATGGTGCGCTCGCTCGGGCACCTCGTCCACGCAGAACAGCAGCGCGCGCAGCAGGGCAAAGTCGGGCAGGCGTGCGTCTTGTCGCGCCTGCGCCAGCAGCCGCGGCAGCCCTTGCAGCAACGCGGCCAGCGCGCGGTGCTCTTGGCGAAGGATCTCGAGCGCGCCCTGCTCCATCGCCGCAGCATCGCACCGCGGCCCCTGCCGCGCTTGACCCATGTCAAGCGCCGGCCCCCGCCGCGCCGGAGCGGCTTCTAGAATCGCAGACCCCGAACCCTCCCCCCTTAGCGACACCATGGCCTCGACCCTTGCCGATCCCAGCCTAGCCGCGCCGCTGATGGCCAACGCCATCCGCGCGCTGGCCATGGACGCCGTGCAGCAGGCCAATTCCGGCCATCCCGGCGCGCCCATGGGCATGGCCGAGATGGCGGTGGCGCTGTGGGGCCGGCACCTGCGCCACAACCCGTCCGACCCGCACTGGGCCGACCGCGACCGCTTCGTGCTGAGCAACGGCCATGCGTCGATGCTGCTGTACGCGCTGCTGCACCTGAGCGGCTACGAGCTGCCGATGAGCGAGCTGCGGCAGTTCCGCCAGCTGCACAGCAAGACGCCCGGCCACCCCGAGGTCGACGTCACGCCCGGCGTGGAAACCACCACCGGCCCGCTGGGCCAGGGCCTGGCCAACGCCGTGGGCATGGCGCTGGCCGAAAAGCTGCTGGCGGCCGAGTTCAACCGCCCCGGCCACAGCGTGGTCGACCACCGCACCTGGGTCTTCATGGGTGACGGCTGCCTGATGGAAGGCATCAGCCACGAGGCCTGCGCGCTGGCCGGCGCCTGGAAGCTGGGCAAGCTGGTGGCGCTGTACGACGACAACGGCATCAGCATCGACGGCCCGGTCAAGCCCTGGTACGTGGACGAGGTGGGGCTGCGCTTCGCCGGCTACGGCTGGGACGTGATCGGCCCCATCGACGGCCATGACTGCGAAGCCGTGGACGCCGCCATCCAGCAGGCGCGCAGCTCCGCCGCGCGGCCCACGCTCATCATCTGCCAGACCAGCATCGGCCGCGGCAGCCCCAACCGCGCCGGCAGCGCCAAGGCCCACGGCGAACCGCTGGGAGCCGAAGAGATCGCCCTGACCCGCGCCGCCCTGGGCTGGAACCACGAACCCTTCGTGCTGCCCGAAGCCGCCTACAGCGCCTGGGACGCGCGCGAGCGCGGCGCCACGGCCCAGGCCGACTGGGAAGCGCGCCTGGCGGCCTATGCCGCCGCCCACCCCGAACTGGCCGCCGAGCTGCAGCGCCGTCTGAAGAACCTGCTGCCAGCGGACTTCGTGCAGACCGCGGTCGAGGCCATCAAGGCCGCCGACGGCAAGGCCGAGGCCGTGGCCTCGCGCAAGGCCAGCCAGATCGCGCTGGAGGTCTTCACCAAGGCCATGCCCGAACTGCTGGGCGGCAGCGCCGACCTCACCGGCTCCAACCTGACCAACACCGCGTCCACGCCACCACTGCGCTTCGACGAGCGCGGCGCCCCCAACGGTGGTCGCCACATCAACTACGGCGTGCGCGAGTTCGGCATGGCGGCCATCATGAACGGCGTGGCGCTGCACGGCGGCTACATCCCCTACGGCGGCACCTTCCTCACCTTCAGCGACTACAGCCGCAACGCGTTGCGCATGGCCGCGCTGATGAAGCGCCGCGTGATCCACGTCTTCACGCACGACAGCATCGGCCTGGGCGAAGACGGCCCCACGCACCAGAGCGTGGAACACGCCGCCAGCCTGCGCCTCATCCCCAACCTGGACGTCTGGCGCCCGGCCGACACCGCCGAGACGGTGGTGGCCTGGACCATGGCGCTGGGCAACGTGGGCCGCCCCAGCGCGCTGCTGCTGTCGCGCCAGGCCCTGCCCTACCTGCCCAAGGCGGCGCTGGACGACATCGGCAAGGGCGCCTACGTGCTGGCCGAGCCGGCCGAGGTGGGCCTGAAGAAGAAGGCGCAGGCGGTGATCATCGCCACCGGCAGTGAAGTCGGCCTGGCGCTGCACGCCCAGGCCGAACTGGCCAAGCTCAAGATCGCGGTGCGCGTGGTCAGCATGCCCAGCACCACCACCTTCGACCGCCAGAGCGTGGCCTACAAGAGCAAGGTGCTGCCCGCGGGCATCCCGCGCGTGGCGGTGGAAGCCGGCGTCACCGACGGCTGGTGGAAGTACGGCTGCGCCGCCGTGGTGGGGCTGGACCGCTACGGCGAAAGCGCGCCGGCGGGGGTGCTGTTCAAGCTGTTCAAGCTCACTTCTGAGAATGTCGCCGAAGTGGTGCGCAAGGTGCTGGGGCGCTGAGGCGGGCCGGGCGGTGGCGATGAGCGCACGCTGGGTGCTCGCCCTGGTAGCGGGCCTGGCGCTGGCTGCACTGCCCGGGCTGGCGCCGGCCCAGCAGGTGACGCTGGAGCGCTCTGCCGCGCTGGCCTGCCTGACGCACCAGACGCCGGGCAGCCTGCCGGACTATCCCTTTGCCGCCTTCAAGCTCGAACAAAGCGGCGAGGTCAGGGTCGAGCTGGTGTTCGACGGCCCCGAGCGCGAGCCCCAACTCAAGCTGCTCGACGCCAGCGGGTCCTCGGACCACGCCGCTGACTTTGTGCAGGCCGTCAAGCGCCATGTGCGCGGGCTGCGCCTGCCCTGCATGCGCCCGGGCGAAGCGCCGGTGCGCCTGGAGCAGGCCTACAGCTTCGCGCCCGACCGGCGCAGGGCCGTCACCGACGAGACGGTGGACCCGCTGGACGAACAGCGCCAACGGCTGCTGCGCTGCGTCAAGCACGAGAGCGCGGGTGAACCCGGCTATCCGGACACCGCACGCGAGAAAGAAATCCAGGGGCGCGTGCTGGCGCGGCTGCGCTTCGATGCACCCGACCAGCCGCCGCAGGCCGAGGTGTACGCCCGGCGCAGCGCTGTCCTGCTGCGCCGGGAGATCGAGTCCTGGGTTCGGGGCTACCGCATGCCCTGCCACCAGGGCGGCAGCGTGTCGGGTCTGTGGCTTTTCGAGTTCAGGCTCGGATCCGACGCCTACGGCTTCAAACCACTCACCTTGCTCGAACTGATGGGTGCGGTTCGAGACATCCGACAGCAGACGCTGAGCTTCGACACCACGCAAATGAACTGCCCCTTCGACCTGCGCCTGCGCTACGGCAGGCTCGCGCTGCCCAACGCCGTGACCGAAGTGCTGACCGGGGGCCAGCGCGCCGCCGACCCCGCGCGGCGAGCGCTGATGCGCTGGCTGGAGGGCGTGGAACTGGCCTTGCCCGCAGAAAGTCTGGACCGCGTCTTCGGCGACACCGCCCTGGTGACCGTGCCCTGCGTCAAAATAGACCTCAAACCCAAGGAGTGACCTCATGACCATCAAGATCGGCATCAACGGCTTCGGCCGCATCGGGCGCATGGTGTTCCGCGCCGCGCTGCAGAATTTCAAGGACATCGAAATCGTCGGCATCAACGACCTGCTCGAGCCCGACTACCTGGCCTACATGCTCAAGTACGACAGCGTGCACGGCCGCTTCAAGGGCGACATCGCGGTCGACGGCCATACCCTGGTGGTCAACGGCAAGCGCATCCGCCTGACCGCTGTCAAGGACCCGTCCGAGCTGAAGTGGGGCGAGATCGGCGCCGACGTGGTGGTCGAGTCCACCGGCCTGTTCCTGACCAAGGAAGCCGGCGAAAAGCACCTGGCCGCGGGTGCCAAGAAGGTGCTGTTCAGCGCGCCGTCCAAGGACGACACGCCGATGTTCGTCTTCGGCGTCAACTGCAACACCTACGCCGGCCAGGCCATCATCAGCAACGCCAGTTGCACCACCAACTGCCTGGCCCCCGTGGCCAAGGTGCTGAACGACAACTGGGGCATCAAGCGCGGCCTGATGACCACGGTGCACGCCGCCACCGCCACGCAGAAGACCGTGGACGGCCCCAGCAACAAGGATTGGCGCGGCGGCCGCGGCATCCTCGAGAACATCATCCCCAGCAGCACCGGCGCGGCCAAGGCGGTGGGCGTGGTCATCCCCGAGCTCAACAAGAAGCTCACCGGCATGGCCTTCCGCGTGCCCACCAGCGACGTGTCGGTGGTGGACCTGACGGCCGAACTGGTGAAGGAAGCCAGCTTCGCCGAGATCTGCGCCGCCATGAAGGCCGCCGCCGAGGGCCCGATGAAGGGCGTGCTGGGCTACACCGACGAAAAGGTCGTGGCTACCGATTTCCGCGGCGAGCCCTGCACCAGCGTCTTCGACGCCGATGCCTCCATCGCGCTGGACAAGACCTTCGTCAAGATCGTGGCCTGGTACGACAACGAGTGGGGCTACTCCAACAAGGTGCTCGAGATGGTGCGCGTGATGTCGCGCTGATCGCGACGTCTTGTCACGGATCAACGCCGCCTGCGGGCGGCGTTTTGCATGGCGCGGCGCACGCAGGCCCCTACACTGGGCACATGAAGTCCGCCCGCCTTGCCGCCCGCCTTGCCCTGCTCGTGCTCGCGGCCCTTGCCTGCAGTAACCCCGCCCTGGCGCAGCGCAGCGCCCCGGCCCGCCCCACCCTGGCCCCGGCCGAAGGCGAGGTCATCGTCAAGTTCAGGGCCGGTGCCGACACGCTGCGCAAGCGCGCGCTGTCGGCGCAGGCCGCTCCCGCCGCGGTGCAGCAGGCGCTGGGCGAACGCGCCGCGGCGCTGGGCGCGCGCATCGGCCGCAGCTTGCAAGCCGGCG
>JALHPY010000168.1 GCA_022842305.1 Rubrivivax sp.
GCGGCCAGCGCCAGGTGGGCGCGGGCGCGCCAGTAGACCCAGGCCGGGTCACGCTGCTCGGCCGGGCTCATGGCTTCGACCGCCCGGTGCACCAGCGGCCAACGCTCGCGGTCGCTGGCCGGCTGGCGCAGGGCGGCGCGCACCTGCCAGGCCAGCAAGTCGTCGCTCCAGGGCGGCGGCGCGGCATTGCCGGCGTCCCACAGTCGCCAGGCGCGCTGCACCCAGCCGGCCGCTTGCGGCAGCTGCTTGATCGCCCCCTGCTTGCCGACATGGGCCCAGGCGGTGGCGGCCAGGGCTGGTGGCAGGCGCGCCGCCCAGCCGCCTTCGAGCTGGGCCGCGGCCTGCTCGGGGTCGACCGCGGCCAGGCGCATCAGCGTCAGCAGTTCCAGCTCGAAGGGCGCTGCCGGCGCGCGCCGCGCCAGAAAGCGCGCCGCGTTGTCCTGCATCTCGGCCACGGACTTCTCGACCGCCGGGCCCAGCAGCGCGGCCGCGGCGCGCACGGCGCGCGGCCGGCTGGCTTCCATGGCCAGGCGCGCCTTGTGCCAGACGTCGGCTGGCGTGAGCACCCCCGCGCCGTACAAGGTGCTGGCCATGTGCGCGCAGCCCTCGTCCAGGTCGCGCTGCGCGTTCCAGGCGGCGCGCGCGGCCGCGCGCACGTCCTGGCCGTCCAGGTGCTGGGTGAGCACGGTGTAGCAGACGACCTCGCGGTCGTCGTTCATGCGGAATCGCGGCACTTCGACGCGGAAGTTGCCCCAGTCGCGGCGCCGGCCCAGCTCGAGCAGCCAGTCGTTGCGCAGGCGGTCTTCGACGTAGGTGTCGGGCCAGCGCGCCCAGAAGGCGTCCAGCTCGGGCTGCTGGGCGGTGTCCAGGCGGTTGAGCAGCTCCCAGTAGTCCACCCAGCCGGCCAACGGGTGCTGCACCTTGAGCACCGCCTGGCGCGCCGCGGCCAGCTGGGCGCGGTCTTTCTTGCGCAGCGCGTCGCGTGCGCGCACCACCACGTCGTCCACCGGGTCGGCCAGCGCAGCGGGCGGGGCGCCGAGTGCCAGGACCGAGGCCAGGGCCATGCAAACAAGTGAGAGGCCCAGTTTCATGGGTCGAATTTAGCAGGCGTGGCCATGGCCGTCGGGCTTTCGGGGCATGGCAGCAAGGGTGCGGCCGCGGGCGCTGTACTCGAAGGGCAGGCAGCCGGCGTCGCGAAAGCGCGCCCGGGTCGACGCGTCCACCATCAGGTGCAGGCGCTCGCAGGCGATGAGGGCGATGAACAGCTCGTCCACGTACAGAGCCCCCAGCCGCCGAGCATGCGCCGCGTGCGCACCGCGCCCGTTGGCGCCAGCAGCTCCGCGCAGGGGCTGACGAATGGCGTGGCGGGCATGGCGCGACAATAGCGCTTTCGCCGTGAAAGCGTTGCCGCATGTCGTACCCGATGCCGTCCTTCGTGCCCTCAGGCGACAAGAAGACCCTGCGCCGCCAGCTGCAGGCCGAGCGCCAGACGCTGATCGACCGCCACCAGCGCGCCATGCACCTGCAGGAGGTGCTGCGCGTGTTCCTGATGGGCCGCGACGACCTGGCGGTGGGCGCCTACTGGCCGATCAAGGGCGAGTTCGACACCCTGCCGGCCATGTACCGCTGGGCCGAGGCCGACACCCGGCGCTGCATCGGCCTGCCGGTGATGGACAAGCAGACCAAGCAGTTGCGCTTCCAGATGTGGTTTCCGGGCTGCGAGATGGAAGAAGACGCCTACGGCATCCCCAAGCCCAAGGACACGCCGACCTTCGAGCCCACGCTGCTGCTGGTGCCCTGCGTGGGTTACGGCCCGCAGGGCGTGCGCCTGGGCTATGGCGGCGGTTTCTACGACCGCACGCTGGACGCGCTGCGGCCGCGCCCCTACACGGTGGGCCTGGCCTACAGCAACGGTTTCGTGCCCTGGCTCACGGCCGAACCGCACGACGTGCCGCTGGACGCCGTGCTCACCGACGACGGGCTGGCCTGGCAGGCGCCGCGCTGAGCAGAGCGGGGCCGGCGCGCGTCAGCGCTTCACAAGCCTTCAGGCCAAGCCCAGGCGCCGGCAGATGTCCAGGCTCAGCGTACTTTGATTGAGCGTGTAGAAGTGGATTCCGGGCGCGCCGCCGGCGATCAGGCGCTGGCACAGCCGTGACACCACGTCCACGCCGAAGGCGCGGATCGAGGCGGCGTCGTCCAGGTAGCCCTCCATCTTGAGCGCCACCCAGCGCGGGATCTCGATGCCGTCGCGCGCCGCGAACTGGGCGATCTTGGCGTAGTTGTGGATGGGCATGATGCCCGGCACGATGGGCACCGTGACGCCCAGGGCGCGCACCTCGTCGACGAAGTGGAAGTAGGCGTCGGCGTTGTAGAAGAACTGCGTGATGGCCGAATCGGCGCCGGCCTTGACCTTGGCCGCGAAGTGCTCGATGTCGCGCCGCGCGTAGCGCTGCTGCGGGTGGTATTCGGGGTAGGCCGCGACCTCGATGAACCAGTCGCTGCCCTGGGTGCGGCGGATGAACTCCACCAGGTCGGCGGCGTAGCGGAACTCGCCCGCGGTGGCCGTGCCGCTGGGCAGATCGCCGCGCAGCGCCACCAGCCGGCGTATGCCCTGGGCGCGGTAGGTGGCCAGGATCTCGGCAATGCTGGATTCGGTGCTGCCCACGCAGGACAGGTGCGGCGCGGCCTCGAAGCCCAGCGCCGCGATGTCGCGCACCGTGGCCAGCGTCTTGTCGCGCGTGGAGCCGCCGGCGCCATAGGTGACGCTGAAGAATTCGGGCTTCACCGCCGCCAGGTCCTGCACCACGGTCTTGAGCTTGTCGCTGCCGACGGGGGTGTTGGGGGGGAAGAACTCGAAGCTGATGGGCGTGGAAGACATGGGTGCGCTCCGAAACTGCGGATGGGCAGGTCAGCGATCGGCAGCCCGCTCAGCGGGCCGGCCGACATCAAGCAGCCGCTGCGGAACCGGCTCTGCCGGGCCGCTGGCGGCGCCCCCTGGGGGGAGGCGGCCGAAGGCCGCTTCGGGGGGTCTCAATACCTGTACGAATCGGGCTTGTACGGGCCCTGCTTGGGCACGCCGATGTAGGCCGCCTGCTCGTCGCTCAGTTCGGTCAGCATGGCGCCCACCTTCTTGAGGTGCAGCCGCGCCACCTTCTCGTCCAGGTGCTTGGGCAGCACGTAGACCTTGCCCACGTCGTAGCCCTCGCTGTGCGTGAACAGCTCGATCTGGGCGATGGTCTGGTTGGCGAAGGACGAGCTCATCACGAAGCTTGGGTGGCCGGTGCCGCAGCCCAGGTTCACCAGCCGGCCCTTGGCCAGCAGGATGATCTTCTTGCCGTCGGGGAAGATCACGTGGTCGACCTGCGGCTTGATCTCTTCCCACTGGCAATGCTGCTCCAGGCGCGCCACCTGGATCTCGTTGTCGAAGTGGCCGATGTTGCAGACGATGGCCTGGTCCTTCATGGCCGCCATGTGCTCGAAGGTGATGATGTCGCGGTTGCCGGTGGTGGTGACGAAGATGTCGGCCTTGTCGGCGGCGTACTCCATGGTCACGACCTTGTAGCCTTCCATCGCCGCCTGCAGCGCGTTGATGGGGTCGATCTCGGTCACCCACACCTGGGCGCTCAGTGCGCGCAGCGCCTGCGCGCTGCCCTTGCCCACGTCGCCGTAGCCGGCCACCAGGGCCACCTTGCCGGCGATCATCACGTCGGTGGCGCGCTTGATGCCGTCGACCAGGCTTTCGCGGCAGCCGTAGAGGTTGTCGAACTTGCTCTTCGTGACGGAATCATTCACGTTGATGGCACGGAAGGGCAGGGTGCCCTTGGCCGACATTTCCTTCAGGCGGTGCACGCCGGTGGTGGTTTCCTCGGTCACGCCGATGATCTGCGCGGCCTTGCGCGTGTACCAGGTGGGGTCCACCGCCAGCTTGGCCTTGATGGCGGCGTACAGGCAGGTCTCTTCCTCGCTGTGCGGATGGGCGATGACCGACAGGTCCTTCTCGGCGCGCTGGCCCAGGATCATCAGCAGCGTGGCGTCGCCGCCGTCGTCCAGGATCATGTTCGGGCCTTCGCCCGCCGTACCCGGGGCGCCGAACTCGAAGATGCGGTGCGTGAAGTCCCAGTACTCGGCCAGGGTCTCGCCCTTGTGCGCGAACACCGGCGTGCCGCGCTCTGCCAGCGCGGCGGCGGCGTGGTCTTGCGTGCTGAAGATGTTGCACGAGGCCCAGCGCACGCTGGCGCCCAGGGCCTGCAGCGTTTCCACCAGCACGGCGGTCTGGATGGTCATGTGGATGCTGCCGGTGATGCGCGCACCCTTGAGCGGCTGGCTCTTGGTGAACTCCTCGCGGATGGCCATCAGGCCGGGCATCTCGGTTTCGGCGATCTTGATTTCCTTGCGGCCCCAGGCGGCAAGGGTCATGTCGGCCACGGCGTGGTCGTGCAGGGGTTTGTTGGCGGCGTTCATCGTCAGGCTCCAGGCAGTTGAGGAACCTGCAGCGCGCGGCGGTGGGAGGGACTGATCACTCACCCACGCAGCCAAGAGCGTGCAGGTGAGCGCGGTTGCAATGAAGTTCCTCGAGCCTGGCCTTCTGGACGAAGGTTGCAACGCTCCTCGAGGAGAGGCGGCATTCTAGCGCCAACCCCCGCCCATGCCGGGGGCCTGGGGGCTTCAGGCGCTGGAGTCTGGCGTGAATTCCTCCGCCTGGCCGCCCACCAGCGCGGCGCGCCCCACCAGCAGCGGGTCGACGGTGCCGATCACCGAGGCGTCGCGGCCCTTGTAGGGCAGCCGGTGCAGCAGGTAGCGCATGGCGTTCAGGCGCGCGCGCTTCTTGCAGTCGCTCTTGATCACCGTCCAGGCCGCGTCGGAGGTGTCGGTGTGCAGGAACATCGCTTCCTTGGCCAGCGTGTAGTCGCCCCACTTGTCCAGCGAAGCCAGGTCCACCGGGCTGAGCTTCCACTGCTTGAGCGGGTGGCCCTTGCGCTCTTTGAAGCGGCGGCGTTGTTCTTCGCGGCTGACCGAGAACCAGAACTTGAACAGGCGGATGCCGCTGCGCACCAGGTGGCGCTCGAACTCGGGTGCCTCGCGCAGGAACTCGTCGTATTCGGCCTCGCTGCAAAAGCCCATCACGCGTTCGACGCCGGCGCGGTTGTACCAGCTGCGGTCGAACAGCACGATCTCGCCGGCCGTGGGCAGGTGGGCGATGTAGCGCTGGAAATACCACTGCCCGCGCTCGACGTCGCTGGGTTTCTCGAGTGCCACCACGCGTGCGCCGCGCGGGTTGAGGTGCTCCATGAAGCGCTTGATGGTGCCGCCCTTGCCGGCGGCGTCGCGGCCCTCGAACAGGATGACCACGCGCTGGCCGGTCTCCTTGACCCAGTTCTGCAGCCTGAGCAGCTCGACCTGCAGGCGGTACTTCTGGCGCTCGTACTGGCGCCGCGACATCAGGTTCTTGTAGGGGTAGCCGCCTTCGCGCCAGTTGGGTGCCAGCTCGGTGTCGGGGTCCACGCCCTCGGCTTGTGCCGTCTGCGGCGCAAACAGCAGGCGGCGCAGCGCCTTGATCTCGTCGGGCGCGGCGCTGCCGATCAGCGCGCGCAGCTCCTGCAGCGGCTCGCCCTCGGGCGCAGCACCGGCGGTGGCAGCGTGGCTGGCCAGCAGGTCCGACAAGGCCATGGCCTTGACGGTCTCGGTGCGCACCCTGGCGCGCGACGTGATGTTGCGCTCCACCCGCTCGGGGGTGCTCGTGTCGGCCACATCGCCGACTGCCACCGGCCGGGTGCTGCGGCGGCGTGCTGGCGCAGACTTGCGGGCGGGGGTGGGTGCTGCTGCAGAATCCTTGGCCATGGTTATGCTTTGACAGTGGTCCTGCAGCAGATGATCGGCACTCCGCCCGCGCCCGCGCTTGACCGGCATCAAGGCCCCCCCAGGCCCCTGGCGCAACTGCCGCAGGCGCAACTGGCCGGCCTGGCCGGGGTGATGACCGACATCGACGACACGCTCACCCGCGACGGCGCCATCGAGCCCGCGGCCCTGCAGGCTCTGCACGACCTGGCTGCGGCCGGCGTGCCGGTGCTGGCCATCACCGGCCGCCCGCTGGGCTGGAGCGAACCCTTCGCCCGCGCCTGGCCACTGGCCGCCATCGTGGCCGAGAACGGCGCCGTGGCGCTGATCCGCGACGGCCAGCGCGTGCTCACCGAGTACGCGCAGGACGCGCCCACGCGCGCCGCCAACACGCTGCGCCTGCGCCAGGTGGCGGCGCGCCTGCTGCGCGAAGTACCGGGCGCCACGCTGGCGCGCGACAGCGCCGGCCGCGTGACCGACATCGCCATCGACCACAGCGAATTCGCGTCTCTGCCGCCCGCGGCCATCGCACAGGTGCTGGCCCTGATGCGAGAAGAAGGCATGACGGCCACCGTCAGTTCCATCCATGTGAACGGCTGGTTCGGCAGCCACAGCAAGTGGAGCGCGGCCTGCTGGATGACGCGCCGCCTGTTCGGCCGCGAACTGCACGAAGAGATCGATCGCTGGGTCTACGTGGGCGACTCCACCAACGACCAGCCGATGTTCGAGCGCTTTGCGCTGGCCGTGGGCGTGGCCAACCTGCGCCGCTTTGCCGCCGAGCTGACGGTGTGGCCGGCCTACATCACGCAGGCCGAGCGCGGCGAAGGCTTTGCCGAAGTGGCGCGCGTGCTGCTGGCGGCGCGGTGAACACCGAGCGCAGCTTGCCGCCCTTGCGCGCCGCGCTGGCGCTGGGGCTGGCGGCGGCGGTGTCGCTGGGTCTGGCGCGCTTCTCCTATGCCCTGCTGCTGCCCACCATGCGTGCCGACCTGGGCTGGAGCTACTTCACGGGCGGCGCGATGAACACGGTCAACGCGGCCGGCTACCTGTTGGGTGCGCTGCTGGCGCCGCGCGCGCTGGCGCGATGGGACGCGCGCCGCGTGATGCTGAGCGGCGGCCTGGCCGCGGCCCTGCTGCTGGCGGCGCATGGCCTGGTGCGCGCCGACGCGGCGCTGTACACGCTGCGCCTGCTGCTGGGCGTGGCCAGCGCAGCCAGTTTCGTCGGCGGGGGCCTGCTGGCGGCACGGCTGGCCACCGCGCCCGGCGCGCGGCCGGGGTTGGTGCTGGGGCTGTACTACGGCGGCACCGGCGTGGGCATCGTGCTGTCGGCGTTCAGTGTGCCGCCGCTGCCCTGGCCGGCGGCATGGGGCCTGCTGGGGGCACTGGCGCTGGGCGCCACCGGGCTGACGGCGGTGTCGACCACGGCACTGGCGCAGCCGCCAGCACCGGGCGCGGCGCGCGCGCGCCTGTCACTGAAGCCTTTCGCCTGGGGCCTGGCGGCGTACGCGATGTTCGGGCTGGGCTATATCGGCTACATGACCTTCATCGTCACGCTGCTGCGCGAACAGGGCATGGGCACGCCCGCCATCGTGGCCTTCTACGTGCTGCTGGGCCTGGGCGTGGTGGCGTCGTCGTGGCTGTGGGCCGGGCTGCTGCAGCGGCACCGCGGCGGGTTGCCGCTGGCGCTTTTGAACGCGCTGCTGGCCGTGGCCACGGCGCTGCCCATGCTGGGCGCTCACGCGGCGCTGGTGTTCGTCTCCGGCGCCCTGTTCGGCTGCGTCTTCCTGTCGGTGGTGGCATCGACCACGGCGCTGGTGCGGCACAACGTCGAGCCCCAGGCCTGGGCTTCGGGCATCGCCGCCTTCACCATCGTCTTCGCGGCCGGGCAGATCGTCGGGCCCAGCCTGGTCGGGGCGGTGGCCGACGGCGCCGGCGGCCTGCGCCGCGGCTTACTGCTGAGCGCCGCCGCGCTGGCACTGGGCGCCGTGCTGGCCCTGCTGCAGCGGCCGCTGCAACGGCCCGGCCCGGTGGCGCCAGGCGGGGGCTGACCCCGGCGTCAGGCGCCCAGCTTGCGGCACTCGGCCGCGCATTCCTTGCAGGCGTCGGCGCAGTCGATGCAGGCCTTGTGCTTGTCGTGCTTGCGGCATTCCTTCTCGCACGACAGGCAGGACTCGAGCGCGACCTTCACCATGCGGGGCAGCGTGGGGGCGTTCAGCGCCGCCAGCGAGCGCAGCGCGGTGCACACCGCGATCAGCTCAGCGACCGAGCGCGCGCAGGCGGCCATGACCTTGTCGCCTTCGCCCAGCAGCGTGTAGCAATGCTCCAGGCAGACCTCGCCGGTCATCAGGCAGTGCGAGGCAGAGGCCATCAGCGCGGCGTGCTTGCCGCTGCCGCGGTGGTGCGAGGCGTGGTCGTGGTGGTGCTCGTGCTCGGCCTTGGGCTTGACCTGGGCGCTGGCCCCGGCGGTGGCTGCGGTGGCAGCCAGGGCGGTGGCGGCGCGCACGAGTTGTCTGCGTTGCATCGGCGGTCTCCTGCTGAAATGTTTTGGACGGCTCTTGGAAACGGTGCACGTTCCAGGCTTGAATGATGGCATGCCGAGTTTCGCCTGCGCGCATCCGTCACACCCTGGGCCCTGCCCGGGCAGCCCAATCTGTACAAGAATCGGCCTGCCCTCATTGCCCAACGGCCCTGCCCAGGCCCCAGACCCATGAAGCTCAACGCAAGACTGTCGCAAACCCTGGCCGTGCTGCTGTGGCCGGCCCTGATACTGCCGGCCGGCGCGCAGCAGCTGGCCGAACGCAGCCCCGGCCTGTGGCAGGTCGATTCGCTGGTGCAGATCCCGGTGATGGGCGTCAGGCAGTCCACCAGCCTGCAGCTGTGCATCACGCCCGAACTGGCGCGGCAGGACCTGGTGCCGCCCGAGGTGCTGCAGGACGACGGCTGGGTGTGCAAGTGGCGCACCGTATCGGCCAAGCCCGCGCACCTGGGCTATGCCGTGGCTTGCGAGAACGGCAGTGCGCGCGCCCAGGGCCAGGGCGATGTGGTGCTGGGGGGCACCAAGCAATTCAGCGCCAAGTCGCGCATGGACGCCGACTTGCAGGGCACCAAGATGGTGGTCGAATCCGAGCA
>JALHPY010000169.1 GCA_022842305.1 Rubrivivax sp.
GCCGAGGCCCTGGCGCAGGCCCTGCGCGCCGCCGAACGCCATGGCGCGCTGCTGGGCCTGCAGGTGCAGGTGGCGCGCGCGGCACTGGACTGCGGCCAGCCGGCGCGGGCCGCCGAAGCGGCGCTGGCGCTGCTGGCCTTGCTCGACGATGGCTACGCCCCCGAATCCCTGCACCGGGCCGAGGCCTGGTGGGTGGCACACCGGGCCCTGGCCGCGGCCGGGCAGGCACAGGCCGCCGAACGCGCGCTGCGCCAGGGCGAACAATGGCTGCGGCAGGTGGCCCTGCCGCAGGTGCCGCCTTCCTTCATCGACAGCTTTCTGCACGCCAACGCCGTCAACCGTGCGCTGCTGGCCGCGGCCGGCGCGCGCTGACCCCGCCGACACCTTGGCCGGCAGCCGTCAGCAGCCGTCAGCAGCCGTCAGCACCAGTCAGCACCCGTCAGCACCAGTCAGCACCAGTCAGCCCCAGCACAGGAAGCAGTGGCACAGTGCCCGGTTCGAGCACAGCGGCCGCGCGCACCCGCAGCTGGCACAGGGCTGTTGCGAACACCCCCGCAAAACATCCGGAGATTCGTGAATGACGACCAAGCAGCCGACCATCATCTACACGCTCACCGATGAAGCGCCCTTGCTGGCGACGTGCGCCTTCCTGCCCATCATCCGTACCTTCATGGCTCCGGCCGGCATCAAGGTCGACAAGGCCGACATCTCGGTGTCGGCGCGCGTGCTGTCCGAGTTCCCGGAATTCCTGAGCGAAGAGCAGCGCGTGCCCAACACGCTGGCCGAACTGGGCAAGCTGACCCAGCTGCCTGAGACCAACATCATCAAGCTGCCCAACATCAGCGCCTCGGTGGGCCAGCTGCAGCAGTGCATCCGCGAACTGCAGGCCAAGGGCTACAAGATCCCCGACTATCCCGAGGATCCCAAGACCGACGAAGAGAAGTCCATCCGCGCGCGTTACTCGCGCTGCACCGGCAGTGCCGTGAACCCGGTGCTGCGCGAAGGCAATTCGGACCGCCGCGCGCCGCGCGCCGTCAAGGAATCGGCGCGCAAGAACCCGCACTCGATGAGCGAATGGGCGCAGGCCTCGCGCACCCACGTCTCGCACATGCACCACGGCGACTTCTACCACGGCGAGAAGTCGCTGACGCTGGACAAGGCGCGCGACGTCAAGATGGAGCTCATCACCAAGAGCGGCAAGACGCTGGTGCTCAAGCCCAAGGTCGCACTGCAGGCCGGCGAGATCATCGATTCGATGTTCATGAGCAAGAAGGCGCTGTGCGAGTTCTACGAGCGCGAGATCGAGGACGCGCGCAAGCACGGCGTGATGTTCTCGCTGCACGTCAAGGCGACGATGATGAAGGTCTCGCACCCCATCGTCTTCGGCCACTGCGTGCGCATCTTCTACAAGGACGCGTTCGCCAAGCACGCCAAGCTGTTCGAGCAACTGGGCGTCAACGTCAACAACGGCATGGTCAACCTGTTCGACAAGCTCGCCACGCTGCCCGAGTCGCAGCGCGAGGAAGTCATGAACGACCTGCACGCCTGCCACGAGC
Organism: Rubrivivax sp.; assembly: GCA_022842305.1. Taxonomy (GTDB): domain Bacteria; phylum Pseudomonadota; class Gammaproteobacteria; order Burkholderiales; family Burkholderiaceae_C; genus Rubrivivax. The sequence continues at coordinate 1,557 of JALHPY010000169.1, forward strand.
ACCGGCCCGAGCTGGCCATGGTCGACTCGGCCAAGGGCATCACCAACTTCCATTCGCCCAACGACGTGATCGTCGACGCGTCGATGCCCGCGATGATCCGCCTGGGCGGCAAGATGTGGGGCGCCGACGGCCGCCCCAAGGACGTAAAGGCGGTGATGCCCGAATCGACCTTTGCCCGCATCTACCAGGAGATGATCAACTTCTGCAAGTGGCACGGCAACTTCGACCCCAAGACCATGGGCACCGTGCCCAACGTGGGCCTGATGGCCCAGCAGGCCGAGGAATACGGCTCGCACGACAAGACCTTCGAGGTCTCCGAGGACGGCGTTGCCAACATCACCGATCTGGCCACCGGCGAGGTGTTGCTCACGCAGAACGTCGAAGCCGGCGACATCTGGCGCATGTGCCAGGTGAAGGACGCACCGGTGCGCGACTGGGTCAAGCTGGCCGTCACGCGGGCGCGCAATTCGGGCATGCCGGCGGTGTTCTGGCTGGACCCGTACCGCCCGCATGAGATGGAGCTGATCAAGAAGGTCAAGCTCTACCTCAAGGACCACGACACCACCGGCCTGGACATCCAGATCATGAGCCAGGTGCGCGCCATGCGTTACACGCTCGAGCGCGTGGTGCGCGGGCTCGACACCATCAGCGTCACCGGCAACATCCTGCGCGACTACCTGACCGACCTGTTCCCCATCATGGAACTGGGCACCTCGGCCAAGATGCTGTCCATCGTGCCGTTGATGGCCGGCGGCGGCATGTACGAAACCGGTGCCGGCGGCTCGGCCCCCAAGCACGTCAAGCAGTTGGTCGAAGAAAACCACCTGCGCTGGGATTCGCTGGGCGAGTTCCTGGCGCTGGCGGTGTCGCTGGAAGATCTGGGCATCAAGACCGGCAACTCGCGCGCCAAGCTGCTGGCCAAGACCCTGGACACGGCCACCGGCCGCCTGCTCGACAACAACAAGAACCCCAGCACCAAGACCGGCCAGCTCGACAACCGCGGCAGCCAGTTCTACCTGGCGATGTACTGGGCGCAGGAACTGGTCGCGCAGACCGAGGACAAGGAACTGGCCGCGCATTTCGCGCCGCTGGCCAAGGCGCTCACCGACAACGAACAGAAGATCGTGGGCGAGCTCAACGCCGTGCAGGGCAAGCCGGTGGACATCGGCGGCTACTACAAGGCCGACCCGGTCAAGACCAAGCTGGTGATGCGCCCCAGCGCCACGCTCAACGCCGCGCTGGCGGCCGCGCGCGGCTAAGCATCAAGTCTTGCCCGCGGCGGGGGAGGGCTCCCCCGCCGGTGGGAGCCATGCCCCTGCCTGCACCCGCCCCGCGCATCGCGGGCATCATGGGTGCCGGGAGGTGACGGACATGGGTTTCACAGGCCAGGGTGCGGCATGAGTCGCATCGCCTTCGACAACAGCTATGCGCGCGATCTGCCGGGCCTGTACGTGGCCGTGCAGCCCGCCGTCGCGCCGGCTCCGACCTTGCTTCACCTGAACCGCGCGCTGGCCGACGAACTGGGCCTGGACGCCGCCGCGCTGGACGGCCCTGCCGGTGCCGAACTGTTCTCGGGCAACGCGCCGCCCGAAGGCTCCGAGCCCTTGGCCCAGGCCTACGCCGGCCACCAGTTCGGCGGCTTCTCACCGCAACTGGGCGACGGCCGCGCGCTGCTGCTGGGCGAGGTGATCGACGTCCACGGCCAGCGCCGCGACGTCGCGTTCAAGGGTTCGGGGCGCACGCCGTTCTCGCGCAGCGGCGACGGCAAGGCGGCGGTGGGCCCCATGCTGCGCGAGCTGATCGTCGGCGAAGCCATGCATGCCCTGGGCATCCCCACCACACGCGCACTGGCCGTGGTGGCCACGGGCGATATGGTGCGGCGCGAGGGCGCGTTGCCCGGCGCCGTGCTCACGCGCGTGGCGGCCAGCCACCTGCGGGTAGGCACCTTCCAGTACTTCGCCGCCCGCGGCGAGCACGACAAGCTGGCCCGGCTGGCCGAGTACACGATGGCGCGACACGACCCGGCGCTGGCCGGCACACCGGGCCGCCATGTGGCGCTGCTGCGCGCCGTGGCGCAGCGCCAGGCCACCCTGGTGGCGCAGTGGATGAACGCGGGCTTCATCCACGGCGTGATGAACACCGACAACATGACGATCTCGGGCGAGACCATCGACTACGGCCCCTGCGCCTTCCTCGAGGCCTATCACCCGGACACGGTGTTCAGCAGCATCGACCACGGCGGCCGCTACGCCTATGCCAACCAGCCCCGCATCGCGCGCTGGAACCTGGCGCGCCTGGCCGAGGCCCTGCTGCCGCTGATGGTGGACGGCGAAGACGAAGCCGCGCTGCAGCAGGCGGTGGCCGAGGTCACTGCCGTCATCGACGCCTTCCCGGACGGGTTCGCCCAGGCTCTGCTGCAGGGCCAGCGCGCCAAGCTGGGCCTGCAGCAGGCCGACCCCGCCGACGCAGCGCTGGCCGCGGACTGGCTGGCGCTGCTGCAGCAGCACGCGGTGGACTTCACCCTGGCCTGGCGCCGCCTGGCCGATGCGGCCGCGGGCGACGCCAACCCGCTGCGCGCACTGTTTGCCGAGCCGACCGCCCCCACCGCCTGGCTGGGGCGCTGGCGCGCACGTTGCACGCAAGAAGATGAGGGTGAGGGCTCGGGCAATGCTTCGGCCCGGGCCGCGCGCATGCGCCGCGTGAATCCCTGGATCATCGCCCGCAACCACCGCGTGGAAGAGGTGCTGGCTGCCGCCTCCGAGCGCGCCGACCTGCTGCCGCTGCAAGGCCTGCTGGCCGCGCTGGCCCGACCTTTCGACGAGAACCCGGCCTTCGTACGCTACGCCGAGCCGGCGCCGGCGCAGCTCACCGCCGGCTACCAGACCTTCTGCGGCACGTAAGGGCTGCCGATGGCATCGATCACCGCAGCGCTGCCGGCCGCACTGGCCGATTGGCTGCCGGCGCGGCTGGCCGCCGGCGCGGCGGCGCGAGTATTTCGAGTGAGCCCAACGCGTGGTTGACCGGCTGCCCGAGCCCCATGCCGAACGGCGCGCCGCCTTCGACGTCCGCCTACGCGGCAAAGCCCTGGCGCCGGCGTGTCACTACACTGCCCTGGCCTGCATCACCCACGCCCCGCGCGCCCCCTCTTCATGCGAATCCTGCCCTTGGCTCTGATGATGGCTGCTGCGGCGGCCCAGGCGGCTGAGCCGCCGGCCTACGACGAAGGCGCCGATGCCCGGGCCGACATCGCGAAGGCCCTGAGTAGCGCCGCCGGCTCGCAACAGCGGGTGCTGGTGGTGTTCGGCGCCAACTGGTGCGGCGACTGCAAGGTGCTGGACAGCGCCTTCAAGAGCGGCGCCACCGCGGCCTTCATAGAGGCGCGCTACCGCGTGGTCAAGGTCAACGTCGGGCGCTTCGATCGCAATGTCGACGTGGCCCAAAGCTACGGCGTGCCCTTGAAGAGCGGCATCCCGGCCGTGGTGATCCTGTCGAAGCAGGGTCTGCCGGTCTTTGCCACGCGCGCCGGTGAACTGGCCGATGCGCGCAAGCTGGGCGACCCGGGCATCCTGGCGTTCTTCTCGCAACGCGTCCCGGCCACGAAATAGGGCCCGGCGGCCACCGAAGGGGCCACCGGGCCTGGTCTGGGGACTGCCCGCGCGGGCTTTACAAGCCTGCGACCTTGGGTGCTTCAGGCGCCGTCCTGGCGTGCAGCTTGGTCTCGGCCTTGGCGGCGGCGACCTTGGGGTTGGGCGCCGCCTTCGCGACGGCAGCCGACTTCATGGCGGCCGGCGCAGCGGCTTCCTTGGCGGCGTCGCCCGGGCAAGCGAGGGCAGTGCCGGTCACGAACGCGAGGGGGATCAAGAGCTGCTTCATGGGGTTTGTCCTGTGGAAGTCATGAACAAGGCAACGCAGCTTGCGCCACGAGCGGATCATGCGTTCTGGCTTGTTCCTGAGGCGCAGCAGGGTTATTTCGGCATGCGCTGACTGGAACCCACGCGGCTGGCTCGACGCAGAACGACAAGCCACCGGGCGCCTGCGGGCAGTCTGCTGACGCACCGGGCGGCCCAGGTGCCGAGTGCGCCCAAGCTCGCCAGGGTGCGCGGCACGGGTTCGTGCCGGATGCGCTCGTGAGCCTGATGGAATCCTTTGTTCAAGCCTGCCCCCTCCAAGCCACCCGCCTGAAGCCCTGCGGGCAGGCCCGCAGGGCGCGCCGTGCGCCCCAGTCCGGCAGACCCCGCCCGCACAGGGATTGCCCGGGTCATGAGAGCATGCGGCCAATGCCAGAGCTGCCCACAACCCCCCGTTCGCGTTGGCGCCGCATCGCCTGGGCCGCGTTGCTGGTCGGCGCTGCTTGGGCCGGCCTGGCAGGTTGCGCGGCGCTGGACCGGCAGCAGCGTCAGTGGATCTTCCAGCCCAGTGATCGCAGCTGGTGGGGCGGCGAGGCGGCAGCCGAAGGCATGCAGGACGTGTGGATCGAGTTCCAGCCACCCTCCACCGACACCCCCGCGCGCCTGCACGGCCTGTGGCTGCCGCAAGCACGCGCCGACGCTCCCGTGCTGCTGTACCTGCACGGCGCGCGCTGGGACGTGCGCGGCAGCGCGCCGCGCATGCGCCGCATGCACGCGCTGGGGTTCTCGGTGCTGGGTGTCGACTACCGCGGCTTCGGCCGCAGCAGCGCCAGCCTGCCCTCGGAAGAGCAGGCCTACGAGGACGCACGCGCCGCGTGGGACTGGCTGGCGCTGCGGCATGGTCAATCGCGCCGCTTCGTGTTCGGCCATTCGCTGGGCGGCGCCGTCGCGGTCAACCTGGCGGCCGAGGTGGACGACGAAGCCGGGCTCATCGTCGAGGGCAGCTTCCCTTCGATTCCCGACGTGGTGTCCACCTTCCGCTGGGGCTGGCTGCCGCTGGCGCCGCTGATCACGCAGAAGCTGGACGCCGGCTCGCGCATCGCGCGCGTGGGCTCGCCGGTGCTGGTGGTGCATGGCGACAGCGACAGCCTGATCCAGCCCGCACTGGGCCGCCGGCTCTTCGAGCGCGCAGCCGAACCCAAGCGCTTCGTGCTCGTGGATGGCGGATCGCACCACAACACCAACGCCATCGGCCAGCCGCTGTATCGCCAGGCGCTGGCCGAGTTGTTCGGCCTGCAGCCCTGAGCGCAGCCGCCGAACGCGGGGCGCAACGGCGCCCCGTCCTGCCAATGTAGGGATTGCCGCGTTCGGCGCTTGCGACGACAAGGGCGACTTGCCGCACTGATCGAGGCCAAGTCTTCGCGATGATCATCAAGCCCATGCTTGGCGACTGGGAAGTCACCGGGATCACCGCGATCCGAGCGCTCGAGCGTCGGCGCCTGGCCCGCATGGGCGTGCCCGGTCTGGACGGCGACCTGCAACAGGACCTGGGCCACGAAAGCCTGGCGGTCGAGATCCACGGCAGCCTGCAGGGCGACGAGGTGCGCGACACTTTCCTCACCGCCGTGCGCGAGCGCCATCTGGCCGGCGAGCCGCTGGCCTTTGTCGCCGACATCGTCACCGCCACCCAGCTCGAACAGGTGCTGGTCGAAGAGTGCGAAGTGCTCGAGTCCAACGACTGGGCCGAGCACGTGCGCTACCGCCTGGTGCTGCGCGAATACGTCGAACCACCCGAACCGCCCAGCCCGGTGGACGACCTGGGCGCAGAACTCGGCCTCGAGCTCGACCTGCTGGCCGAACTGGGGCTGACCGGCCTGGAACTGCCCAACCTGCTGGGCGACGTGCCGTCATTGGGCGACCCGGTGGCGCCGGTGCAGCCCGCGCTGGACGGCGTGCGCGCCGCCACCGCCGGCCTGGGTGAGGCCATAGCCGCTCTGGGCGCGCTGTTCAACAGTCCACCGCCCCCCTGAACACGCCATGAGCGACTGCGCACTCGTCGAAGGCCTGCGTGACCGGCTCGGTCTGGGCGACATCGGCAGCGCCGTTGGCGCGGTGGGCGGTGAGTTCAGCATAGTCGGCGTGGCCCTGCCGTCGCTGGACATGGACGGCCTTTCCGCCATCACCGGCAGCCTGGGCATCGACGCCGGGCCGCTGACGTCGGCCGGGGGCGACCTGGCCAGCCGGCTGGGTGATGTGGCTGGCGGCATAGACCCCACCGGCCTGGTGGCACCGCTGCTGCAACTGGTGGGCCAGGCCGAGCAGTTGTCCGGCGCCGACCCGCTGGCGCTGCTGGCGCGCATCAGCGAGCGGGTCGGCAGCGGCGCAGGCGACGACGGCATCGCCAAGCTGCAGCGCGTGCTGGGCCCCATCGCCGAGGGCGGCAGCGACAGCGCGCTGCAGGGCCTGGTATCGCTGGGCAGCGCCTTGCTGCCGGCGCTGCCCGAGAGCCCGCTGGCGCCGCTGGGCGTGTGGGGCGGCGGCATCACGGCCTTCGTCACGCTGGCGGGCGGGCTGATGGCCGTGGAAAGCCGCTCGCGCGTGATCGAACGCGGCCCGGCCCTGGCCTGGCAACGCCTGGCACCGCTGCGAGCCGGCCGGCTGGAGGCACTGACCGCCTGGGGTGCCAGCGGCTTGCCCGTGCGCCTGGCGGCCAACCCCGACGACCCGGCGGTCGCCACTGACCTGACGCGTTATCTGGTGGATTTGAGTGTCATCGTCAAGGAGCTCGAAGACGCCGTCGGCACGGCCGAGCTGGCCCTGGCCGTGGACGACCCGCAGCGTGCGGCGCTGCAACTGGTGGCGGTCGAGCCCCTGCTCGGCGGCACCGCGCCCGACCCCTTGCTCGCCCTGTGCAATGACCTGGCCGGGCGCCTGTCGCCGCTGATCCAGAGCGCAGGCGTGGCCGGCGGCCCGGGCCTGGACGAGCAGGTCGATGCCGTGCTGGCGCTGGTCGGCAGGCTCGAGGCCGCGGTGGCCGGCATCGACGCGGTCGCGCTGTCGGCACCGGTGCGCAACGCCGTGGGGCAGGTGACCAGCGGCCTGACGTCCATCGCCGACGGCATCGGCGCCGGCGTGGGCGCGGTCACCATGGCGCTGCACACGCTGCGCGACGCGGTGCTGGCGGTCGACCTGCGGCCGCTCACCGACGCCGTGCGCCAGGTGGTGCAGCCACTGGCCGATGCGCTGGAGCAACTGGATGCGCTGCTCTCCAGCGCCATGACCGCCATCGCCGACGCCATGGAGATCGCCGCCGAGGCCATCGCCACGGCACGCGACGCCATCCTGCTGGCCGCTGGTGCGGTGAAAGAGGCCTTCGACCGTCTGGCCGCCGCGGTCGACAGCCTGGACCTGGTGGGCAAGATCGCCGCGCTGCAAGGCGGCATCAACGACGTGGCGGCCGAACTGCAGCGCATCCGGCTCGAGCCCTACTTCGATACCTCGGCCGACATCATGTCCACCGCCGCCGA
>JALHPY010000170.1 GCA_022842305.1 Rubrivivax sp.
CCGACGCCCCCCCCCGGCCTGCCGCCCCAGCCCCGCCATGCCCGACAGCCCGCAGACCCCGTCCACCCCGCAGCCCGCGCAGCCCCCGGGCCGCAGCGCACACGACCGCGTCGTGCAGGCCTACTTCGAGACCACCTCGGGCAACGCCGCCGGCACTACTGCGGCCGACTATGCCGCGGGCACGCAGGGGCTGCGGCGCGGGCTGGGGCCCTGGCTCGACGTGGCCGGCCAGCGCGTGCTCGACCTCGGCTCGGGCACCGGAGAGCTGTGCTGGCTGGCGCGCCAGTCGGGCGCGCGCTCGGTGGTGGGCGTCAACCTCAGCAGTGCCGAGATCGCGCATGCGCAGCGCCACGTGGATGCGCAGTTCGTCCATGCCGACGTCATCGACTACCTGGCCGCGCAGCCGGCGGCCAGCGTGGACCGCATCTTCGCGCTCAACCTGCTCGAACACCTGGGCAAGGACGATCTGGTGCGCCTGCTCGAACAGGCCCACCGCTGCCTGGCGGACCAGGGCACGCTGGTGGCGATGGTGCCCAACGCGATCTCGAGCTTCTCCGGCATGACCCGCTACTGGGACATCACGCACCAGATCGCCTTTGCCCCCAGCAGCGTGCGCCAGCTGATGCGGCTGTGCGGCTACGCCGACTGCGGCTTCCGCGAGTGGGGCCCGCAGCCACACGGGCTGGCGAGCACCGTGCGCTACCTGCTGTGGCAGGGCATACGCGCCGCCACCGCGCTGCGCCTGATCATCGAGACCGGCTCGGCCAAGGGCGGCGTCTACACCGCCGACATGCTGTTCAGGTTGAGCAAGCAGGCGCCGCCCGGCTGATCGCCACCGGCTTCAGTAGCGGCGGCCCAGCACGCTGAACGGCGGCGCCTGCGCCAGCCGCTCGGCCACGCGCTCGACGTCGCGGACGAACAGCGTGTTGCCCGAGGCCGGGTTCTTGCCCCGCAGGTCCTGCAGCCGCCGCGTCGACGCGTCGTAGCGATAGGTGCCGAAGCCGGCGTCGAGCAGGGTGCGCAGCAGCGCCGCTTCATCGAAGCCGTAGCGGCTGCCGCTGCCGTTGAGCTCCATGATCACGGCCTGCAGCGAAGGCGCCGCCAGCGTGGCGCGCGCGCCCTGCAGCACCGGTGTCTCGAAGCCTTCGACATCGATCTTGATGAGCGCGGGCCGCCGCCCCTGGAGCAGGCCGTCCAGCGTCGAGACCGGCACCTGCACCGCGCCGACCGTGCTCTCGCCGGGGGCCAGCGCGTGGTTCATCGTGTCTTCGGTGCTGCTGAAGGCCAGCACACCCTCGTCGGCGCCGACGCCGCAGTTCAGCGCCTGCACGCGCGACTCGATGCCGTTGAGCCGGAGGTTGTCCATCAAGCGAAGGTAGGTGCCCGGCACCGGCTCGACGGCGATGCCGGTGGCCTGGCGCGCGGCGCAGGCCAGCAAGGTGTACGAGCCGACGTTGGCACCCACGTCGACGAACAGATCCTCTTCGCGCAGGAAGTGCAGCACGAAGGCCATGTCGTCGAACTCGTGCAGCCCGACGTAGATGTTGCCGGTCAGACCGGTCTCGCCGCGGCGCACCAGGAAGCGCGCCCCTTCCACCCAGTCGTGCACCGCCTGCCCGCCCAGCAGCCGGCTGGCCAGTTGCCAGCGCACGAAGCGGCCCAGCGCGGCCAGCGGCCGGCCGCGGTTGACCGGGTGCCCGGTGATGAAGCGCAACAGGCCGAGGGTGCTCATGCGGCCCCTCGAACAACGGGTGTGCCGGCCCGCAGGCCAGGCCGGGGGCGCGTTGTCCGCGCAGGAATTTGCGATCGCATGTGCATCACCCGTCGCGCCGCGCGCACACGCGCACGTCGGGCGCAAAGCCGTTCTTCAGCCGACCGGCGCCGAAGGCCAACCGCCGCTCCAGCGCCACCAGCGCGCGCCGCAATGCCAGCGGCGTGCCGTGGCGGAACAGCCGCCGCAGCACTGCGCGCGCGGGCGCGAACGTCAGCGCATGCGCGGCCTGCAGCACCGGCAGCGGCAGCCGGGAAGGCGTCGCGGCCAGCCCGGCGCTGCGATACGGCGCATCGCTGCGCTGCGCAATGCGCACGTCCACGAAGCCGCTGCGCGCCAGCGTGTCGCACAGGTCGGCGGCGTTGGTCTTCCAGGGATGGCCGGCGTCGAAGATGCCCAGATCGATGTCGTGCAGCTTTGCCGCGTCGCGCCCCATGCGCCCTACGGCGTCGTGGAAGGGCACCGAGTCATCGCCATCCAGCGGCAGCCCGGCCAGCAGCAGCCCGCCCGGTCGCAGGTGCTGCCACAGCAGTGGCAGCACGGTGTCGGGGTCGTACAGATGCTCGAGCGTGTGGTTGGAGAACACGGCGTCGAAGGGCTGCGTGCGCGCCCGCAGTTCGGCCACCAGGTCGCACCGGACGAACTGCGCCTGCACCGCCTGCGCCAGCCCCGGCCGCAGCTTGGCCACATAGTCCCACACCACGATGCGTGCCGCCGGCGCCCGGGCGCGCAGGAAGGCCAGCTCCTCGCCGGTGCCGCTGCCCAGGCACAGGATGTCGGCGCAGTCGTGCGGCAGGGGCGCTGCGCGCCAGCTGTAGTCGAGTTCGGCGTGCCGCAGTTCGGCGTCGCCCATGCCGGTGGCCTTCAGCAGCGCGCGCGCGGCGGCGTTCTCTGGCGGCGTGAGCATCAGCGCCTGGTGGGGGCGGCGCTCGATCGTGCCGGGGGCGGCATGCTCGACGACGCGGATGCCCGCGCGCAGCGCCGCCAGGGCGCGCCGGTTGCTGTCTTCGCTGGGGCCGGTGAGGAAGGGGTGCTGCTGCATGTAGGCGTGCAGCGACGCGTCGGCCACCTGACACCGCAACGCCACGGCAGGGCGGCTCTCAGCGACCATGGTCGGCCCCCTGCGCAAGGGCCGTGGGTGCCTCGAAGCGCGGCTTGTAGGCCTCGATGCAGATGCTGAAGAAGGGCCAGCGCAGCAGCGGCGTGAGCCAGCCGTCCAGCAAGGGCGGCAGCGGCCGCAGCGGCAGCACCACGGCCCAGGCCAGGAGCGGATGCACCTGCACCAGCGCGCGCAGCAGCGTGCTGATGCGCTGGCTGAGCCAGCCGCTGCAGTAGGACACCTGCTCCAGCCGCAGGCCGGCCTGCTGGCACAGCTCTTCGAGCATCGCCGGCGTGTAGCCGCGGCGCACGTGGCCGCCGTCTTCGACGGTGGAGAAGGGCCCGCGGTCCTGCGGCATCATGGGTCTGTAGTGCAGGTAGGGCGTGGTCAGCAGCAGGCGGCCGCCAGGCCTGAGGCAGGTGGCGATGTCGCGCATCAGCTTGCGGTCGTCGAGGATGTGCTCGATGTTCTCGCAGTTGATCGCGAAGTCGAAGCGCCCGGCCAGGTCGTGCCGCTCGTCGAGCCGGCGCACGTCCAGCACCTCGAAGCTGGCCTGCGGCAGCTTGCAGATCGCGGCGCGTTCGGCCGCCGTGCGCTGGTTGCGTTCATCCCAGCTCAGCCCCAGCGCCGCGTAGCCGCGCCGCGCTGCGCCCAGCGTGAAGGCGCCGGTGCCGCAGCCCACGTCCAGCAGCGTTTCGCGGTTGCGCGTCTCGGGCAGGCGCCGCCGCAGCCAGCGCCAGCGGTCGAGCACCAGCGTGTCACCGTGGATCAGCGTGGCCCTGAACCCCAGCAGGCGCACCAGCAGGGACTTGTCCATATCAGCTTGCCTCGGCCGGTGCGGCCTTGCGGGCCAGCACCAGCATGTTCTGCGACAGCAGGTGGCCGAAGCGCCCGGTCTCGGCCGCCAGCAGCAGGCGCGCTGGCAGCGTCAGCGTGCGCCACAGCAGGTGGCGCACGGCGCTGGTGAAGCCGTGCACGTGCGGCGCCTCTTCGTGGCAGCGGATGTCCACGAAGCCGGTGGCGCGCAGCAGCTGGCGCATCGAGACCTCGGTGAACGCGGTCTCGTGCGTCAGGTCGCCGAAGCGCACGCGCATGCCGAACAGACCCTCGGCATTGGGCACGTGCACCACCAGGCGGCCGCCCGGCGCCAGCGCCGCGGCTACCAGGTCCATGCAGTCCAGCAGTTCGGGCATCTGCAGGTGTTCGAGCACGTCCATCGCGAACACGACGTCGAAGCCGCCGGGGTGCGCGCGCAGGTACTCGCGCAGGTCCTGGCAGACCACCCCGTCCAGCCCCAGCCGCTGCGCCAGCGCCACCTGCTCGGCCGAGACGTCCACGCCCGCCAGCCGGGTGTAGCCCAGCGCGCGCGCGCACAGCAGCAGCGGCCCGTGGCCGCAGGCCAGATCGAGGATGCGCAGGTCGGGCTGCGCCGGCAGCGCGCGCCGCAGCAGCGTGCTCAGGTGCGGGTAGCGGCGCGCGTCGAAGCGCTCAGGAGCCCGGCCCTGGCCTGCGGCCTGGCCGGTCGATACGTAGGCGGCGTACAACCGCTGCTTCCATGCTTCCAAGTCCTTGCTCCGCGGCGGTGCGGCGCCCTCACGGCGCCCGCTGGTTCAGGCTGCTGGCGATGATCCCGGCGAGCACGCCATTGCCCTCGGGAGTCGGATGGGCACCGTCGCGGTAGAGCTGGGGCTTGCCGCGCCAGCGCGGGTCGCGCCCCACCGAAACGATCTCGCGCACACCGGCCGCCGCAAGCACCGGGGTCATCGCCTCGAGCTGATCATGCAGCACCGTATCGCTGGCGGCGTCTTCGGTGTCCGGATAAAGCACCACCAGCAAGCGCTTGTCCAGATGACTTTGTCCGAAGCTTCTCAGCATCGCCACGGGATCGCGCACCGGCACCTTCAGCGCGTCAGGCGTGCCTTCGCATTGCCCGCGCATCAGGTGCTTGCGCGCCAGGAACCAGAGCGCGAACACAGGGGGTTCGCGGGGATGCGTGAGGCTGCAGTTCCAGGCCGAAGGCGCCTTGAGATCGTGCTTGTTCAGCACGAGCACGATCGTGTCCACCAGCGCCACGACCGCTTCATTCGCGTTCAGCCAGGTCAATTCGTTCTGCAGGCCCCAGCTGCCGGCCGAGATCGGCCACACCCTGGCCTTGACGAGCGCCTGCAGTCGCGGGCCCAGGCGGTCGGCCTGCGCGTAGGGATTGCCGCCCCAGACGATGCTGTCCCCCACCAGCAGCAGGTTGCCCGCGGGGCCGGGCACGAACGCATCGGCCCCCATGTGCTGCGCATTGATGACCCAGTCGTGCTGGTTCATGAAGCTGCCGCGCTGGCTGGCCTTGGGCACGTAGCCGATCACGGCATCGGCGTCGTAGAGGGGAAAGTCCACGAGGCCTGCCATGCGCACACCGACCTCGGCCACCACCAGCAGCGCAAGGGCCAGGAGGCCGAGGTTCCTGAGGAGCCTGGGTACGCTCGAACCCATGAGCCGCCTCATGGCACGGCCCGCTCAGCGCGGTCGGCCGGGCCGACGCCGCAGGCAACGTCCGGGGTTGCCGGACCGCGCTTCGACAGGACCAGCAGTTCGTCGCCGCGCAGCGCCCCGCCCGCCGCTTCGGGCGTGCCACCTTGGGCCCAGCGGGCGACGAGACCCAGGTCGTAAGGGTTGGACAGCAGCAGCTTCGAACGCCCCGGCAACTGCCGCTGCCAATAGCGGTCGTCGATGAAGTTGGGGTGCACCTGGCCCCACATGCGGTCCCACTGGCGCGGCGCCGCATCGCGAAAGCCCTGCGAGCCGTTGGGCGTGATGGCCACGAACAGCCCGCCCGGGCGCAGGATGCGCAGCCCGAACGCGATGGCCTGCGCCACCGAGGGCACGTGCTCGAGCACGTGCGACGAGAAGAAGACGTCGAAGCCGTCGCCCACGCCGGCCAGATCGGCATGCACGCGTACGCCCAGCCGCTGGCGCGCGTACTCGGCACGCGGGCTGGAGATCTCGAAGGCCTCGACATCGAAGCCGGCTTGCTGGAACTGCCAGCTGCCGTAGCCCCAGGAGCAGCCGAACTCGAACAGGCGCAGCCGCGCCGGGCCGGCGGCGCTGCGAATCACCTCGACGTACTTGCCGTAGTCGCGCACCGTGCCCTTGAAGCCCACGCGCAGGTAGGACTGCAGCGTGTCGTCGGCTGGGCAGTCGGTGGTGAAGCCCTGCGTGTACTTCTCCTGGTAGAAGCTGCGGTTCTCGTCCACGCCCGTGGTGGGCGTGCGGAACTGCAGATGGCACGCGTCGCAGCGGCGCAGCGCGGTGACCAGGTACTTGCGCTTGACCAGGCAAGAGCGCGGGCTGCCGCAGGAGGGGCAGGCAAAACCCTGGCCGGCGAGCGTCTTGCGGATGCTCGAGGCGAGGTAGCTCAACTTCTGGTTCATGCGTGGTTTCCAGACCAAGGCAGGCAATGGTTCATCGGCACACCGGGGCGTCGATCTGCGGGCGCAGGGCTTCCAGCTCGGCCTGCAGTTGCTGCAGCACCGCCTGGGCACCCAGCGTCTGCTCGGCCACGCTGCGGGCCCGGGCCCCCAGGCGCCTGCGCCGCGGGGCGTCCGAAGCCAGACCCAGCACCGCTGCGGCCAGCGCGGCCGCGTCGTCGGGGGGCACCAGCACTCCGCAGTCGGCCAGCAACTCGGCGATCTCGGTGCCCGGGCGCACCGTGGCCACCACCGGCCGACCGCTGGCCAGCATGCCCGACAACTTTGACGGCAGCACGAGATCCTCGGCCTGGGCGCTTTGCGTCAGCAGGTGGATGTCGGCCAGGCCCAACAGTTCGGCCAGTCGCTCGGCCGGCTGCAGGGGCAGCAGGTGCACGTTGGCCAGCCCGGTGCAGGCCGCCGCCAGTTCGTCCTTCATCACGCCTTCGCCGCAGACCACGAACACCACCGCCGGGTGCTGTGCCAGCAACTGCGCCGCGCGCGGGATCAGCAGCAGGTCCTGCTTGGCGCCCAGCGTGCCCGAGAACAGCGCCACCACGGCCTCGGGCGCGATGCCCAGTTCGGCGCGGTAGGCGCTGGGGCGCTGCAGCGGCCGCAGCACCTGCACGTCCACGCCGTTGGGCAGCAGCCGCACGCGCGCCGCGTCCACGCCCTTGTGCACCAGACGCTCGACCATGCGGCGCGAGATCGACGACACGCGGTCAAAGCGGCGCAGCAGCCCGCGTTCGGCCAGCATCACCCCGGCGCGCACCCGCCCCTGGCCCCGTGGCGCGCCGAGCAGGCCCATGCGGAAGGCGACATCGACCTCGAAGTCCTGCACGTGCAGCCAGGCAGCGGCGCCGCAAAGCCGCGCCACCAACCAGCCCGCCGGCGCGCACACGAGAAACGGCGCCACCGTCAACACAACGGCCGGGCGCCAGAACAGCTGCGCCAGCAGCGGCGGCAGCGAGGCGACGGCAAAGCTCAGCAGGTGCAGCACGCGCGTCAGCCCACCCGGCCGCCGCGGCACCCACAGCGGCGCGCGCCACACGTCCACCCCTTGCCATTGCTCGCGCCGCCAGGGCGGTCGGGCGTCGGCTGGCGCCACGCGCCAGGCCGGGTAGTAGGGCGGCGCGCACACCACGCGCACCTGGTGCCCGTGCGCGGCCAGCCAGGCCGCCATCTCGCCCGAGTACTTGCCCACGCCGGTGGGCTCGGGCGCGAAATTGGCGCTGTACAGCAGGATCTTCACGCGCCGTGTGCCTTCAAGATGCACGCTCGAGTTCGCGCACCTTGAGCACGATCATGTACTCGTAGATCGACTGCAGCACCGCGTAGGTGAGCCCGGCGCGGCCGTCCAGGAAACCGCGCTTGCCCAGGTACAGCAGCAGAAACTTGAGCAAGGGCCGCAGCGGCAGGCGATAGAAGAGCTCCTTCTGGTGAAAGCGGCGCTCGTGGAAGTCGGCCGCGGTGAAGGCCTTGCGCAGCGAGAAGCGGGCCTGGCCGCGCCGGTTGTCGATGATCTGCCGCGCCTCCAGGCTGCTGTAGGCGTTGTGGCGCTCGATCCACTGCGCGATGCCCTTGCTGAAGGGGTGATGGTCCAGGTAGCCGCCCACGTCGCCCACCGGCCCGTCGGCGATCGACACCGGGTTCACCAGGCGCTCGTAGCGCATCTTCTCCGGGCGGAACAGGCGCAGGTAGAAGGGCGATGTCTGCACATGCGCGAGCCAGGTGTCCATGAAGAAATCGCGCCGCTGCACGCGAAAGGCCACTTGTTCGCCCGGTGCTGCCGCCGCGGCCTGCACGGCGCGCACCAGTTCGGGCGTCATGCGTTCGTCGGCATCGATGTAGAAGACCCAGGGATGCCTGAAGCGGATGTTGCGCAGCCCCCAATTCTGGTGCGCGGCCCAGTTGTCGAAAGGGCGCTGCGTGATGTGCGCGCCTGCGCGCTGCGCGAGCGCCACCGTGTCGTCGGTGCTCAGCGAGTCGTAGACGTGGATGTCGTCCGACCAGGCCACGCTGGCCAGGCAGCCGGGCAGGTCTTGCTGCTCGTTCTTGGTCAGGATCAGGATCGAGATCATGGCGCGCGCTCAGTCGACCACGCGCGCGCGTGCCTTCACGCGCACGGCCGGGTTGCCGGCGTAGATCGACCAGGCTTCGAGATCGCGGGTGGTCACCGCGCCCAGGCCCAGGATGGCGCCTTCGGCCACCGTCACGCCGGGGCCGACGATGGCGTCGGCGCAGACCCAGGCGCGCGCGCCGATGGCGATGGGGTGCGCGGTGAGCGGGAAGGCCGGGTCGAGGTGGTCGTGGCTGCCGGTGCACAGGTGCGCGCCTTGCGACACCACTGCCTTGCGGCCGATGGACACCCGTGCAATGTTG
The DNA here is from genome assembly GCA_022842305.1 of Rubrivivax sp. GTDB lineage: Bacteria > Pseudomonadota > Gammaproteobacteria > Burkholderiales > Burkholderiaceae_C > Rubrivivax. The sequence continues at coordinate 8,711 of JALHPY010000170.1, forward strand.
TAGCAGGTGACCCGGGGCGCCAAGGTGCCGTACTCGGCCACGTGCAGATTCCAGGGCGCCCATATGCGCACGGTGGCGTAGACGTGGGCACGCCAGGAGACATCGGCACCGAACAGGCGCAGCAGCAGCACGCGCCAGCGGTGCAGCGGCGGCGGCGTCCAGCGCGCCAGCAGCAGCCAGACCAGCATCCACAGCGCGCGGCGCAGCCGGTTGCCCAG
>JALHPY010000171.1 GCA_022842305.1 Rubrivivax sp.
GACAAGGACGGCAGCGAGTGGTACCAGGTGACGGTGGCCGGCAGCGACGGCAGCACGCTCAGCGGCAAGTCGGTCGTGGGCAAGGTGATAGGCCCGTCCTTCGCCGCCGACGAGGTGCCCGACGTCGTGGAAGCCGTGATCGGCGTCTATCTGCGCGAGCGCCAGAGCGGCGAACGTTTCATCGACAGCGCGCGCCGACTGGGCGCGCTGCCCTTCCGCCATGCGGCCGACGCGGTGCGCCGCAGCACCGCGGCCATCGACTAAAGGACAGGCCATGAGCGAGATCCGTTTCATCAGCGCACAAGAATCGCTGCCCGCCGGCGCCCTGTTGCTGGACAACACCGCCGACGTGCTGGCCCGGGCCGGCGAGGTGCAGCGCCACGCCGCCGTGGTGCTGCACTTTCCCAAGTGGACCGACGGCCGCGCCTATTCGCAGGCGGTGCTGCTGCGCGGCCGGCTGCGCTACGCCGGCGACATCGTCGCCACCGGCGAGGTGCTGGCCGACATGCCGCCGCTGCTGCGCCGCTGCGGCTTCAGCACGGTGCAACTGCGCGCCGACCAGAAGCTCGAGAGCGCCCAGCGCGCCCTGGGCTTCTTCGACAACCACTACCAGACCGTGCCGCCCGAGCGCACTGTGGAGCCCTCATGACTCGCCGTGCCATCGAACTGAACGCGCGCGCCACGGGGGGCTTTGAAGGACGCGTCGCGCACGCCGTGGCCGTGCTGCAGGGCGCGGCCAGCGACCACCTGGGGCGCATCGTGCAGACCACCAGCCTGGGCGCCGAAGACATGGTGGTCACCGACCTGATCGCGCGCCACGGCCTGCCCATCGCGCTGGCCACGCTGGACACGGGCAAGCTGCACGCCGACACGCTGGCGCTGATCCCGCGCATCGAGGCGCACTACGGCCTGCAGGTCGAGCGCTGGGCGCCACCGGCCGAACAGGTGCTGCATTTCGTGCAGCGCCACGGCGATCTGCCCATGCGCCAGAGCATCGAGCTGCGCAAGGCCTGCTGCGCGCTGCGCAAGCTCGAACCGCTGGCAAGGCTGCTGGCCGGCCGCAGCGCCTGGGTGACCGGCCTGCGGCGCGAGCAAAGCGGCGCGCGCGGCACCGTGCCCTTCAATGAGCGCGACGACCAGGGCCGCACCAAGCTCAACCCGCTGGCCGACTGGACCTGGGCCGACGTCTGGCACTACATCGAGCAGCACGAGGTGCCCTACAACCCGCTGCACGACGAATTCTTCCCCAGCATCGGCTGCGAGCCCTGCACCCGCGCCATCGCGCAGGGCGAGGATTTCCGCGCCGGCCGCTGGTGGTGGGAAGACGAGGCCGCCAAGGAATGCGGCTTGCATTTGAAGCCGCAGTCCGCCGCCGCGCCAGCGGCCGGCACCGAGCGCAGCGAGGCGCCGGGCGGGTTCGGCTCGGCGCAGGCTCACATCGGCGCAGCCGATGTGAAGGACGCGCGCGCGTCCGGCCGCAGCCAAAACGAAGCCGCCAAGCAAGCCGCCCTGCACGTGAGTCACACCGAAACCAAGGAAGCCACCGCATGAACGCGCCCACCGCCATCGAGCACCTGCTGCCGGGGCTGGACCACGCCCATCTCGACGCGCTCGAGGAAGAGGCCATCTTCATCCTGCGCGAGGTGGCGGCCAGCTTCGAACGCCCTGCCCTGCTGTTCAGCGGCGGCAAGGATTCCTGCGTGGTGCTGCGTCTGGCCGAGAAGGCCTTCAAGAACCACGTGGCCGGGCAGGACTTTGCCGGCCGGCTGCCCTTCCCGCTGCTGCACGTGGACACCGGGCACAACTTCCCCGAGGTGATCGAGTTCCGCGACCGGCGCGTGGCCGAGATGGGCGAGCGGCTGCTGGTGGGCAGCGTCGAGGACAGCATGCGCCGCGGCACCGTGCGCCTGGCCCACCCGCTGGAGTCGCGCAATGGCCACCAGACCGTGGCGCTGCTCGAAGCCATCGAAGAACACCGTTTCGACTGCCTGATCGGCGGAGCCCGACGCGACGAGGAAAAGGCGCGCGCCAAGGAACGCATCTTCAGCCACCGCGACAGCTTCGGCCAATGGCAGCCCAAGGAGCAGCGTCCCGAACTGTGGACGCTGTTCAACACGCGCATCAAGCCGGGCGAGCATTTCCGCAGCTTCCCCATCAGCAACTGGACCGAGCTGGACGTCTGGCTGTACCTGGCGCGCGAGCGCGTGCCGCTGCCCGGGCTGTACTACAGCCACCCGCGCCAGGTGGTGCGGCGCAAGGGCCTGCTGGTGCCGGTGACCGCGGTCACGCCGCCGCAGGCGGGCGAGCAGGTCGAGACGCTGCCGGTGCGCTTTCGCACCGTGGGCGACATGACCTGCACCTGCCCGGTGGAAAGCGACGCCGCCAACGCGGTGGACATCGTGGCCGAGACGCTGACCGTCACCATCAGCGAGCGCGGTGCCACGCGCATGGACGACCGAACCAGCGACGCTTCGATGGAGCGGCGCAAGAAAGAGGGGTACTTCTGATGTCTGCACTGGCACAACGGCACCTGGCGGCAGCGCCCCAGCACAAGGCCCTGCGCTTCCTCACCGCCGGCAGCGTGGACGACGGCAAGAGCACGCTCATCGGGCGGCTGCTCTTCGACAGCCGTGCCATCCTGGCCGACCAGTTGGACCATCTGCACGCGCGCGCCGCCGGCGAGCCTATCGACCTGAGCCTGCTCACCGACGGCCTGGAGGCCGAGCGCGAACAGGGCATCACCATCGACGTGGCCTACCGCTACTTCACCACGCCCACGCGCAAGTTCATCATCGCCGACGCGCCGGGCCACGAGCAGTACACGCGCAACATGGTCACTGCCGCCGCCGGCAGCGATGCCGCCGTGGTGCTGGTGGACATCACCAAGCTGGACTTCAGCGCCAGCCCCGTGCTGCTGTTGCCGCAGACCCGCCGCCACAGCCTGCTGGCGCAACTGCTGCGCGTGCCCAGCATCGTGTTCGCCATCAACAAGCTCGATGCCGTGGCCGACCCCGGCCCGGCCTATGCCGCCGTGAAGCAGGCGCTGCAAGCCTTTGCCGCCGATGCCGGCATGGCCATCGCCGGCATCGTGCCGGTGTCGGCGCTGCGCGGCGACAACGTCACCACGCCGCTGCAGGCCGACTGGTACGACGGCCCTTCGCTGCTGCAATTGTTGGAGCAGTTGCCGACCACGCAGGAGCGCCTGGACGACAGCTTCAGCCTGCCGGTGCAGTACGTCGCGCGTGAAGGCCAGGGCGTGGGCGCTCAACCACGTGTGCTGTGGGGCCGCGTGGCCCAGGGCGGCGTGAAGGTGGGCGACGAGTTGCAGGTGTTTCCCAGCGGCCTACGCGCCGTGGTGGTAGAGCTGCGACGCGCCGGCAGTGGCGTGCCGGCGGCCGGGGCTGGGCAATCGGCTGGCGTGGTGCTGGACCGCCAGCTCGACGTGTCGCGCGGCGACTGGCTGGCCGCGCCGGGCACGCTGGCCGCAGTGCGGCGCTTCAGCGCCACGCTGGCCTGGCTGGACACCGAACCGGCCACGCCCGGCCGCAAGTACTGGGTGCGCCACGGCAACCGCTGGGTGCAGGCGCGCCTGGTCGAGATCACCCACTGCCTGGACATCCACACGCTGGAACCCCAGGGTGCGCACACCCTGGCCGTGAACGACATCGCCGAGGTGGTGTTCGAGCTGCAGCAGCCGCTGCCGCTGGCGCCCTATGCCAGCAACCGCGTGGGCGGCGCGCTCATCGTCGTCGACCCGGCCAGCCACCGCACCAGCGGCGCGCTGCTGGTGCGCCAGGCGCAGTGAGCATGGCCGGCCGTGTCGTCTTCGTGGGGGCGGGTCCGGGCGCGGCCGACCTCATCACCCTGCGCGGTGCCCGCCATCTGGCGCAGGCCGAGGTGGTGCTGTTCGACGCGCTCACCGACCCGGCGCTGCGCGACTTTGCGCCGCAGGCGCAGTGGGTGGACGTGGGCAAGCGCGGCTTCCTGCATGGCACGGGCCAGGCCAGCATCGATGCGCTGCTGGTGCGCCACGCGCAGCAGAACCGCCGCGTGGTGCGCCTGAAGGGCGGCGACCCCAGCGTCTTTGGCCGGCTCGAAGAAGAGCTGCAGGCGCTGGCCGCCGCCGGCATCGAATGCGAAGTGGTACCCGGCGTCACCGCCGCGCTGGCCGCAGCGGCCGAGCGGCAGCGCCCGCTCACCCGGCGCGGCAGCGGCCGCAGCGTGAGCCTGAGCACGGCCATGACGCAAGAGGGCCAGCTGCAGGCCGGCCGGCGCGCCGACACCGAGGTCTTCTACATGGCCGGCCGCCAGCTGGGCGCTTTGGGGCGCCGCCTGCTGGCTGCCGGCTGGCCCGCCGACACGCCGGTGTGCGTGACATCCCGCGCCGGCTGGCCCGACGCGCTGGGCAGCGACCACCGCCTGGCCGACCTGGGCGCGGCGGCCGTGCTGCACGCTGGCCGGCCCAGCGTGGTGACGCTGGGCGCGGGTGCGCGCGCCGTGGTGCCCGGCGCAAAGACCCTGGGCCCGGGAACGCTGCAAGCCGGGCAGCGCGCAACCGCACCGTAAAATCTGGGCTTGTTGCGGGCTGCGTCATGGCCCCGCAGCCCCTCCATTCACAAGAGCCATTACATGACCCACGTCGTCCTCGAATCGTGCATCCGCTGCAAGTACACCGACTGCGTCGATGTCTGCCCCGTCGACTGCTTCCGCGAGGGGCCCAACATGCTGGTCATCGACCCCGACGAGTGCATCGACTGCGCGGTGTGCATCCCCGAGTGCCCGGTCAACGCCATCCTGCCCGAGGAAGACGTGCCCAGCGACCAGCTGGCCTTCATCAAGCTCAACGCCGATCTGTCGCCCAAGTGGCCCAGCATCACCAAGCGCAAGCCGCCGCTGCCCGACGCCGACGAGTGGAAAGACCGCCGCAACAAGATCGACCAGCTGGTGCGCTGAAACCGGCATGAACCTCGCTGCGAACCCGGCCGTGGGCACCACGGCGCACACCCCTGCCAGCCCGATTGAGACCGACGCCGTGATCGTCGGCGCCGGCCCGGTGGGCCTGTTCCAGGTCTTCGAGCTCGGCCTGCTCGAGATCAAGGCCCATGTCATCGATTCGCTGGCCTACCCCGGCGGCCAGTGCATCGAGCTCTATCCCGACAAGCCCATCTACGACATCCCGGCCGTGCCGGTGTGCACCGGCAAGGAACTCACCGACAACCTGCTCAAGCAGATCGAGCCCTTCGGCGCCACCTTCCACTTCGGCCAAGAGGTGACCGTGGTGCGCCAGCTCGAGGCCACGGACGGCCCGCGCCGCTTCTTCGTGGAAACGTCCAAGGGCACGCAGTTCATCACCAAGACCATCTTCATCGCCGGCGGCGTGGGCTCGTTCCAGCCGCGCCTGCTGCGCGTGGAAGGGCTGGACAAGTTCGACGAGTCGCAGCTGTTCTACCGCGTGCGCAACCCGGCGCAGTTTGCCGGCAAGAACCTGGTCATCGTGGGCGGTGGTGACTCGGCCCTGGACTGGACGCTGAACTTCGTGCAGGACGGCCCCAACCGGGCCGAGAGCGTGATCCTGGTGCACCGCCGCGACGCCTTTCGCGCCGCGCCGGCCAGCGTGGCCAAGATGCGCGAGCTGTGCGAGGCCTACGAGATGCAGTTCGTGGTGGGCCAGATCACCGGCATCGAAGAAGAGGCCGGCCGGCTGACACGGCTCAAGCTCACCGGCGGCGACGGCGTGACGCGCCTGCTGCCGCTGGACATGCTGCTGGTGTTCTTCGGCCTGAGCCCCAAGCTGGGCCCCATCGCCGAATGGGGCCTGGGCCTGGAGCGCAAGCAGATCGTGGTGGACACCGAGAAGTTCGAGACCACCATCCCCGGCATCTTTGCCGTGGGCGACATCAACACCTACCCGGGCAAGAAGAAGCTCATCCTGTCGGGCTTCCACGAGGCCGCGCTGGCCGCCTTCGGCGCTGCGCCCTACGTCTTCCCCGAGAAGCGCATCCTGCTGCAGTACACCACCACCAGCCCCAAGCTGCACAAGGTGCTGGGCGTCGAGACGCCCGACTTCGACTGATGCACACCGGCGCCGCCGCAGGCCATCTGCGGCCATAATCCGCTCCGGCGTGCGCCCCAGGGCACGCCACTTCGCTAGGGGTGTTGGTGCCGCGCAAGCGGCATCGACTGAGAAAGTCCCTTTGAACCTGATTGAGGTAATCCTCGCGCAGGGAAGCAGTCGACATCCAGGGCCCGCCATGGGCTGCGTGCGACATCCGCCTTCCTGCCGAACCATGGACGGACAGGATGTCGAACAGAACTCATCGTGCGCGCCGCCCGGCGCTGATCCTCACCCTGCTGGGTGCGCTGTGCGCGCTGCCCTGCACCCTGCTGGCGCAGGACAAGGTCGTCATCACCGGCACCCGGATAGAACGCATCGGCGTGGCCGGCTTCGGCGAAGTCCCCCTGCCCCGCGCGCCGCTGCAGGCCGCGGCCTGGAGCCCGGCCCAGCTGGCCGACGCGGGCGTGGCCAGCCTGGGCGCGCTGACGCGGCTGGACGCCAGCGTGGGCGATGCCTACAACGCCGAGGGCTACTGGGCCATCCTGTCGGCGCGCGGCTACACGCTGGACAACCGCTTCAACTACCGCCGAGACGGGCTGCCCATCAACGCCGAGACCGCGCTGGCGCTGGACAACAAGGAGCGGCTGGAATTGCTCAAGGGCACCAGCGGCATACAGGCCGGCACCAGCGCGCCCGGCGGGCTGGTGAACCTGGTGGTCAAGCGGCCCAACGGCCGGTTGCGCAACGCCCGCCTGGAGTGGCGCGGCCCGGGCAGCGTGCTGGGCGCGGTCGACCTGGGTGAGCGCTTCGGCACCGACCAGGCCGTGGGCCTGCGCATCAACGCAGCCTTCGAACAGCTTGACCCGCCACAGCGCAGCACGCGCGGTGAACGCCACCTGCTGGCCGCCGCCGCCGACTGGCAGCTGGGCGCCAACACCTTGCTGCAGGCCGAGATCGAAAGCAGCCACCAGCGCCAGCCCAGCGTGGCCGGCTTCAGCCTGCTGGACGGCCGCGTGCCCGATGCCGGCGCCATCGACCCGCGCATCAACCTGAACGACCAACCCTGGCGCCAGCCGGTGGTGATGGACGGCGACACCGCATCCTTGCGCTGGCGCCAGCGCCTGACCGAGGATTGGCGGCTGGACCTGCAGCTGATGCAGCAGAAGCTGCGCAGCGACGACCGCACGGCCTTCCCTTTCGGCATGTTCGACCCCAACACCTTTGCCTGTGCCCCCTGCGACCAGTTTGCCGCGGACGGCAGCTTCACCTACTGGCAGTTCATCAGCGACGACGAAAGGCGCAACAGCCGCGCGCTGTCACTGACGCTGTCGGGCACGGCGCGGGGCGCCGGCCTGGAGCACCAGATCGAGGCCGGCGTGCTGTTCACCCACTACACCGCCCGCCTGCAGAACCAGGTGTTCGACATCGCCGGTACCGGCAACATCGACGGCAGCCTGCAGACCCCGCCTTCGGCCGGCTTCCTGGACGGCAACACCAACCGTGACGAGCGCAGCACCGAGCTGTTTGTGCGCGACGCCGTCAAGCTGGCGCCCGGGTGGGAGGCCTTTGTCGGGCTGCGCCACACGCGCCTGGAGCGCAAGAGCCAGCGCACCCTGCCCACCGCCGACAACCTGGGCGACGTGCCTTACGAGCAGTCCTTCACCACGCCCTGGCTGGCGCTGTCCCACGAGCTGGCGCCCGGCACGCACGTTTATGCGAGCTGGGGCCGCGGCCTGGAGTCCGACGCCGTGCCCAGCCGGGCGCGCTACACCAATCCCGGCCAGACCTTCACGCTGCAGAGTCGGCAGCTCGAGCTGGGCATCAAGCACGCCGGCCGCGACCTCGAGGCCACGCTGGCGCTGTTCGATACCGACCGCCCGCAGACTGCAGACATCGGCAATTGCGGCGCGCCGGGCAGCTGTACACGCATCGTCGACGGCAGCGCGCGCCACCGCGGGCTCGAGGCCTCGGGCCTGCTGCGCAGCGGCGCCTGGCAATGGCAGGCCGGCGCCATGTGGCTGGATGCACAGCGCAGGGGGTCCAGCCAGGCCGGCGTGAACGGCAGCACGCCCGTGAACGTGCCCCGCAGCACGCTGCGCCTGGGCACCGAGTGGGCGCCAGCCGCGCTGCCGGGCGTGGCGCTGACCGCCTTGCTCAGCGCCGAGAGCCAGCGGCAGGTGCTGCCCTACGACGCCAGCGTCACCATCCCGGGTTGGCAACGCCTGGACCTGGGCGCCCGCTGGCGCCAGCAGTGGGCGGGCCACACGCTGGTGTGGCGCCTGGCCGTGGACAACGCCACCGACCAGCGCGCCTGGAAGGAATCCCCCTACCAGTTCGGCCATGTGTACTTGTACCCGTTGGCCCCGCGCACCTGGCGCGCGTCGGTGCAGGCAGGCTTTTGAGAGCTGCTGACTTTCGGCTGCAAGCGCAGCGAGCTCTGCCTCAGGACGTCATCCGTCTGATAGCTGCCAGTGGCAGACGGGTCAGGCCTCACGACGGCCGGCGCGGCGCATCGCCTGCATGCTGCGCAACGGCCGAGTGCTGGCCGCATGCATTACAACGTGCCTCGGTGCGGGGCCGGCTGGTCATCCAGGATCGGCAAGGGGCCCCATAACGGCAACGCAGCCCCAGAAGGCAAAAAGCCCAGCCGGTGAGGGCTGGGCTAAGTGCTTGCCTAGCAACGAGTTTTTGGCTCCCCG
>JALHPY010000172.1 GCA_022842305.1 Rubrivivax sp.
ACCAGCGTGGACTTGCCCTGGCCGTTGGCGCCCAGGATGCCGATGCGCTGGCCGGCCAGCACCGAGCGGCTGAAGTTGCTGACGATGGCGCGCTTGCCGTAGCCGCAGGCCAGGCCGTCGAAGCTGAGCATCGGGTTGGGCAGGCTGGCCGGCTCGCGGAACTCGAAGTTGAAGTCGCTGGCCGTCATGGCCGGCGCCAGGCGCTCCATGCGCGCCAGCGCCTTGACGCGGCTCTGCGCCTGCTTGGCCTTGCTGGCCTTGGCCTTGAAGCGGTCGATGAAGCGCTGCAGGTGGGCAATGCGGTCCTGCTGCTTGGAAAACGCCGCCTGGGCCTGCATCAGGCGTTCGGCGCGCATCTCCTCAAACGCCGTGTAGTTGCCGGTGTAGCGCATGAGCTGGCCTTCGTCCAGGTGGACGATGACGCGCGTCACCGCGTCCAGAAATTCGCGGTCGTGGCTGATGACGATCATCAGCCCGTCGTAGCGCTTGAGCCAGGCTTCCAGCCAGACCAGGGCGTCCAGGTCCAGGTGGTTGGTGGGCTCGTCCAGCAGCAGCAGTTCGGCCGGGCACATCAGCGCGCGCGCCAGCTGCAGCCGCATGCGCCAGCCGCCCGAGAAGCTGTTGACCGACGCATCCAGCTGCTCGGTGCGGAAGCCCAGGCCCAGCAGCAGCGATTCGGCGCGCGAGCGCGCGTCGAAGGCGCCGGCTTCGTCCAGCGCCAGGTGGGCGTGAGCGATGGCGTCGCCGTCGTCGGCGGCCTCGGCCGCGGCCAGTTCGGCCTGCGCCGCCTGCAGCGGCATGTCGCCCTGCAGCACGAACTCGGCCGCGCCGTCTTCGGTGTCGGGCATGTCCTGGGCCACTTCGCCCAGGCGCCAGCGCGGCGGGATCTCCACGTCGCCGGCATCCGCGTGCAGCCGCCCGGCCAGCAACGAGAACAGGCTGGACTTGCCGGCGCCGTTGCGGCCGATCAGGCCGACCTTCTCACCCGGCTGCAGCACGACCCCGGCGTCCTGCAGCACGACCTTGACGCCGCGGCGCAGCGTGATGTTGCGCAGCGTGATCATGAGGCCCGCCCGGCCGCCCGAAGGGCCTCAAGTCCCCCTCGGGGGGGCAGCGAACGCAGTGAGCGTGGGGGGCTCATGGCAAGTTCACCGCTTCGACCAGCAGCACCTGTTCGTCACCGGCGCTGGTGGGCAGCCACACCAGCGGCAGGCCGGGAAAGGCGGCCTCGAAGTGTTCGCGCTCGTGGCCGATCTCCAGCACCAGCAGGCCGTTCTCGGCCAGGTGCGAGCGCGCGCCGGCCATCAGCTGACGTACGAAGTGCATGCCGTCGCTGCCGCCGTCCAGCGCCAGCGCCGGTTCGGCACGGAACTCGGGCGGCAGCTGGGCCATGGATTGCGCATTGACATAGGGGGGGTTGCAGAGCATGAGGTCGTAGAGGCCGGTTGCGGCGGCCAGGCCGTCGCCCTGCGCCAGGGTGATGCGCTCGGCCAGGCCGTGGCGGGCGATGTTGAGGGCGGCCACGGCCAGCGCGTCGGCCGACAGGTCGGTGGCGTGCACCTGCGCCGCGGGCCAGGCCAGCGCCGCCAGCACCGCCAGGCTGCCGCCGCCGGTGCACAGGTCCAGCACGCGCGCCGGCGGTGACTGCAGCCAGGCGTCGAGCACGCCTTCGGCCAGCGGCTCGGCGATCAGCGAACGCGGCACGATGCAGCGCTCGTCCACGAAGAAGGGCAGGCCCAGCAACCAGGCCTCACCGGTGAGGTAGGCGGCGGGCCGGCGCGTCTCGACGCGCTGCGTGATCAGATCGTGCACGGCCAGCAGTTCCGCCGGGCCGATGGCGCGCTCGGCCTGTTCGTCCAGCGCGTCCAGCGGCAGGCCCAGGCGCCACTGCACCAGCCAGGCGGCTTCGTCGAAGGGGTTGGTGGTGCCCTGGGCGCAGCACACGCCGGCGCGCTCCAGGCGCTCGGCACAGCGCTCGACCAGCTCGATCAGGGTCACGGCAGCAGCGCTTCCAGCGTGCGCCGGTAGACATTCTTCAGCGGCTCGATCGCGTCCACCTCGACCCATTCGTCGACCTGGTGCGCGCTGGCATTGCGCACGCCGAACTCCATCACCTGCGTGCAGATGCGGGCGATGAAGCGGCCGTCGGAAGTGCCGCCGGTGGTGCTGAGCTGCGGCCGCAGGCCGAACTCGGCCTCTATCGCTGCGGCCAGCGCCGCGTGCAGCGTGCCCGGTGGCGTGAGGAAGGGCATGCCGCCCAGGGTCCAGGCGATGTCGAAGTCCAGGCCGTGGCGCTGCAACACGCCGAGCACGCGTGCCTGCAGGGCTTCGGGCGTGGACTCGGTGCTGAAGCGGAAGTTGAAGTCCACCACCAGCTCGCCCGGGATCATGTTGCCCGCGCCGGTGCCGGCGTGCAGGTTGCTGACCTGCCAGCTGGTGGGCGGGAAGAAGGCATTGCCCTGGTCCCAGCGCGTGGCCGCCAGCTCAGTCAGGGCCGGTGCGAAGTCGTGGATGGGGTTGCGCGCCAGCTGCGGGTAGGCGATGTGGCCTTGCACACCCTTGACCACCAGTCGTGCCGACAGCGACCCGCGACGGCCGTTCTTGACCATGTCGCCCACACGGTCCACCGAGGTCGGCTCGCCCACGAGGCACAGGTCCAGCTTTTCGCCGCGCGCCTGCAGCACCTGCACCGCGTGCAGCGTGCCGTGCAGCGAGGGCCCTTCCTCGTCGCTGGTGAAGAGCAGGGCCACGCGGCCGGCGTGGGCCGGGCGCTGGGTGGCGAACTCACAAGCGGCCACGGTCATGGCCGCCACGGCCGCTTTCATGTCGACCGCGCCACGGCCGTACAGGCGGCCGTCGCGATGGCTGGGCACGAAGGGGTCGCTGGCCCAGCGCTCGAGCGGGCCGCTGGGCACCACGTCTGTGTGGCCGGCCAGCAGCAGCGTGGGGCCGGGCCGACCACTGCCGTGCACCGCCCACAGGTTGCTGACGGTGCCTCCGGGCGGGCCGGCGTCCAGGCGTTCGCAGGCAAAGCCGGCGGCCTGCAGTTGCGTGGCCAGCAGTTCGCAGCAGCCGTCGTCGGCGGGGGTGACGGAGCGGCAGGCGATCAGCGCTTCGGCCAGCCGCAGCGCATCGTTCATCGCTTCGCGCCCCAGGGCGTGGCGTCGGGCCCGCCCGGGCGCAGGTCGTCGGCGCGCACGTCGAAGCTGATCTCGGTGAAGGTGGCGGTCTCGGGCTCGTCCTTCTTGGGCGACACGCGCGACACCGGCGCCTGTTCGTTCTGCAGCCGCCACAGCAGGTTGGTGGGCGAATCGGCGTAGGACATGCCCTCGTCGCGCGAGACCACGCCTTCGTTGATGAGGCGGGCGATGTCGTGTTCGAAGGTCTGCGAGCCCTCGGCCAGGGACTTCTCGACGGCCTCTTTCACCGCGCCCAGGTCGCCCTTCTCGATCAGCTCGGACACCAGCTTGGTGTTGAGCAGCACCTCGACCGCCGGCACACGCCCGCCGTGGTTGGCGCGCAGCAGGCGCTGCGAGACGATGGCACGCAGGCCCGCGGACAGGTCGGACAGCAGCGTGGGCCGTGCCTCGGGCGCATAGAACGACAGGATGCGGCCCAGCGCGTGGTAGCTGTTGTTGGCGTGCATGGTGGCCAGCACCAGGTGGCCCGACAGCGCATACGAGATCGCGGCGCTCATGGTTTCGCGGTCGCGGATCTCGCCGATCATGATGCAGTCGGGTGCCTGGCGCAGCGCGTTCTTCAGCGCCGTCTGCAGGCTTTGCGTGTCGCGCCCCACCTCGCGCTGGTTGACGATGCTCTTCTTGTTGGAGAAGAGAAACTCGATCGGGTCCTCGATGGTGAGGATGTGGCCGGTCATCTGCTGGTTGCGCCACTCCAGCATCGAGGCCAGCGTGGTGGTCTTGCCGGTGCCGGTGGCACCCACCATCAGGATCAGGCCGCGCTTGTCGGTGACCAGTTGCGCCAGCAGCGGCGGCACGCCCAGCGCATCCATGCTGGGGATGGTGAAGGGGATGCAGCGGAACACCGCGGCGATGGAGCCGCGCTGCTTGAAGGCCGACAGCCGGAAGCTGCCCACGCGCGGGATGCTGATGCCCACGTTCAGCTCGCCCGTGTCGTCCAGTTCTTCGAGCTGCTGCGGCACCAGCATCTCCGACAGCAGCTGCCGCGTCTGGTTGACGGTGAGCAGCTGGTCCGACAGCTGCAGGATCTGGCCGTTGATCTTGATGAGGATGGGCGTGTTGGCCGACATGTAGACGTCGGACGCGTTCTTCTCCGCCATCAGGCGCAGCACGCGCTCGAGGTTATTCGCCATGGTCACGTACCCCCAAGCTCGCTAGCGCTCGCTACCCCCCGAGGGGGCTCATGCGACGGACCGGCAGAGCCGGATCCGTGCATGGTCCTCGATTGACGCCAGGCTTGCGCGTTCATGCCCGGAGGAGTTCGTTGATGCTGGTCTTGGCGCGCGTCTGCGCGTCGACCTTCTTCACGATCACCGCGCAGTACAGGCTGTACAGGCCGTCGGCGCTGGGCAGGTTGCCGCTGACCACCACGCTGCCGGCGGGGATGCGGCCGTAGCTCACCTGGCCCGTGGCGCGGTCGTAGATCTTGGTGCTCTGGCCGATGTACACGCCCATGCTGATGACCGAGTTCTCTTCGACGATGACGCCTTCGACGACCTCGCTGCGTGCGCCGATGAAGCAGTTGTCCTCGATGATGGTCGGGTTGGCCTGCAGCGGCTCGAGCACGCCGCCGATGCCCACACCGCCGCTCAGGTGCACGTTGGCGCCGATCTGCGCGCACGAGCCCACGGTGGCCCAGGTGTCGACCATGGTGTTCTCGCCCACGTAGGCGCCGATGTTCACGTAGCTGGGCATCAGCACCGCGCCGCGGCCGATGAAGCTGCCGCGCCGCGCCACCGCCGGCGGCACCACGCGCACGCCGCTGGCGCGCATCTGCGCCTCGTCCAGGTTGCTGAACTTGGTCTTGACCTTGTCGAAGAACTCCAGGTCGCCAGCGCGCATGACGTGGTTGTCGTTGAGGCGGAAGCTCAGCAGCACCGCCTTCTTGACCCACTGGTTGACCACCCAGTCGCCCACGCCACGGCGTTCGGCCACGCGCAGCCGGCCGGCGTTGAGCTCGGCGATCACGCGCTCGACGGCGCCGCGCACCTCGGGGGCGTTGAGGGCGGTGATCTCGGCGCGGCTTTCCCAGGCCAGGTCGATCAGGGGTTGGAGAGAGCTGCTCATCAAAGGCTTTCGGAGTAGGAGACGATGCGCCCGGCGGCCTCTAGACAGTCGGCCACGGGTGCCACCAGGGCCATGCGGATGCGACCCCGGCCCGGGTTGGCTGCAAGACCCGGCTGCGGGCCCTGCACCTCGCGCGCCAGCAGGCTGCCGGGCAGGACCGCCACATTGTATTGAGCGAGCAGGCCGCGGGCCCAGGCGATCTCGTCGCCGCCCGGGATGCCGGCCCACAGGTAGAAGGCGGCGTCGGGCAGCTTCACGTCCAGCACCGGCTGCAGCAGCGGCATCACCGCCGCAAACTTGGCGCGGTAGAGCGCGCGGTTGGCCACCACGTGGGCCTCGTCGCCCCAGGCGGCGATGCTGGCGCGCTGCACCATGCCGCCCATGGCGCTGCCGTGGTAGGTGCGGTACAGCAGGAAGGCCTTCATCAGCGCGCGGTCGCCCGCGGCAAAGCCCGAGCGCAGCCCCGGCACGTTGCTGCGCTTGGACAGGCTGGTCAGCACCACCAGCTTGCGGAAGTCGCTGCGCCCCAGCGCCTGCGCCGCCTGCAAACCGCCCAGCGGCGGCTCGTCGCGGAAATAGATCTCGGAGTAACACTCGTCACTGGCAATGACGAAGCCGTGGCGGTCGCTCAGCTCGAACAGGCGCTGCCACTCGGCCAGCGGCATCACCGCGCCGGTGGGATTGCCGGGCGAGCACACGTACAGCAGCTGCGTGCGCGCCCAGGTGGCCTCGTCCACGGCGTCCCAGTCGGCGGCGAAGTTGCGCTCGGGCCGGCAGGGCACGTAGTGTGTCTGCGCCCCGGCCAGCAGGGCCGCGCCCTCGTAGATCTGATAGAACGGGTTGGGGCAGACCACGGTGGCGCCGGGCCGGCCGGGGTCGATCACCGTCTGCGCCAGCGCGAACAGCGCCTCGCGCGAGCCGTTCACCGGCAGCACCTGGGTCAGCGGGTCCAGCGCCACGCCGTAGCGCCGCTGCACCCAGCCGGCGATGGCCTCGCGCAACGCCGGCTCGCCGGCCGTGGCCGGGTAGTTGCTGAGCTGCGGCAGGGCCTGCATCAGCGCCTGCTCGATCAGTGCTGGCGTGGCGTGGCGCGGCTCGCCGATGCCCAGGCTGATGGGGCGCAGCGCCGGGTTGGGCACGATGCCCTGCGTCAGTTCGCGCCAGCGCTCGAAAGGGTAGGGGTGCAGCAGGTTCAGGCGCGGGTTCATGGCGGGGATTATCCGCAAGCGCCCCGCGCCGCCGGGCGCGCATCATCGCCGCCATGCCCATGGTCAAGCTCATGCCGCCCCGCTTCGCCCTGGCCTGGCTGATGCCGCTGGGCGTGGGCGCGGCCGCCTGGGCCTCGCCCTGGGCGGCCTGGGGCGCGATGCTGGCCTTGCAGCTGCTGGTGGCGCTGGCCGAGCGCGTGCCGGCGCTGCAGCATTCGCCCCCGGCACGGCCGCAGACCGCCTGGCACCGCGTCTGCATCCGTGCCCATGTGCCGCTGCAGGCGGGCCTGCTGGGCCTTGGCCTGTGGCTGGTGTCCACGCAAGACCTGGGCGCGGGCGCGGTGGTGGCGCTGGCACTGGGCATCGGCGGCGTCTGCGGCAGCCAGGGCATCACCTTCGCGCACGAGCTGGGGCATTCGCGTTCGCGCCTGGACCGCGTGCTGGCCTGGTTGCTGATGGCCAGCGTCTGCTACGCCCACTTCATGGTCGAGCACTACCGCGGCCACCACGTGCGCGCCGCCTGCATGGACGACCCCGCCAGCGCGCGCCGCGGCGAAAGCCTGTGGCGCTTTCTGCCGCGTACCCTGGCCGGCAGCTGGCGCAGCGCCTGGGCGCTGGAAGCGCTGCGCCTGCAGCAGCTGAAGCGCGGCTGGCTGCGCAGCCCGCTGGCCTGGGCCTGCGCCGCGCAGGGCCTGGGCCTGGTGTTGCTGGCCGCGCTGCTGGGGCCGCTGGCGCTGCTGTTCTGGCTGGTGCAGGCGGCGCATGCTGTGTTCCTGCTCGAGGCCATCAACTACATCGAGCACTACGGCTTGCAGCGCGGATCAGTGGATGGCCGGCGCCAGCCCTTCGGCGTGCAGCACGCCTGGAACGCCGACCACTGGCTGACCAACGCCATCACCGCCAACCTGCAGCGCCACAGCGACCACCACATGCACGCCTGGAAGCCCTATGCCGAGCTGCAGCCGCTGGCCGGCCCGCAGCTGCCCACGGGCTATGGCGGCTGCCTGTTCCTGGCCAGCGTGCCGCCGCTGTGGTTCCGGGTGATGGAACCGCGGCTGGCGGCCCTGCCTGCGGCCTGACTTACGCCTACAGCGCCCCGCGGCAGCCCGGCGCGCCGCAGCGGCAGGCCAGGCGGCCCTCGTGGTGGGTCTCGCCGTAGTCCACGGTGATCTCTTCGCCCTTGCCAATAGCGCGCAGCGCGTAGAACTCGACCCGGCCCTGGCGTATGCACAGCCGCGCGTTGGGGCGGCAGCTGTGGTTGGTGTAGCGCATGGGGTCGGCGCTGCCGCTGAAGTCGATGGCATTCTTGTCGGACAGCTCGACGATCATGATGCGTTCGCTGCGCGTGGCGCGGATGCGCGCCTGCTGCACCGTGATGCTCTCGCCGCGGATCTCGCCGATCTTCAGCCGCTGCGGGATGGCCTCGTCGGCAAAGGCGCCCTGGCCGTCGATGGCGCTGGCCTGCACGGCCACCGCGAACTTCTGATACGCCGGCCTGGCTTGCAGCATTACGCCGCCGGCAGGTCCACCCGCGGCGCCGGCTTCCAGCCGCGCTTGCGGTGCTCGGCGGTGACGAAGGTGCGGATGCCGCCGCGCACGTACCAGTCGGCGTGGATGCGCAGGAAGCGCGGCTTGATGGCTGCTGCCAGGTCGGCCAGGATGGTGTTGGTCACCTTCTCGTGGAACGCACCCTCGTTGCGGTAGCTCCAGAAGTACATCTTCAGGCTCTTCAGCTCGACGCACAGCCGGTCGGCCACGATCTCGATGGTGAAGTGCGCGAAGTCGGGCTGGCCGGTCAGCGGGCACAGGCAGGTGAACTCGGGCACGTCGAAGCGGATGACGTAGTCGCGTTCGGGCGCCGGGTTGTCGAAGACCTGCAGTTCGCGGCTGGGGGCACTCGGGGGCGTGGCAGGCGCCTGGCGCTGGCTGGGCGTGGTGGAAGGCAGGGCAGGGGGCTTGGAGCGGGCCATCGGCAAGGGGCAGGTTTGCGGGGGTCGCGATGGTATCATCCGGCTCGCCGTGCGCTCCCGATAAGAGCGCATTTTTGCTTTCAAATCAAGCACTTGCGCGCGGTCGCCGGTGCCGCAGCCAGCCAGGCGATGCGTCTCACACAGATCAAGCTCTCCGGGTTCAAGTCTTTCGCCGAACCCACCACCTTCCAGATGCCGGGCCAGCGCGTCGGCGTGGTGGGGCCCAATGGCTGCGGCAAGAGCA
>JALHPY010000173.1 GCA_022842305.1 Rubrivivax sp.
GTCGAAGTGGGCCCGGCGCTGAACACGCCCGAGCGGCGCGACGCCGGCCAGTTCTGGTGCGAGCTGAAAGTGGCGCCGTCCTTGCCGCTGAGCTTTCTGACCGTGCGCCTGGTGCGCGCCGGTGAACGCCTGGTGGCGCAGGAGCAGCGCTGATGTCCCTCGACATCGGCCTCAGCGTCGGCTTCGGCCCGGGCAATGCGGGCGGCCCGCCGGGTCAGCCCTTCACGGCCTTCAACTTCAGGGTCGAGATCGTCCCCGCCGGCGCCAGTGCGCCGCTGGTCTCGGCGGCCTTCTCCGAATGCGACGGCCTGGAGCTGGGCATGGAAGTGAAGACGCTGCGCGAAGGCGGTTTCAACGACCGCCAGGTGCGCCTGGCGGGGCCGGCCACCGTGGGCCAGCTCACGCTCAAGCGCGGCATGAGCGGCGACAGCTTCGAACTCTGGCAATGGATGAGCGACAGCCTGGCCAACCCCGGCCAGCGCGCCGAGGCCGAGGTGGTGCTGATGGCTGCCGACGGCCGCACGCCGCGCGCGCGCTTCGTGCTGGCGCGCTGCCTGCCGGTCAAGCTCAAGGCGCCACCGCTGAACGGCCGCGAAGGCGCGGTCGCGATCGAAGAGCTGCAGCTCGCCTACGAGCGCATCACCGTCAAGAAGGGCTGAAACCACATGTCCGGCAACTCCGACCCCAAGAAGGCGCGCCTGATCGAGCTGGACGAGACGCTGAAGAACGAGAAGAGCGGCGGCAAGACCGTGACCGTGCAGTTCAACCCCGACACGCTGAAGCTGCAGTTCTCCAACCAGATCCAGAACGGCAATCCCAGCGCCAGCGGTTCGGGCTCGGGCTCGGGCTCGGGTGCGGGGGCGTCCCCTGCCGGAGGCGGCGGTGGTGGTGGCGCAGGCGGCGGCGACCAGTCGCAAGGCACGTCGGGGCGCCAGTTCCTGGGCGCCGGCACCACCAAGCTGTCGGTCACGCTCTGGTTCGACGCTGCCACGGCCAGCCCGGCGGTGGACGACGTGCGCCGGCTGACGCAGGAGGTCGTCTACTTCATCACGGCCAAGCCCACGCAGTCGGACGCCACGCGCTTTGCGCCGCCGGGCGTGCGCTTTTCGTGGGGCTCGTTCGTGTTCGACGGCCTGGTCGACGGCATCGAGGAAAGCATCGACTACTTCTCTGCCGAAGGCCACCCGCTGCGCGCCAGCATCAACCTGTCGCTGTCGCAGCAGACCATCCTGGTGGCTGACTTCGGCGCCGCCTCGCGTCCGCCCGGCGTCGGGGGCGGCGCCGGCACCACGCCGATGACGCTGGCCGCCGCCGGCAGCACGCTGCAGGGCCTGGCCGCAGCCGCGGGTGCGGGCGGCAACTGGCAGGCCATCGCCGCCGCCAACGGCATCGACAACCCGCGCGCGCTGGCCGCCGGGCAGCTGATCAACCTGGGCGCGCGCGCACCGCGCCCGCCGATCTGAAAGGCAGCGCGCCATGCCCGTGGTCATCAACGAGTTCGAAACCGTGCTGGAGCCAGCAGCGCCTGCCGCCGCCAACACGCCCGCGCCTGCGGCGGCGGCGGCGCCGCTGACGCCCGAAGAGCTGCAGCGGCTGCTGGCCGACTTGCAGGAAGCCCAACTGCGCCTGGCGGCGCATTGAAGACCCATTGAACACGCCCTGAAAGCCCGATGGACGCCAACATCCAGGCCATCAACTCCGCCCGCCCGACCTTTGTCGTGGCCGAACAGGACACCCCCGCGCTCAGCGCCTCGCTGCTGCGCCTGGTGGTCAGCGAGCACGTAGAAGGGCTGGCCGCCTGCGAGGCCGAGTTCGGCAACTGGGGCCAGCCGGCCGGTGGCGGCAGCGGCATCGGCTACCTGTGGTTCGACCGCCGCACCCTGGACTTCGGCGCCGAGATCGAAGTGCGGCTGGGCGACGCCACGCTATTCAAGGGCCGCATCACGGCGCTGGAAGCACAGTTTCCAGCGCTTGCTCCGGGCAGCGTGGTGGTGCGTGCCGAAGACCGGCTGCAGGACCTTCGCATGACGCGCCGCACGCGCCACTTCGAGCAGCTGTCCGACGCCGACCTGGTGCGCCGCATCGCCCAGGACCACGGCCTGCAGGCCGAGGTCGACCTGCCCGGCGCGGCGCAGTCGCTCATCGTCCAGGCCAACGAAAGCGACCTCGCGCTGCTGCGCCGCCGCGCCCTGGCCGCCGACGCCGACCTGCGCCTGAGCGGCACCACGCTGGCCGTGCGCCGACGCGGCTCGCGCATCAACGACCGCCTGTCGCTGACCCATGGCGCGCGGCTGCACCACCTGCACGTGGCAGCCGACCTGGCGCACCAGCGCACGGCCATCACCTGCAGCGGCTGGGACGTGGCCAACAAGCAGCAGGTGTCGGTGCAGGCCACGGCCAGCGCCGTGGCCAGTGAGGCCAGCGCCGGCGACAGCGGCCCGGCGGTGCTGCAGCGCGCCCTGGGCGAGCGCAAGGACAGCTTCGCCCACGCCCACCCGGGCGACGACGGCAGCGCCCGCGAACTGGCCGAAGCGCAGATGCGCCTGCTGGCACGCCGCTTCCTGCGCGGCCGCGGCGAGTGCGACCCCGAGCCCGGCCTGCTGCCCGGCCACCAGGTCGAACTGCTGGGCCTGGGGCCCTTGTTCTCGGGTGCCTACGGCGTCACCGAAGTCACGCACCGCTTCGACGCGGCGCTGGGCCTGCGCACCAGCTTCGCCGTCGAACGCGCCTGGATCGGGAGGCCGTGATGGGCGAGCTGGGTCTGCGCAACCTCGTCGACACGCTGCAGCAGGCGCGCACCAGCCAAGGCTGGGGCGGCCTGTTCCACGGCGTGCACACGGCGCTGGTGGTCGACAACAAGGACCCCGACGGCCAGGGCCGCGTCAAGATCGGCCTGCCCTGGCTGCCCGACACCGCCGGCGCCGACTGCCAGGTCTGGGCGCGGCTGGCCACGCTGATGGCCGGCCCCGACCGCGGCAGCTGGTTCGTGCCCGACGTCGACGACGAGGTGCTGGTGGCCTTCGAAGGCGGCGACCTGCGCCGGCCCTTCGTCATCGGCATGCTCTGGAACGGCCAGGACGCGCCGCCCGAGCAGATGGATGGCGCCGGCAACAACTACAAGAAGGTGCTGTGTTCCCGCAACGGCGTCAAGGTGACGCTGGACGACCAGGACGGGCAGGAACAGCTGGTGCTGGAAACACCCGGCGGCCAGATCGTCACGCTCAAGGACGGTCCGGGCGCGATCGAGATCGAGGACAGCAACGGCAACTCGATCAAGCTCGAGAGCGCCGGCATCACCGTCAACGCGTCGGCCAAGGTCACGGTCAACGCCAGCATGGTGGAAGTGTCGGCCAGCCTGGTGAAGGTGGACGCCGGCATGAGCAAGTTCTCGGGCGTGGTGAAGGCCGACACGGTGATCGCCAACAGCATCATCAGCGCCTCGTACACGCCGGGCGCCGGCAACATCTGGTAGGGCAGCGCACATGGCCACGCGCAAACCGCCCGCCCTGGCGCAAGCCCATCACCCGCTGGCCTGGGCCGCGCCCACGCCCTTCTGGGGCAGCGGCGGCGTGGCGCTGAAGCAGCCGCAGATCCTGCGCTTTGCCAGCGACGAGTTCATGGACGATCTGCTGGCCATGTTGCAGGCCGATCCGGCCAGCCTGGTGACGCTGCGCGCGCTGCCCGAGACCTGGCGCGAACCGGCCGGTGCGACGCCGCTCGCAGCGGCCGCGCCCACCGCCGTGGCAGTACTGCCGGCGCCGGCACAGGCCAGCGAGCCGCCCGCTGCCGAGCGCTTTGCCGGCCTGCGGCGCTTTGCGCTGGCGCGTGCCCGCCAAAGCGGGCAACTGGCACGGCCGGCACTGCCCAGCCGCGCCGGCAGCGGCGCTGCAAGCCGGCCGCTCAAGCTGTACCAGCCCGCCCACCTGCGCCACTACCTGGTGGCCGGCACGCTGGTGTGCGAAACGCCGGGGCTGCCCGACCGCCAGCTCGATGCCGCCAAGCAGGGCGTGGGCTTCGTGCTGCGCCGCCTGCTGCCGCGCGTGGCCAGCGCACCCGGCACGGCGCTGCCCGCCATCACCGACCGCAGCGCCTGGGATGAGTTCGCCTGGGTGCCCGAAGGCAAGGCCGGCCACTGGCAACAGGTGGCCGGCGCGGACGACGAAACCCGGCTCACGGCGCTGGCAGTGGGTGAAGAACGGCTGCCGGTGTTCCCGGCCCGCTACGTGCAGGACAGCGGGCTGCCTCGGCGCTTGTTTGTCGGCAGCGTGCCGGTGGGACGACGCGAGACCTACCAAGGGGGCCAGGCGCGCAAGGGCACGGTCGCGTTCGACGCCGCCGGCGCCGGTCTGCCGCCGATGGATGCGCGTGTGGTGCAGTTCCAGATTGACGTGCTGGCACCCTGGAAGAACCTGGTCGGCATGGTGATGCGGCCGGGGGCGCCAAACGTCGACATCAACAACGCCGCTGCGGTCAACGCCGCGCTGCTGCTGGCACGCCCCGACAGCGTGTTGCAGCCCTTGAGCGGCACTGGGTTTCCGCCACCACCGGGCACGCTGTTCAATGTGGCCGACCTGGCCGCGCTGCGCACGCTGCGCTCGTCGCTGCAGACCGCCAGCTGGTACGTGCTGCTGGACCTGATGAAGTTCCTGCGGCAGCACTTGCGGCCGTTCTGGGACGACCATGTGCTGCCGTCGGCACGCCCCGCAGCCGGGCCGCTGCGCGAGCTGTACGACCGCTTGAACGACTGCGCGATGCCGGCCAACCTGGTGGGCCCCGGTGTCTCGCTGGCCACGGCCACCGCCGGGGCCGCCAACCCGGTGCTGCCGCCCAGCATCACGCTGCGCGACCAGGCGCCCAGCTACGGCAACCTGATCACCGTCAACCTGCTGCAGGCGCTGCGCTGGGCGGACGAGAGGCGGGTGCAGACCCAGACCTTCGAAGAAGCGCTCGAAGCCCAGGCCAGCGAGTTTTCGTTTGCCGGCTCGGCGACTGACCGCGCCGGCTGGCCCGACTTCCTGTTCCTCTTCGCCGACCCCTGGTTCGGCGTGCTGCAGCCCCCGGCGCCCGTCGGCTTCAGCCCGCCCGATGGCGACTACCTGAGCGAAAAGATCGTCGCCCTCATCGACAGCCTGGCCGCCACGCTGGCCGCCGCGCTGCCGGCCACGCCGGCCAGCCCCGACGTGCCCGAGCCGACGCTGGCCACCCTGGTGCCGACCGACCTGCGCGAAGCCTGGTACGTGATGCGGCTGGTGCACCAGCGGCCCGGCTGCGCGCCCTTCCACGGCAGCGTGGTCAGCGCCGCCACCGAGCCCTTCCAGATGGCCGGCTTCTTCGATCCCGACGCGCCGGCGCGCCCGGTGCGCATCGGTCTGCCGCTGGACGTCAGCCCCGCGGGCCTGCGCAAGTTCGACAAGAACGCGGTGTTCGTGCTGTCGGACATGTTGTGCGGCCATATCGACCGCTTCAAGGGCATGACGCTGGCCGACCTGGTGCTGAGCGTGCTGCCCTGGCCTTTCCACAAGGACCTGCCGGTGCCGTCCAAGGGTGCATGCAAGACCGGCGACCCAGAGATGTCGCTGGGCGTGATGTGTTCGCTGTCGATCCCGATCGTCACCATCTGCGCGCTGATCCTGCTGATGATCATCATCAGCCTGCTGGACTTCGTCTTCCGCTGGATCCCGTGGTTCATCGTCTGCTTCCCGCTGCCCGGCCTGAAGGGCAAGAAGGACGGGGCCTAGATGGACAGTGCCAAGCTCTACGGCCAAGGCCTGGCCTTCCCGCCGCGGGTGGGCAGCGACGGCCGCCTGGCCTGGTCGGCCGGCGAAGACAACATCCGCCAGAGCATCCGCGTCATCCTCATGACCGAGCCCGGCGAGCGGCTGCGCCTGCCGGCCTTCGGCACCGGTCTGGCGCGCTTCCTGTTCGAGCCCAACACGCTGGCCACGCACACGCTGATGCGCCAGCGCATCGCCGACGCGCTGGCGCGCTGGGAGCCGCGGGTGCGCGTCGAAGCGGTCGAGGTGCAGCCCGACAGCGTCGACCCGCAGGCCGCCATCGCCACCATCACCTACCGGCTGGTCGCCACGCAGGCGCAGGAGCGTGTGTCGCTGGCGGTCTCGGTGGGCGGCACCAGGAGCTGACCGATCATGCCCATCACCCCACCCGTCATCGACGACCGCCGCTACCCCGAGCTGGTGCGCGACACGCTGGCCCGTGTGCCGGTGCACACGCCCGAGTGGACGCACCTGGGCGAAAGCGACCCCGGTGTCACGCTGGTCGAGCTGTTCGCCTTCCTCACCGAAAGCCTGCTGTACCGCGCCAACCGCGTGCCCGAGGCCAGCCGCCACCGCTTCCTGCGGCTGCTGGGCGTACCCTTGGCCGCCGTCACCGCGGCGCAGGGGGTGGTGGCCTTCAGCGGCGCGCGCCTGTCCAGCCTGGCGCCGACCCTGCCCGCGGGCACCGAGCTGCGTGCCGGTGAGCTGGCCTTTCGCACCGTGGCCGCGCTGGACGTGCTGCCGCTGGAATCGCGCCTGTTCGCCAAGGTCGCGGTGCTACCCGAGAACGCCGACCCGGCCGACACCGAGTACTGGCGGCTGCTGTACGAAGCCGCCGCCGAGCCCGGCGCCGAACTCGTGATGTACGAGACCCGCGAGCTCGACGGCCGCAGCGCGCTGGCCGCCAGCAGCACCGTCGACGGCGCGCTCTGGCTGGCCCTGCTGGCGCCGCCCGGCACCGCGCCCGAGGCGCTGCGCGAAGTGGCCGACGCCGTCGGCGGGCGCACGCTCAGCCTGGGCCTGGTGCCGCAGGTCGACGACCAGCCGCGCAGCTTGCCCCCGGTGGGCGCCGGCTACGCACCCGGCCAGGGCATGGCCGCCAGCGCCAGCGAGGCTGCATCCCTGGTGACCTATGCCATGCCGCAGGTGGTGGCGGTGGCCGCCGGGCAGATGCCGCAGGCGCGCTGGCAGACGCTGTCGGCGCGCAGCGGCGACGACGTGCTGGCCGGCCCCGGCATCGTCGAGCTTCCACTGCCGCCCGCCGCGGCCATCGACACCTGGCGCGAGCTCGACCCGCTGGAAGCCGGTGTCGGCGACTTTCCGCCGGCGCTGGACGACTCGGCGCTGGCCACGCGCGTGCTGAGCTGGGTGCGCATCACGCCGTCCAGCGCCGCGCAGGCGCGTTTCCTGTGGGCCGGCATCAACGCCGCACGCGTCGAACAGCGCGTGGCGGTGCGCAACGAAACGCTGGGCGTGGGCGACGGCCAGCCCGACCAGGTCTACACGCTGTCGCGCCGCGGCGTGGTGCCCGGCTCCCTGGTCATCGACGTGGCCGAGGCCGGCGCGGCCGGCGCCAGCGGCAGCGCGGGCACGACGCGCCGCTGGCTGCCGATCGACGACCTGCTGGCCGCCGGCCCCGAGATCCAGATCGCCAGCCGCCAGCGCGCGCCGGGCCAGCAGTGGGTGGACGAACGGCCGAACGAGGTCTTCATCGTCGACGCCGAAGCCGGCACCGTGCGCTTCGGCGACGGCCTGCGCGGCCGCCGCCCGCCGGCCGGCGCGCGGCTGCTGGCGCATTACGACATCAGCGACGGCGCGCGTGGCAACGTCGCCGTCGGCGCCATCAACGGCGGCGCCGCGCTGCCGCCCGGCGTGAAGCCGCTGAACCCGCTGCCCACCTGGGGGGGCGCCGATGCCGAAGCCGCCGACACCGGCGAAAAGCGGGTGGCCGGCTTCGTGCGCCACCGTGACCGGCTGGTCACGGCCGAAGACTTTGCCGACATCGCCCGCGGCACCCCGGGCCTGGCGGTGGCGCGGGTCGAAGTGCTGGCGGCATGGCACCCCGACCTGGGCGACAGCCAGCCTGGCGACGCGCCCGGCGTCGTCACGCTGATGCTGGTGCCGCGCCACGACGCCCGCGACCCGCGCGCGCCATCACCCGACCGCGCCTTCATCGACGCGCTGTGCCGCCACCTCGACCCGCGCCGCCTCGTCACCACCGAACTGGTGCTGCGCGGGCCGAGCTACGTCGACCTCTGGCTCAGCCTGGGCATCACGGTGGCCGGTGGCTTTGCCGTGCCCGATGTGCGCGACCGCGTGCAGCAGCGGCTGCGCCAGGTGCTGGCACCGGCGCGGGGCCTGGCCGATGAAAGCAGCGCGGTCGCCGCCACGCTGCCGGGGCTGGAACAGGGCTGGCCGCTGCAGCGCGCGGTCAACCGGCTGGAGCTGATGGCCGAGGTGGCGCGGGTGCCCGGCGTGCAGCGCATCAACGAGCTGTTCCTGGCCCAGGGCAGCGCGGGCGCGGTGGACACCGAGCTGCCGCTGGCCGCACTGCAACTGCCCCGCATCGCCGGCCTGGCCGTGGAACTGGGCAGCGCCTTGCCGCTGGACGCGCTGCGCGGCCAGGCGGCACCGGCGCCGGCGCCGGGCAGCACGCCGCGGCGCACCGTGCCCGTGCCCATCGTGCCCCGGGAGTGCTGATGTTCGACGCCAACGGCTCCCGCTTCGCGCTCGTGCTCGGCCTGTCCGACTGGGGCCAGTGCCGGCTGGACGCCGCCGGCGCGCCGCTGCTGGCCACGCTGTGGCGCGCCGCCGCCGCGGGTGCGGACGTCACCGTGCCGCTGGCCTGGGAACCCGACAACGCCGCCGTGGCGCTGGCCGAGCGCGTGCGC
>JALHPY010000174.1 GCA_022842305.1 Rubrivivax sp.
GCGCATCGCCCCGGCCACGCTGATCGAGCCCTTCGAGGCCGCCGCCCGCGGCTGGCGCGCCGAAGTCCTGCGCGCCACACCTGCCAACTGGCCGGGCGCCGTGCGCGCGGCGCTGGATGTGCGCGGCTGCCAGCGCATCGCCATCGGCGCGGCCAGCCCGCTGCAGCCGGCACTCGACGACGCGCTGCAAGGCCTGCAGGTCACCCGCTTCGACCGCGCGCTGGAAGAGTGGAAGTCCGATCTCTTCGACAGCATCGACGCCTCGGTCACCGCCACCCTGGCCGGCATCGCCGACACCGGCACGCTGGTGCTGCGCCCCGGCGCGCAAGAGCCGCGCACGCTGTCGCTGGTGCCGCCGGTGCACATCGCGGTGCTGCGCGCCAGCGCGCTGTACGCCGGGCTGCCGGCGGCCATGCAGGCGCTGTCGCCGCAGGCCGACATGCCCACCAACCTGCTGCTGGTCACCGGCCCGTCCAAGACCGCCGACATCCAGCAGGTGCTGGCCTTTGGCGCACACGGCCCCAAGGAACTGCTTATCGTGCTGATCGACGACCTCGCCGTCCAGGGAGAGTGCTGATGATCGAAGCCCCGCTGCAATTCGTCGACCCGCGCCGCTTCAAGGCCAATTCGCAGGTGTCGGTGGACGACCCGCAACTGCGGCGCAGTTTCCGCAGTGCGATGGATTTCCTGCAGACCAAGCGCGCCGTGCACTTCGGCGAGCCGGCCACCTTCGAGCCGCTGCGCGGCCTGGGCGAAGCCATCCGTCAGTACAGCCTGTCGCGTCTGCCGGAGTTGCTTGAGCAACTGGAAGCGCGCCTCACCGAGCGCGGCGTGCAGGTGCACTGGGCGGCCACCGCCGAAGAGGCCAACGCCATCTTCCTGGCGCTGGCGCGATCGGTCGACGCCAAGGGCATGATCAAGGGCAAGTCGATGGTCAGCGAAGAGATCGAGCTGAACCACCGCATGGCCGAGCACGACATCGCCTGCCTCGAATCCGACATGGGCGAGTACATCGTGCAGCTGGCCGGCGAGCGCCCCAGCCACATCATCATGCCGGCCATCCACAAGACCAAGCAGCAGATCGGCGAGCTGTTTGCCAAGCACATCAAGGACACCGGCTACACCGACGACGTGGACGCGCTCATCGCCATCGGCCGCCGGGTGCTGCGCAGCGAGTTCCGCGACGCCACGGTGGGCGTGTCGGGCGTGAACTTCATGGTGGCCGAGACCGGCTCGCTGGTGCTGGTAGAGAACGAAGGCAACGGCCGCATGTGCACCACCGTGCCGCCGGTGCACATCGCCATCACCGGCATCGAGAAGGTGGTCGAGCGCTTCGAGCACATGCTGCCGCTGTTCAGCCTGCTCACGCGTTCGGCCACCGGCCAGGCCGTGACCACCTACCTCAACGTCATCACCGGCCCGCGCCGCGCGGGTGAGCTCGACGGCCCGCAGCAGGTGCACCTGATCCTGCTGGACAACGGCCGCAGCCAGGCCTACCGCGACGCCACGCTGCGCCCCACGCTGCAGTGCATACGCTGCGGCGCCTGCATGAACCACTGCCCGGTGTACGCGCGCATCGGCGGCCTGGCCTATGGCACCACCTACCCGGGGCCCATCGGCTCGATCATCTCGCCGCACCTGATGGGCCTGGACCCGACACAAGACCTGCCCACCGCCAGCAGCCTGTGCGGCGCCTGCGTCGAGGTCTGCCCGGTGGGCATCCCCATCACCGAGCTGCTGATGCAGCTGCGCCGCGCCGCCAAGCACCAGGCCGCAGACGGCCGCGCCGCGCTCATCGGCCAGGCCAGCGCCGCCGACTGGAAAGAGGCCTGGGCCTGGAAGGCCTGGGCCTGGCTCAACGCGCGGCCGGCGCTGTACCGCGTGGCCATGCGCCTGGGCCGCCACGTGCGCGGCCTGACCCCCGCCTGGCAGGGCGGCTGGACGGCACACCGCACACCCATGCGCCTGGCCGCGCGCGGGCTGCGCGAAAGGCTGGCCGAGCGCAAGCCCGGCGGCTGAGCCGCGCTACAGCCGCCGGTGCGCCAGCGCCGGCAGTTGCGCGCGCACCTGGGCGATGCGCCGGGCATCGACGTCGGCGCTGACGAAGCCTTCGCCCTCGGGCAGCACGTCCACCACAACGCCCCAGGGGTCGATGACCAGGCTGTGGCCCCAGGTGCGGCGGCCGTTGGGGTGCAGGCCGCCCTGGGCTGCGGCCAGCACGTAGCACTGGTTTTCCACGGCGCGGGCGCGCAGCAGCAGCTCCCAGTGCGCCTGGCCCGTGGTGTGGGTAAAGGCCGCGGGCAGCACCAGCAGATCGCAGGGCGCTTGCATCAGCGCGCGGTACAGCTCGGGGAAGCGCAGGTCGTAGCAGATGCTCAGGCCCACGCGCAGCGGGCCGGCCTGCACGGCCACCGGTTCGCTGCCGGCGCGCAGCGTGCGGCCTTCGTCGTAGCTTTCGCGCCCGTTGTCGAAGGCGAACAGGTGGATCTTGTCGTAGTGCGCGGCCTCGTGGCCGTCGGGGGCGTAGACGCAGCAGCGGTTGAGCACCTGAGCGGCGTGGCCGCTGGCCAGCGGCAGCGTGCCGCCCACCAGCCAGATGCCGTGCGCGCGCGCCAGGCCCGACAGGAAGCGCTGGATGGGGCCGTCGCCCGCGGCTTCGGCCAGCGCCAGCTTGTCGCCGTCGCGCCGGCCCATGGTGCAGAAGTATTCGGGCAGGGCCACCAGCTGCGCACCGGCAGCCGCGGCCTGGCCCACCAGGCGCTCGGCTGTGGCGCGGTTGGTGTCCCATTCGGGTGCTGAAACCATCTGCACGGCGGCGATCTTCATGCCCGCATGCTAGCGATATCCCCCTGCCGTTGTCGGTCATGCGTTCGCGCTAACCTCGCGCGCACAAACCGCCCGGGCAAGCCGACCGCCGGCTGGAGCGGGGTACAAACGAGATGCGCACCGAGGGTTCCCCATGACGATCAGCGCGGCCGCCAAGGCCGAGGCGTCCCACAGCCGCTTCGTGCAGCGCGTGCGCCGTCGTTACGCCGCCGAGCTGCCGCTGCTGCCCCCCGGCGCCCCCGGGTTCGACGACATCACCAACCTGGTGGCGCGGTTGCGACAAGGTGGGCGCGAGCTGCCCTCGGCGCTGCGCGTCGCGCGCCACCTGGTGCTGGAGCGCCTGGCGGTGCTGGACATCGAGCAGGGCGCGCCGCTGGCCACCATCACCGGCGCCATGACCGATCTGGCCGAGGCCACGCTCGAGCTGGCCCTGGCCCAGGCCCAGGTCGAGGCCGATGAGCGCCACGGCCCGCCCATCGACGCGCAGGGCCAGCGCGCCGAGCTGTGGATCGTGGGCATGGGCAAGCTGGGCGCGCATGAACTCAACGTGTCCTCGGACATCGACCTGATCTACGTCTACGACAACGACGGCCGCACCGCCGGCCCGCGCGCGGTCAGCTTCCACGAGTACTTCATCCACGTCTCCAAGCGCCTGTTCGCGCTGATCGGCGAGACCACCGACGACGGCTGCGTCTTCCGCGTCGACCTGATGCTGCGCCCCAACGGCAGCTCGGGCCCGCCGGTGGTGAGCCTGGCCATGCTCGAGGACTACCTGCTGGTGCAGGGCCGCGAATGGGAGCGCTTTGCCTGGCTCAAGAGCCGCGTGGTGGCGCCACGCGCGGCGCGCGACAGCGGCAGCGCGCGCGCGCTGCGCTCGCTGGTCACGCCCTTCGTCTACCGCAAGTACCTGGACTACGGCGTGTTCGAGGGCCTGCGCCAGCTGCACCAGAAGATCCGCGACGAGGCCCAGCGCCGCGCCGCCGGCCGGCCCGAGCGCGCCAACGACGTGAAGCTCTCGCGCGGCGGCATCCGCGAGATCGAGTTCATCGTGCAGCTGATACAGGTGGTGCGCGGCGGCCAGTTCCCCGAGATCCGCACCCGCAGCACCTTGCGCGCGCTGCAACGCCTGGCCGCCAAGGGCCTGATGACGCCCGAGGCCGCCGACAAGCTGGCCGCGGGCTACGAGTTCCTGCGCCGTGTCGAGCACCGCATCCAGTTCCTCGACGACCAGCAGACGCACCTGCTGCCCGGCAACGACGAAGACCTGCGCTGGATCGCGCTCAGCCTGGGCCTGGCCTGCCAGCCCGAGGCCTGCGAACTGCTGCAGCGCCTGGGCGAGGTGCGCGAGACGGTGATCGCCGAGTTCGACGCGCTGCTGCGCGACGGCCGCACGCCCGATGCGGCGGCGCGCGGCGGCTGCACCAAGTGCGGCCAGGTGCCGCTGCCGGTGGACAGCGAGGCACTGCTCGAACGCATGCCGCCGGCGCTGGGCGCGCGCCTGCAGACAATGGTGGCGCACCCGCGCGTGCGCGCGCTGCGCGACGAGAGCCGGCTGCGCCTGGGCCGGCTGATGCTCAGCACGGCCAAGGCCATGAAGAACGGCGAGTGCACCGAACAAAGCGCACTGCGCTTCGTCGACTGGGTCGAGCCGCTGCTGCGCCGCGAAAGCTACCTGGCGCTGCTGGTCGAGCGGCCCGAGGTGCAGCGCCGCCTGCTGCGCCTGCTGGGGCAGGCGCGCTGGCCCATGCAGTACCTGATGCGCCACCCGGGCGTGATCGACGAACTCGCCGACGAGCGCCTGCTGCACCTGCGCTTCGACGCCACGGCGCTGGCCACCGAGCTGGGCGAACGCCAGGGCGGCTGGCAGCGCAGCGGCGAGATCAGCGAAGAGACGCTGCTGGACACGCTGCGCCACGCGCACCACGCCGAGATCTTCCGCACCCTGGTGCGCGACCTGGAAGGCGAGCTCTCGGTCGAGCAGGTGGCCGACGAGCTGTCGCTGCTGGCCGACACCATGCTCGACATCGCCGTGCGCTGGGCCTGGGGCCATTTGCGCCAGCGCCACCGCGAGCACCCCGGCCTGGCCGTCATCGCCTACGGCAAGCTGGGCGGCAAGGAGCTGGGCTACGGCAGCGACCTGGACGTGGTCTTCGTCTACGACGACGCCGACGAGCCCGACAAGGCCGCGGTGCAGGAGATCTACGCCGCCTTCGTGCGCAAGCTCATCACCTGGCTCACGCTGCGCACCTCGGCCGGCGAGCTGTTCGACATCGACACCGCGCTGCGGCCCAACGGCAACTCGGGGCTGCTGGTGACCTCCATCGATTCCTTCGAGCGCTACCAGTCGGGCCGCGGCAGCAACACCGCCTGGACCTGGGAACACCAGGCGCTGACGCGCGCGCGCTTTGCCGCCGGTGCGCGCAGCGTGGCCGCGCGCTTCGAAGCCACGCGCCGCGCCGTGCTGGGCGCCACGCGCGACCGCGAAGCGCTGCGATCTGAGATCCGCGGCATGCGCGAGAAGGTGCGGTCGGCACGCCCGGTGCCGGCCGGGCGCTTCGACGTCAAGCACAGCGCCGGCGGCATGATGGACGTCGAATTCGCGGTGCAGTACCTGGTGCTGGCGCATGCCGCCGATCACCCGACCCTGTTCGACAACGCCGGCAACATCGCCCTGCTGCAGCGTGCCGAAGCCGCCGGCCTGCTGCCCGCGGGCGTGGGCCATGCCGCCGCCGACGCCTACCGCGAGCTGCGCCGCGCCCAGCACCAGGCGCGGCTGGACGAGCAGCCCACGCACTTCGAGGCCGAGGCCCTGGCGGCCGCGCGCGACGCCGTGCTGGCGCTGTGGCGGGCGGTGTTCGGTTGAACGCTGGCGGCCTGCGCGCGCCCGGTGTCGCCTGGGTCGCGCTGGCCGGTCTGCTGGGCGCGGGCAGCCTGCTGGCGCTGTGGCTGCCGGCATCGGCCATAGCCTGGCAACCGGGCCTGGCCGCGCGGGAACCCTGGCGCGCCCTCAGCGCCGCCTTCGTGCACTGGAGCGGCCTGCACCTGGGGGCCAACCTGCTGGCCGCGGCGGTGGTGGCGGCCTACGGCTGGACGGCGCGCGCGCCGGCCGCCTGGGCGCTGGCCTGGTGCGCCGCCTGGCCGCTGACGCAGGCCGGCCTGTGGCTGCAGCCGGCGCTGGCGCACTACGGCGGCGCCTCGGGCGTGCTGCACGCCGGTGTGGCGGTGGTCTCGCTGGGCCTGCTGGTGGCGCGGCGCGGCCGGCCGCGCGCCGTGGGTGCGCTGGTGCTGCTGGGGCTGGCCATCAAGGTGGCTCTTGAAGAGCCCTGGGGCGCGCCGCTGCAGCACAGCGCCGCCTGGGACATCGCACTGGCGCCGCTGGCCCACGCCAGCGGCGCCATCAGCGGCCTGCTGTGCGGCGGCGTGGCGCTGGCGTTCGATCGCGGGGCGGCGGCGTGAACAGAACAGGCCCCGACGGCCGCCGCGAACACCTGGACACGCGCGCCGTGCTGCTGCTGTTGGTGTGCAGCGCGCTCTGGGGCCTGGCCCAGGTGGCGGCCAAGGTCACGCTGGTGGACGTGCCGCCGCTGCTGCAGGGCGGGCTGCGCTCGCTGGGTGCGGCGCTGCTGCTGCTGGCCTGGTCGCGCTGGCGCGGCCTGGCGCTGTTCGCGGCCGACGGCACCGGCCGCGCAGGGCTGCTGGCCGGCGCGCTGTTCGCCGCCGAATTTGCCTGCATCTACACCGGCCTGCAGTACACCAGCGCCTCGCGCATGGCGGTGTTCATCTACCTGGCGCCCTTCGTGGTGGCGCTGGGCATGCCGCTCATCGCCCCGGGCGAGCGCCTGGGCCGGCTGCAGACGGCCGGCCTGCTGCTGGCCTTCGGCGGCGTGGTCTGGGCCTTTGCCGAAGGCTTCACGCGCCCGGCCGTGGGGCCGCTGCAGTGGCTGGGCGACGCGCTGGGCCTGGCCGCGGCGCTGCTGTGGGGCCTGACCACGCTGACGCTGCGCGCCACCCGCCTGGCCAGCGCCACGCCCGAGAAGGCGCTGTTCTACCAGTTGGCGGTGTCGGGCCTGGCGCTCACCCTGGCTGGCCTGGCCAGCGGCGAGCCCTGGCCGCAGCGCATCGGCGGCGTGGGCTTGAGCGCGCTGCTGTTCCAGATCGTCGTGGTCAGCTTCGCCAGCTACCTGGCCTGGTTCTGGCTGGTGCGCCACTACCCGGCCACGCGCATCTCGGCCTTCACGCTGCTGACGCCGATGTTCGGCCTGCTGGCCGGCGTGCTGCTGCTGAACGAGCCGCTCACCGTGCGCCTGGTCGTGGCCCTGGCGGCGGTGTGCGTGGGCATCGCGCTGGTCAGCCGGCCGGCGCGGCGGTAACGCGCCGAAGCAGCTGCTTCGGCGCACGAGCGTCGACTCCCCCAGGCTGGCGTCCCGGCGCCTGCAGCTCAGCGCTCGCCCCACAGCGCCACGAACAAGGCACGGTCGGCATCGCGCCGGGCCGCCCACTCGGGCCGGTGCACGAGTGTCGCTTCGTTGAGGTGGTCGCAGGGCAGGCCTTCGACGGCATGCACCTGGTAGCCGGCGCGCTCGATGCGAAAGGCGAAATCGTCGTCGCCATACCACCAGTGGAAGCGGGTGTCGAACATCGCCAGGCCGCCCAGCGTGTGGATGCCGCCCTTGATGACGAAGCAGTGGCCGGTGAGCCCGCCGTGGCGCTTGCTGCCGTGGGTGGTGATGCTGCGGCCGCTCAGCCGTACCCCGTCGGCCACGCGGGCGCTGTTGTCGGGATGGGTGGCCCAGACCTCGTTCTTCAGCAAGGCCCGCGCCAGCACCTCCAAGGTACCGGGACGAAAGTGGATGTCGTTGTTGACGAAGGCGATCAGCACCTGGTCGCCAAAGTCCTGCAGCGCGGCGGCCCAGCCCATATTCCACATCTGATGGATGTTGAAGTCCTCGGCTGCGATGCGTTGCAGGCGGCCGCCATGGGCCTGGGCCAGCGCCATCTGCTGTGCGCGCGCGGCCTGGGCGTGCACGGCATCGCCGCCGTTGTCCAGCAGGTAGACGCGGGCCGTGGGTTCACGCAGCAAGCGCTGCAGCACGGCCTGCGTCATCTGCACATGCGCAGCCGTCGGGTAGTAGGCCGGCACCACGGCCACCAGCGGGTGGCCGCTCAGCGGATGCCGCTGCAAGGCCGTGTCGCCCGGACGGCGCTCGAAAGGCATGAGCGGCGGATGGTGGCCCACCACGTCGTGGCGCACATGCTGCTCGACACCCGTGAGTTGCAGCACCAGGCGGTGCGTGGCGGGGTCGTCGGTGAGCCCGTCATCGGGATCCCACAACCAGCGAAAGCGCCGCAGCAGCGAACGGTGCACGAACCAGGCGCCGGCGCTGGCCCAGTGCGCCTGCACCGGATACGGGTACCGCGCCACGGTCGGCCCGGCCAGGCCGTAGCCCTGCACCACGAAGCCGCAGAACGGGTGCTGCATCTCCAGCAAGCGCGACAGCACGTCGGCTGGCGGCGTGACGTCGCTGTCCAGGAACAGCACCCACTCGGCCCCCGAGCGCAGCGCGTATTCGCACACCAGGTTGCGACCGGTGCAGATGCGGGCCAGGCGGTTGCTGCCGTCGATGCGTTCGGCGCCGTCGTCGAGCATGAAGCGCCAGACCGTGCCGCCAAGCTGGCGCACCCGCGCCTCGGCCGCCTCCAGGCGGGGCTCGCGGCCGTCGGCTTGCATCTCGGCGGCGAGAAAGAAGTCCACTT
>JALHPY010000175.1 GCA_022842305.1 Rubrivivax sp.
GTCACTCAGCCGAGCACCCGATCCCAGCTCCGCCTTGGTTCGTGCCATGCACCCGCCCGCCGTCGTGTTGCGACGGCGTCGATTCTAGGTCGGTTCTCTCTAAACGAACAGTATTGGGTCAGCATCGGCCCCTACGACACCGTACTGCATGCCGCCCAGTTGATGGACGCGCTCAACGTGGGCGCATTGCCGGTGTGCCACAGGGCGCGGGTGGTGGGTATCGTCACCGACCGTGACATCACCGTGCGCGCGACGGCTGCGGGTTTGAACGCCGCAACCACCGAAATTGACATGGTGATGAGCGGTCGCGTGCGCTCGTGCCGGCCGGAGCACAGCGCGGAAGACGTGCTGCGCAAGATGGCGGCGGTACAGATACGCCGCATGCCTGTGCTGGACGCGGACGGCAGGCTGGTCGGCATCGTCTCGCTTGGCGACATCGCCGCCCGCCGTCCTGAAGGCGTGCAGGAGGCGCTGCGGCAGATATCCACCCCGGCCGAGCCCGACCGAGCGGCACTGGCAGCGTGATGGGCCGCTGTGCAGGCGCCAAGGCGCGCCGGTCGTTTGGCTTCAACCGCCCAGGGTGCGGTCCTGCTGCCCGAACCAGGTCAGTGCAGCGTCGAGGTGCTGTGGCCGGAAATCGGGCCACAGCGCGTCCAGCACGAAGATGTCAGCGTAGACCGACTGAACTGGCAGAAAGCCGCTCAAGCGACGTCCGCCGCCCCAACGGACCACCATGTCCATGCGCGAGACTTCGGCCGATCGCAGCGCGCCGTTCTGCAGGCCGGCCAAGTCCCACTCCCAGTCGTAGTTCACGAGCAAGTTGACCTTGATGCCCGCCCCCTGACGAACGCGGAACGCCGCCAGATCGGCGGGGAACTGCTTGGATTGCTCGTCACCAATGACCAGCAAGGCGGCGCCGCGGCGGCACACCTCCAGCGCGAACCCGACGCAGGCGGCGCGAAAGCTCTTGGCCTGCTCGGTTGGACGGTGCGTGTTGTCCTTGGTGAATCCGTAGATCGAAACTTCCTCCACCCCAAGCGCCTTGCAGGCCTCGAAGAGCGCCAACCCGGGCGCGATCCCCTGCGCGTAGCCTTGGTCCTTGGGCAAGCCCTGCTGCACGGCCCATCGCCGGTTGCCATCCGGGATGAAGCCGATGTGACGAGGCAAACGCTGCGTGCTGCGCGGCGGGCTCGCCCTGTGCACGGCGCCCGGCTTGGCGCTCATCAGGGGTTGCTGCAAGGAGGTAAGGCCATTCATTGCAGATCCCCCTGTTGGCAAGACTTCCAGCGCATGCAGCGCGCGCCGACGATAGGCGGCCCCGCTGGGGGCGTCAGTACGATGTCGAACATACACGGATAGCCCGTTCGGCATGGCCGTGGCCGACCCGGCTGACCGCTCGGCCGCGAAACTGCGGTGCGGGTCCGGCGAACACGGACACCACGGCAATCAGGATGGATCGGGCCCGGGCCGGCCCCGGCTTGAGGCAGTCTCCGCGCCTGGCCAGCAGGCTGCGCGTCCAAAGTGCTTGTACACGGCAGTTTCCATCTCGCGCGAACGTGGCACGGCCGGGTCGTACCAGGGCGCCTGCTTCAGGGCTTCGCGCGTCAGGTCGACCCGCACGGCGCGCTCCGATCTTCGTGCCCCATCTGGCCTTCAGCATCGGCGTGCTGCGGGCGATGGTCAGCATCGGAGTGCTGATCTACTTCATCCCGCCGCCCGGGCCGGGCGCCGGTGGTTCCTTAGACCTCGGCAGGACGGCACGCTGCGATGGCAACGGGACGAGTGTGCGCTGTCGCACCGACCGAGTCCAACGAGCTGAGCAGACTCGCGATCGCGCCAGGACTGCGTGCAGAGCTTGCCAACCCGATCCGGCGGCATTGGGCGTGCTGACGTCGCCAACGCAACAACGCAGCGCAACGACCGACGTCAATGGGTGTCTGGAAGAGCAAGTCGCGACAGTCCAGCCTCACGGTTCCCGAAATCACTGAACCGCCGTCGAACCGATTCGATCTGTCGACCATCAGGCCCTGGACGGCATCGACCACCCGCGGCCTGACAAAGCCTGTCGCAGCCGCAACCCAAGGAAGCCCCATGAATCTCCGTGCCTTCTCCCTGACCCTGGTGCTGGCCCTTGTCTTGTTGGCAGCGTTTGCCACCCTCAACTGGGTGGCGATCGCAGCGCCCAGCACCTTGAGCCTTGGCTTTGCCGCAGTCACCGCTCCGCTTGGATTGGTCATGCTGGGCTTCACGGTGGCGATCAGTGGCCTGTTCATTGTCTACATCCTGCTCCTGCAGGCCGGCGTCATACTCGAAGCGCGCCGCTTGACAAAAGAGGTCAAGACGCAGCGCGAGCTGGCGGATACGGCAGAAGCCTCTCGCTTCACCGAGTTGCGGACCTTGCTGGAAGGCGAACTGCGCAAGATCGAAGCGCAGGGCGCCGCCTCCAACAGCGCATTCGTCTTCCGGATCGAGCAACTGGAACGGGGCATGCAAGACAAGCTGGCTGAAGCCACGGGTTCGCTGTCGGCCTATCTGGGCGAGATCGAGGACAAGCTCGACCGCACCCTGGCCCCGGCACAGGCACGGATCATGGCGCCGCAAGCACTGCGCTGAGCCTTCGCGCCGCGGGTCGAGCAGCAGCGCCGCATCAACGCCGCAGCAGCGCCACATCAGCGCGGACAGCAACGGACGCCAGGCCGCCCGCTACCGCTCCTGCAGGCGCTGAAGCAAGTCGTGTGTGGGATAGCCGTCCGCGGCCAGGCCCAGGCTGCGCTGGTAGCGACGCAGGGCGGCGCGGGTCGCCCGCCCCATCACCCCGTCGGGCGTGCCGCTGTCAAAGCCGCGCTCATTGAGGGCGGCCTGAAGCGCCAGCATCTGGCCGCGGTCCAGTGCCCGCAGGTCGCGTGGCCAGGGCGTCTGTACGCCGGGGCCGCCGGCCAGACCTTGCGCGAGCAGACCGACCGCCAGCGCGTAGCTGGTCGAGTTGTTGTAGCGCAGGATCGCCCGGAAGTTGGCGCCGACCATGAACGCGGGCCCGCTGGCGCCTGCGGGCAGCAGGATCATGGCGTCAGCGATATCCGGCAACGCTGCGCCGTCCAAGGCTTGCACGCCCTCGGCTGCCCACTGGCTGGCAGGCTGCCGGACTGCGGCGTCGGCCCGGCCGGCATCGAAGCTTGGCGGCAGTCGCACCTCGACGCCCCAGGGCTGATTGGCCTGCCATCCCGATCGGGCCAGGTAGTTCGCGGTCGAGGCCATCACGTCGGCCATGCTGCCCCAGATGTCGCGCCGGCCATCGCCATCGCCATCCACGGCATGGGCCAGGTAGCTGGCCGGCAGGAACTGGGTCTGACCCATGGCCCCGGCCCAGGACCCCATCATCTGCGCGCGGTCGATGTCACCGTTCTGCAGGATCTTCAGCGCGGCCAGCAATTGGCCACGCGCCCAGTCCTCGCGTCGCCCCTCGAAGCCCAGCGTTGCCAGCGCATCGATGGTGGAGAGATCACCCGTGTTGGCGCCATAGCTGCTTTCCATGCCCCAGATGGCCACCACGATCTCGGGCGGGACACCGTAGCGTGCGGCCGCGGCGTCAGCCTCAGCGCGAACCTGCGACAGCTTGTCCTGACCCGCAGCGATGCGTTGCGGTGTCACGGTGCGGTCCAGGTAGTCCCAGACCGTGCGCGTGAACTCCGGTTGCACACGATCGAGTTCGACCACGCGCGGCAGGTATCGGACTTCACTGAAGGCGGCGCGCAGCGTCTCGTCACCGATGCCAGCGGTGCGCGCGCTGGCCACAAAGATCTCGACCCAGGCGGCAAAGCCTTGCTGCTGCGACGCTTGGACCGGCGCTGTTGTCTCCACCGGCAGGTGGAGCGTTGCGGGGTCCGGCGTTGGGGGTGCCGTCACCGGCGACGATGCACAACCCGCCAGCAACGTGCACGCGAGCGCCGTGAACGCGAGCCGATGGCGAAGAGTCTGCGGGGTGGTGAAGGAGTGCATCAGACGACTCTTGCTTCGAGATCGAACAGGGCCGCGCCCTGCGTCCACTTGCTTTGGCGGCGTTCGTACCGACATGGCCAGACTATGCGCCGCATTCCGCTGATCCTGATTTCCATGCTGCTGCATGCCTACGTCGGCCTGCGCCTGGTGCCGCCAATCGCCCACTGGCCTGCAGCAGGCGCTGCGCTGGGCGTGCTGCTCGCCGCTTCGGCCTTGCTGTTGCCGCTGTCCCTGATGGGCCGAAGCCTGCGCTGGGCGAGTGCGCGCACCGTCCTGGTCTGGTCGGGCATGCTGGCAATGGGCTTGTTCTCGTCGCTGTTCGTGCTGACGGTGCTGCGCGATGTGCTGGTGCTGACCTTGACTGCCCTGGTCGCCCTGTGGCCGGGTGCCCTGGAGCTTGAAGTGATCGGCCGGTTCACCGCCTGGGCCGTGCTGGCCACGGCCGCGACAGTGACCATCCTGGGCGCCTGGAACGCACGCCGCACAGCCGCTGTCGTGCGCGTGGATGTGCCCTTGCCCGGCCTGCCGGACTCCCTGCACGGCTTCACCATCGCGCTGATCAGCGACATCCACGTCGGGCCGACCATCCGCGGCGGCTACGTTCAGGCCATCGTGGACCGGGTCAACCAGCTTGAGGCCGACATGGTGGCGGTCACCGGTGACCTGGTCGACGGCAGCGTTGTCGAGTTGGCCGGGCACGTGGCGCCGCTGGCCGCGCTGAAGTCGCGCCACGGCACCTTCTTCGTCACCGGCAACCACGAGTACTACAGCGGCGCCCATGCCTGGATCGCCGAGTTGCGACGCCTGGACGTGCGCGTGCTGCTCAACGAACACGTGGTGCTGCGGCACGACGGCAACGACGTGGTCGTCGCAGGGGTCACCGATCACAGTGCGCACCATTTCGACATCAGCCATCGCAGTGACCCTCAGGCATCGGTTCTGGGGGCGCCCATGGGCGCGCAGCTGAGGCTGCTGCTCGCGCACCAACCACGCAGTGCGTTGGCGGCGGCAGGGCTGGGCTTCCACCTTCAGCTCTCGGGCCATACCCACGGCGGCCAGTTCTGGCCCTGGAACCTGTTCGTGCGCTGGCAGCAGCCGTTCAGCGCGGGCCTGCATCGCCTGCGGGACCTGTGGATCTACACCAGCCGCGGAACCGGCTACTGGGGTCCGCCCAAGCGCTTCGGAGCGCCATCGGAGATCACGCAGTTGCGGATGGTGCATGCCTGATCGGTTCTGGCCACTGAACTCATGTATCCCTGCCGTTGCGTGAAGGCAAGGGCCGCGCCATCAGGACAGCCGCTGCCCCCATGACAGCGCCGGCCAGCGCCGCCACCAGCACGGGTGAGCGGCGCTGCCTGCGAGACGGACGCTTGGCTTCAAGCACAGATTCGCGATGTGGCAGGGCGCCGACGACAGCAGGCGCGCCGGATGTGCTTCGCTCGGGCGTGGGCGGCGCGTTGCGGGCCTTCTCGGCGGTGCGCTCGGCATGATGCCGTCGCGATCCAAAGCGCTGGGCGTAGACCCAGGTGAACTCGGCGCCGACCAGAAATATCTGCGCGGAGTAGTAGACCCACACGAAGACCACGGCAACCGAACCCGCAGCCCCAAAGCCGCTGGCGACGCCGGTCTTGCCGATGTACAGGCTGATGAGAAAGCGCCCAGCCGTGAACAGCAGGGCCGTCACGGCGGCTCCGACCCACACGTCACCCCAACTCACCTTGACGCGTGGCATCAGCTTGTAGATCAGCGCAAAGACCGTCGTCGTCATGAAGAAGCCGACAACGATATTGATGATCTGTGCCAACAGCTCCCAGCCCACGAACCAGCCGCTCCACCATTTGCCGAGCGCCGCAATTCCCGCCCCGGCTACAAGGGACACCATCAGCAGGAACGCTATTCCCAGGATCATGCCGAACGAAAGCAGTCGGGTGCGCACCAGCGTCACGAGCCCGTTCGATGTCGCGCGGGCCGGGGCTCGCCAGATGCGGTCGAGCGCGTCTTGCAACTCGCCGAAGACGGTGGTGGCGCCGATCAGCAGCACCACCACTCCGAGCACCGTGCCCACGATGCCGGTGCTGGGCTTGCTGACGCTGCTGAGGAGATCTTGAATGCCCTTCGCGGCTTCGGCGCCCATCAAGCCATCGATCTGGGAAAAGATGGCCCCTCTGACGGCGTCGGCGCCGAAGATCAAGCCGGCCACCGAGATCACGATCACCAGCAGCGGCGCGAGCGAGAACACGGTGTAGTACGACAGCGCAGCACCCATGCTGGGCGCATAGTCGTCGAGCCAAGCCGCCAGCGCAGCCTTGATCATGCCCCACCATTGCCTCGCCGACCACCGCGATGCCTGCTGCATCGACTTCTTGGCTCCAGCACTGGCTTCGCGGGCGGTGTTGTCGGCCGACGCTGCGGCGGTGGCCTGGGCTTGGCGGGTCGTGGGTGCGTGGGTCACGAGTGGGTCGTCCGGGTCGGAAGCAACGCACGGCCGACGGCGCTGCTGGCTTTGAACAGGTCAAATGACCGGGCCGCCAGACGACTGCGTCCGACAGGTATGTGCTGTGCCCGCAGTACCGACGCCGGCATGTCCAGTGCTGGTGCGCAATGCAAACGAGACCTTGGTGGGATTGACCACGGCAAGACGCTCAAGTCCCGTCCGATTCAGCGATCAGAGGTCCTACACCACTCAAAGGATTATTTGTCGATGCAGTTCAAATAGCGACAGCCTATGGCGCGTGACGATGTAGGACATCAGGCGGGCCTGGTCTGCCCTACCCGGCCTCTCTGACGCGACGACCCGAAGGCGGCTTTGCGGCAGGCCATCGGCACACCGGGATGAGGGTGCGGTCCTACCTGCGAAAGTCCGGCAGCCCGACAGACAGGACGCATTTGCAGGACGAATACTGCCCGCTGCGTCAACCACTCAGCTCCATGGAGATCACATGAACCCAGACACCAGCGCCCACATCGAGCCGTCCAAGCATTCGACCGAACAGGTCGACGAGTTTCTCCGCCAGGTGGAGGACAACGTCGACACGTCCAATGGAGCCGGCTCGCCCGCCATCAAGCCCAACAAGAATCTGGGCGAGGATGGCAAGCCCTGTACCGACACCCAGGAGAATCAGAGCCTTTGAAGCTCTTGCCACCTGGCGGGGGAAGCGGCGCCCCCGTCAGGCCTTGCCTTGCGAGCAACGCTGGGTAATCGTCGTTGGCGCGCTTGCCGCTCGCGCGCCGCTGGCACAGCCGGCCGCCGTGTTTGGCGGCATGATGGGGCCATGCTCAAAACCCTGAACGACCTGCTCGACCGCCTCCTGCCGCCGCCGGCGCAGGCCAGCCCTGAAGCGGCCGAGCAC
Organism: Rubrivivax sp.; assembly: GCA_022842305.1. Classification (GTDB taxonomy): domain Bacteria; phylum Pseudomonadota; class Gammaproteobacteria; order Burkholderiales; family Burkholderiaceae_C; genus Rubrivivax. Next base: position 7,347 of record JALHPY010000175.1, read on the forward strand.
CTGCTGCAACTTGCCACGGCCGTCATGCTGGTGGAAGTGATGCGCGCCGACACCAGCTTCCATGCCGGTGAGCGCGAGGCTGTGCGCGCTGCCTTGCGCGACAAGTTCGCGCTGAGTGACGACGAGGCGCAACGCCTGGCCGAACTGGCCGAGCTGACGGCGCGTGACGCCACCGATCTGTTCAGCTTCACGTCGCGCATCAACGAGCACTTCGACATGCCGCAGAAGTTGCGCATGGTGGAACACATGTGGCGTGTGGCCTATGCCGACGGGCACCTCGGCGACCACGAGCGCCACGTGCTGTGGCGCGTCGCCGACCTGCTGCATGTGCCACAGGGGGCGTACGCCCACGCGCGCCTGCGCGCTCAGCAGGTCGCACCTGGAAAGGGATGAGCTGCCATGCGTCATGCCCGCCCGCCGGCGTATGACTGCATGGACGATCTTTTCGGACTTCAAGGGCGCACCGAGGCAACTGCGCCAGCGCGGGCGGGTCATGCGGGGCAGTTGACCGGCGGTAGATCATCCAAGCGAGTTCGCCTCGCGCTGGGTCATGCGTCGGATGGTCTGCGCGATGTCTTCCGGCGAAAGCACGAAGTCGACGCAGCCGGTAGCGATTGCGCTTTCCGGCATGTCGGGCTGCTTGGCGGTATCCAGCTTCTGCGCGATGGTGATGCCCCCCACCTGCTGAATGCCACACAACGCAGCAGCACCGTCGCCGTCGTAGCCCGACACGATAACGGCGATCAGCTTTCCATCCCAATGCGCGATGAGCGAGCGCAGGAAGACAGTAATGACATCAGGCCAGCCGCGTGGTTTGGAAATCGGCCTGAGCCGAAACTCACCGTCCTCGGCGTGCAGGTCGCGGTTCTCCGGGATGATGAAAACCCGGTTGGGTTCTATCTGCAACCGGTCGTTGATGAGTTCGACCGGCATCGCGGTGTACTTTGGCAGGATCGTGTGGAGTTGCGTCGGAAAGCGGGTGATGTGATTGACGATGACAACCGCCACGCCCAGATCCACCGGCAGACATTTCAGCAGCCGGATGTAGGCGTCAAGTCCGCCCGCCGA
>JALHPY010000176.1 GCA_022842305.1 Rubrivivax sp.
TCCCGCTGGCCCTGCCCGACTTCAACGGCACGCTGCGCCTGATGGCCGTGGCCAGCACGGCCGACAGCTATGCCAGCAAGGACACCGAGATGACGGTGGCCGCGCCCATCGTGGCCGAGTTGGCGCTGCCGCGCTTCATCGCGCCCGGCGACAGCGCCACCCTCGCGCTGGACCTGAGCAACCTCTCGGGCGCGGAGCAAGAGATCAACATCAAGCTCGAAGCCGGCTCCCCGCTCAGGATCGTGGGCAGCCCGGCGCCGGTGAAGCTGGCCGACAAGGCCAGGACGATGCTGCGCTTCAACGTGGAGGCCACCGACGCCTACGGCCTGGCGCCCATCAAGCTCACGCTCACGGCCGGCAGCATCCGCATCGTGCGCGAGGCCGCGTTGCAGGTGCAGCCGCTGACGCCGCTGGTGCGCGAAACCCGCCGCCTGCGCCTGGAGCCCGAGGCCAGCGTCAAACTCGACGGCGCGCTGGCCGAAGGCCTTTGGCCGGGGTCGACGACGATCGGCCTGACCCTGTCCAGCCAACCGCCGATCGACGTGCGCAACGCCGTGCGCGGCCTGCTGATGTACCCCTACGGCTGCCTGGAACAGACCACCAGCAGCGCCTACCCGCTGGTCTTCATCGACGAGGCCGGCGCCCAGGCCTACGGCATGACGCCGATCCCGCGTGAGGAACGCGCGCGCCGCCTGGACCTGGCCTTCGGCCGGCTGGCCGGCATGCAGCAGCCGCAGGGCGGCTTCGGCCTGTGGGCGGCCAGCGGGCCCTACGAGGCCTGGCTGAGCGCCTACGTCAGCGCCTTCCTGCAGGACGCGCGCAGCGCAGGATTTGCCGTGCCCGAGACGCTGCAGCAACGCTCCACGGCCCATCTGCTGGAGCAGTTCCAGCGCGCCCCCGGCGTGCAGACCCAGCCGCCCCAGCAGCCGCGGCGCGACGCCAACGGCCGCATCGCCGACTACCGCGACGTCGAACTGCTGCGCCTGGCGCACCAACGCCTGGCCGATGCCGCCCACGCCGGCTACGTGCTGGCGCGCGAGCAGAAGGCACCGCTGGCGACGCTGCGCACGCTGCACGACCAGTACCGCGGCAATGCGCGGTCACCCCTGGTGCTGGTGCACCTGGCGCTGGCGCTGGAGCTGATGGGCGACAAGGCGCGCGCCCGCGTGGCGCTGGACGAGGCCTTTGTGCGCCCCTACGGCCTGCAGCCCGGCGCCGACGATTGGCTGGGCGACTACGGCACGCGCATCCGCGACCACGCGCTGGCCTATGCGCTGCTGCTGCGCCACGGCGTGGCGCATCCGCAGCGTGAGCAGCTGATGCTGACGCTGGCGCAGGACTTCGAGCGCACGCGCTACTACTCCACGCAGGAGCGTCTGGCGCTGTTCCTGGCCGCGCGCGCTGCCGGCGGCGAGGCCGGCAAGCCCTGGGCCGCGGCGTTGAGCGGCGCGCGCAGCGACAGCCTGCAAGGCCAGGGCAACGGCCAGCTGACGCTGGACGCCGCCGCGTTGAAGCGCGGCATCACGCTGACCAACAAGGGCGCACAGCCGCTGTTTGCCGAACTGGCGGTGCAGGGCTACCCCGTCAAGCCGCTGTCGCCGCGCGAAGACCGCATCGCCATCGAGCGCAGCTGGTGGCACACCGACGGCAGCGCCGTCAGTGAGCGCCAGTTCCGCAGCGGCGACATGCTGATCACGCGCCTGCGCATCAAGAGCACGCAGCGCGTGCGCGACGCGCTGGTGGTGGACCGCATACCGGCCGGCTTCGAGGTCGAGAACCTCAACCTCACGCAGGGCGCGCAGGCCAGCCAGTTCCAGGTGCAGGGCATCTACATCGCTGGCGCCTTGGGTGACCGGCGCATCAAGCACAGCGAGTACCGCGACGACCGCTTCGTGGCCGCGGTCGACCTGGACGGCCAGCCGCTGGACCTGTACTACCTGCTGCGCGTGGTCACGCCCGGCCGCTACGGCGTGCCGCCCACCTTTGCCGAAGACATGTACCGGCCCGAGCTGCGTTCCACCGGCAAGGCCGAGCCTGACATCACCGTGCTGGACCCCAGGGCGCCGTGATGTTCGCAAGGCGCTGGCGCCTGGCCGGCGCGGCCGTCGCAGCTGCCGCGTTGCTGCTGCTGCTGGTGCTGCTGCTCGACCGCGCCTTCGCGCTGCCCGCGGCGGCGCGCGGCGCGCCCAGCGGCACCCTGGTGGTGCTGGCCGAGGACGGCACGCCGCTGCGCAGCTGGGCCGGCGCCGACGAGAAGCTGCGGCTGCCGGTGACGCCGCAGCAGGTGTCGCCGCTGTACCTGCAGGCGCTGCTGCAGTACGAGGACCGCTGGTTCGACTGGCACCCCGGCGTCAACCCCGCGGCGCTGCTGCGCGCCGCCTGGCAGCGCGTGCGCCAGGGGCGCATCGTCTCGGGCGGCTCGACGCTGACCATGCAGGTGGCGCGCCTGCTGGAGCCGCCGCCGGCCGGCCGCAGCCTGGGCGCCAAGCTGCGCCAGATCGCGCGGGCGCTGCAGCTGGAAGCGCACCTGTCCAAGCGCGAGATCCTCACCCTGTACCTCAACCACGCACCCATGGGCGGCCAGGTGGTGGGCGTGGAGATGGCCGCCCGCGCCTACCTGGGCAAGAGCGCGCGCGCTCTCAGCCACGCCGAGGCCGCGCTGCTGGTGGCGCTGCCGCAGACCCCGTCGCGCCTGCGGCCCGACCGCGCACCGCAGGCCGCGCGCGCGGCCCGCGACAAGGTGCTGCAGCGCATGGCCGACCAGGGCATCTGGCCCGAGTCCACGGTGGCCGATGCGCGCATCGAGACCGTGTTCGCCCCGCCGCTGCGCGCGCGCTGGCTGGCGCCGCTGGCGGCGGAACGGCTGCGCCAGCAGGCGCTGCAGGCCGGCGCGCTGCCGGCGCAGATCGGCAGCACGCTGGACGCCGGCGTGCAGACCCTGCTGGAACAGGTGCTGGCCGATCGGCTGGGCAGCCTGCCGCCGCAGGTGTCCATCGCCGCGCTGATCGTGGACAACGACAGCCTGGCGGTGCGCGGCTACGCGGGCTCGGCCGATTTCGCCGACGCCGCGCGCGCGGCGCACGTGGACATGGTGCGCGGCCTGCGCTCGCCCGGATCCACGCTCAAGCCCTTCCTGTATGCGCTGGCGCTGGACGAAGGCCTGGTGCATTCCGAGAGCCTGCTGATCGACGCGCCGCAGAACTTCGGCGGTTATGCGCCCGGGAACTTCGAGTCGTCGTTCTCGGGCGCGGTGAGCGTCAGCGACGCGCTGCAGCGCTCGCTCAACGTGCCCGCGGTGGACCTGCTGGACCGCATCGGCCCGGCGCGCTTTGCCGCGCAGCTGCGCAACGCCGGCCTCAAGCTGCGCATGCCCGCGGCCAGCGCGCCCAACCTCAGCCTGATCCTGGGCGGCGGCAGCACCACGCTGGAAGAACTGGTCGGCGCCTACACCGCGCTGGCGCGCGGCGGCGTGGCCGGCCAGCCGCGCCTGAGGCCCGACGATCCCCTGGTCGAGACGCGGCTGATGAGCGCCGGCGCCGCCTTCATCGTGCGCGAGATCCTGGAAAGCGGCGGCCGCCCCGACGCGCCCTTCCGCGAGACGTCCACGCGCGTGGCCTGGAAGACCGGCACCAGCTTCGGCTTTCGCGACGCCTGGGCCGTGGCCGTGACCGACCGGTACACGCTGGGCGTGTGGGTCGGCCGGCCCGATGGCACGCCCAACCCCGGCCACTTCGGCGCCAACACCGCAGCACCCCTGGCCAAGGATCTGCTGGCCGCGCTGGGCCCCACGGCCACCAAGCCGCGCGCGGTACCGGTCGGCGTGCAGGCGGTCGAGATCTGCTGGCCACTGGGCCTTGCCGCCGCCGACACGCCCGACGCCATGTGCCGCGTGCGCCGCATGGCCTGGACGCTGGACGGCAGCACGCCCCCCACCCTGCCCGACCGCGTGCACGACGCCGGCCTGCGCGAGACCGCCTGGGTCGACCCGGCGCAGACCCGCCGCCTGCGACCCGGCTGCACCACGCGCGACGGCACGCGCTGGCAGGCGCTGGAATACGCCCGCTGGCCCACCCTGCTGGAGCCCTGGCTGTATCCCGAGTGGAAGAGCGCGGTGGAACGCCTGCCGCTCACCCCGCCCTGCCGCGCCGCAGCGCCCAGCCGCGCGCTGCGGCTCACCGGGCTGGACAGCGGCAGCATCATCCGGCCCACGCCCGGCCAGCGCCAGGCCGTGCTGCGCCTGCAGGCCATCGGCGCGCGCGACAGCCTGAGCTGGCTGCTGAACGGCCGGCTGGTGGGCAGCGGCGGCGCCGACACGGTGCTGCGCCTCACGCTGGGCCAGCCCGGTGAACACGCGCTCACCGCCATCGACGGCCAGGGCCGCTACGAGCGCGTGGTGTTCACGCTGCGCCTGCAGTAAGCGAACGGCAGGCCCGGACGTCAAGTCTCGGGCGGGCTTTGTCGAAAACGTCTGCGGCCGTTCGTCGTCGGTTTGCAGGCACGGCCCCGTGCCCCGCGCCAACCCAGGAGCCCCCCCCATGCCCACCACCCTCACCCCCTACCTCAGCTTCCCCGGCACCACGCGCGAGGCCTTTGCGTTTTACGCGCAGGCGCTGGGCGCCAGCATCCAGACCCTGCTGCGCTACGCCGACATGCCGGCGCCGGAACAACCGATGCAAGGCTGCGGCGAAGGCGGCGCACCCAGCGGCGACGGCATCATGCACGCCAGCCTGGTGCTGCCCGGCGGTGCCCTGCTGTTTGCCGGCGACACGCCGCCCGGCATGCCCTTCGAAGGCATGAAGGGCGTGATGCTGGCGCTGGAGTACGACACCATCGACCAGGCCCACAGCGCCTTCAACGCCCTGGCGCAGGGCGGGCAGATCACCATGCCGCTGGCGCCCGCCTTCTGGGCCAGGAGCTTCGGCATGCTGACCGACCGATTCGGGGTGAGCTGGGCCATCAACGGCGAGCCCATCGCACTGGGGTAGGCGCTGGCCGGCGCCCGGCACGGGCATGATCGTGGCAGCGCAAACACCCCCACGCGGACCGCCATGAACATCGCACGACATGCCCGGCTCCTGACCCTGGCCGCCTGGGCCCTGACCTGCGCCGCGGGCCACGCGGCCTCGCAGGCGCCGGTGGCGGCCCGCCAGGGCATGGTGGTCACTGCTCAGCACCTGGCCACGCGCGTGGGCGTGGACGTGCTGCGTGACGGCGGCAACGCCATCGACGCGGCGGTGGCCGTGGGCTATGCGCTGGCGGTGGTGTACCCGGCGGCCGGCAACCTGGGCGGCGGCGGCTTCATGACGCTGCAACTGGCCGACGGCCGCAAGGCCTTCCTGGACTTCCGCGAGAAGGCGCCCCTGGCCGCCAGCGCCGACATGTACCTGGACGCGCAAGGCCAGGTCATCCCGGGCGCCAGCACCCAGGGCCATGGCGCGGTGGCGGTGCCCGGCACGGTGGCGGGCCTGGAACACGCGCGGGCCCGCTGGGGCAGCCTGCCGCGCGCGGCGCTGCTGGCGCCGGCCATCCGCTACGCGCAGCAGGGCTTCGTGCTCGAACAGGGCGACGCCGACATGTTTGCCGGCGCGGCCGAAGCCCTGAAGCGCGACCCGCCTTCGGCCGCCATCTTCCTGGACCAGGGCGCGCCACCCGCCGCCGGCCACCGGCTGGTGCAGAAGGACCTGGCGGCAACGCTCGAGCGCATCAGCCAGCACGGCACGGCCGGCTTCTACCAGGGCCCGGTGGGCGCGGCCATCGTCGCGTCCAGCCAAGCGGGCAAGGGCTTCATCACCCAGGCCGACCTGGACCAGTACCGGGTGCGCGAGCTCAAGCCGGTGGAATGCACTTACCGCGGCTACGGCGTGGTCTCGGCTCCGCCGCCCAGCTCGGGCGGGGTGGCGCTGTGCCAGATGCTGGGCATCCTGGAGGGCTATCCGCTCCAGGAACTGGGCTACCGCTCGGCCCAGGCGGTGCACTACCAGATCGAGGCCATGCGCCACGCCTATGCCGACCGCAACCACTACCTGGGCGACCCCGACTTCGTGGCCAACCCGCTGCAGCGCCTGCTGGACAAGGCCTATGCGGCGCGCATCCGCGCGGCCATCGCGCCGCAGCGCGCGGGGGTGTCCAGGGACATCAAGCCCGGCCTGGCGGCGCACGAGGGCAGCAACACCACGCACTACTCCATCGTCGACGGCCAGGGCAACGCGGTGGCGGTGACCTACACGCTCAACGATTGGTTCGGCGCCAAGGTCACGGCCGCGGGCACCGGCGTGCTGCTGAACAACGAGATGGACGACTTCACGGCCAAGCCCGGCGTGCCCAACCTGTATGGCCTGGTGCAGGGGCAGGCCAATGCCATCGCGCCCGGCAAGCGCCCGCTGAGCTCGATAAGCCCGACGATCCTCACCCGCGACGGCCAACCGGTGCTGGTGCTGGGCACGCCCGGCGGCAGCCGCATCATCACCATGGTGCTGCACACCATCCTCAACCTGGTGGACTACGGCATGAACGTGCAGGAAGCCGTGGACGCGCCGCGCTTTCACCAGCAGTGGCTGCCCGAAACCACCGCGGTGGAGAACTTCGCGCTCAGCCCCGACACGCGCAAGCTGCTCGAGGACATGGGCCACCGCTTCAGCCCGCCGCCGCCGCCCGGCCACCTGGCGGCCATCCTCATCGGCGCGCCGGCGTTGGGCGGCAAGCCGGTGGGCGGACAGCGCTTCTACGGCGCCAACGATCCGCGCCGCGGCACCGGGCTGGCGCTGGGCTACTGAGGCTGGCGCAGCCGGCTGCGCCGAAGCAGCACGCCGTCCAGCCAGGCGGCCCAGGCGGCGGGGTCGGCCGGCAGCAGCGGCGCATCGCCGACGAAACGCTGCCAGGCATCGAGGTGGCGGGTGGCCACCACGGTCAGCACCGGCACGCCCTGCGTCATCAGCGCCAGCAACTCGGCCGTGAAGCCGGCGTTCACCGCCTCGAGCGAGCCGAAGCGGTTGCTGATCACCAGATCGGCCTGGCGTTCGAGCGCGGCGCGCAGCACCCGGCTGGCGCGCGCAAAGCCCTGCGGGTCGGCGCTGCAGGCCTGGGAACCGCTGCCCAGGGGCTGCGACACCAGGTATTCGTCGCCGGTGTCGATGTCGGTGAGCAGCATCGAAGCCTGGCATCCATCTTGATGCGCGCGGTGGCGCATCAGCAGCCCCGACACGCGCCGCCCGGCCCTGCGCTGGCCGGCGGCAAAGGCGGCCAGCGCCGAGTCGACGTCGGTGCTGCCGTCGTGCAGGATGGCCGCCACGTCGACGGCATCATCGGCTTCGGGGTCTTGTCGCTGCGCCATGGCGCGATTGTCGGGCCAGCCGGGCCCGCCGTCGCGTGGCCGGCACCGGCCCGGCACTTCGGCGAACAGGCTCAGAACCGCATCCTGGCACCGGCCACGATCTGCCGCGGCATGCCGGCAAACGCGCCATTGACCCGACCGACGAGGTAGGCCTTGTCGGCCAGGTTGGTGCCGCCCAGGTACAGCGTCATGCCCAGGGGCTTGATCGTGTAGTTGAGCGCAGCGTTGATCAGGGTGTAGGCGGGGATGCGGCCCGCACTGCCGTTGGGGTCGGCCGCCACCGTGTTGAGCGCGTCGCTGAACTGCTCGCCGACATGGCTGACGCCCACGCGCGCGTCCCAGCCCGAGGCGTGCTCGAAGCCCAGGCTCAGCGACGCCAGGGTCCTGGGCGCATAGGGCAGACGCTTGCCGCGGGCGTTGCTGAAGACCGAGGTCTCTTCGTCGCCGGGCGCGAACACGGGCACCAGCAGGTCGCTCTCGAAGCTGGCCTTGGCCAGGTGGGTGAGGCTCAGGCTGAGGTAGGGGTTGTTCGGGCTGCCCTGCAGCGCGCCGAAGTCCAGGCGCGCGCCGAACTCGACCCCCTGGTTCAAGCTGTCGCCGGCGTTGGTGAAGGTCTGGTTAGAGCCGACGGCATAGCCCGGCACGATCTGGTTCTTGAAGCTGATCTGGAACAGCGCCGCCTCGAGCTGCACCCCCTTGGCCGGGTTGCTGCGCAAGCCGGCCTCGATGTTGGTGCTGAGCTCGGGCTCGACCGGGCGGAAGCCGGCGTCGGTGGGGTTGAGGTTGGCGTCCGGCCGCGGCGGGGCGATGCCGCGGTGGATGCCGGCAAACAGGGTCGTTCCCGGGATGCCCAGGTAGGTGACGCCCAGGCCCGGCAGCAGTTCGGAGTGGCGTGAGCTGACGCTGCGGCCATTGTTGATGTCGCGGTCCTCGCGCGCCAACACCGCGGTGTTGCGCAGGCGGTAGTTCTCGTAGCGCAGGCCCGGGGTGATGGTCCAGTGGCCGCTGTAGAAGGTGTTCTGCAGGTAGGCAGCGAAGGCCTCGACGTCGATGTCGTTCT
>JALHPY010000177.1:0-2911 GCA_022842305.1 Rubrivivax sp.
CGGCCGATGTCACTGCCGCGCACCTGCCGCCCCCACCCCGGGGCCGCACCCTGGTGCTGGGCGCCGGCAAGGCCGGTGGCGCCATGGCCGCGGCGCTGGACGCCGCCTGGCCGGCCGCCGCACCGCTGAGCGGCCTGGTGGTCACGCGCTATGAGCACGTGCCGCCGGCCTACCGCGCGCAGCCGGGGCGCATCCAGGTGGTCGAGGCCGCGCACCCCGTGCCCGACGCCGCCGGCCTGCAGGCGGCGCAGCGCATCGCGGCGCTGGCCAGTGGCCTGACGGCCGAGGACCTGGTGCTGTGCCTGATCTCCGGCGGTGGCTCATCCCTGCTCACCCTGCCCGCCCCCGGCCTGAGCCTGGCCGACAAGCAGGCGGTGAACAAGGCCCTGCTGGCCAGCGGCGCGGCCATCGACGAGATGAACTGCGTGCGCAAGCACCTCAGCGCCATCAAGGGCGGGCGCCTGGCCGCGCTGTGCGCGCCGGCACGGGTGGTGACGCTGCTCATCAGCGACGTGCCGGGCGACGCGCCGGGCATCATCGCCAGCGGCCCCACCGTGCCCGACGCCAGCACCTGCGCCGACGCCCTGGCCATCTGCGCGCGCTACGGCATCACCCTGCCCGCTGCGGCGCGCGCCGGCCTGGAAAGCGGCGCCTTCGAGACGCCCAAGCCGGGCGACGCGGTCTTCGCCGGGCACCAGGTGCACATGGTGGCCACGCCGCAGCAAAGCCTGGAGGCCGCGGCCACGCTGGCGCGCGCCCACGGGCTGGACGCGCACATCCTGAGCGACGAGATCGAGGGCGAAAGCCGCGAGGTGGGCAAGGTGCACGCCGCACTGGCGCGCGCCGTGGCGCGGCGCGGCCAGCCTTTTGCGCGGCCCTGCGTCATCCTCTCGGGCGGCGAGACCACGGTGACGGTGCGCGCCAAGGGTGGGCGGGGCGGCCGGGCGACCGAGTTCCTGCTGGGCTGCGCCATCGCCCTGCAGGGGCAGGCCGGCGTGCACGTGCTGGCGGCCGACACCGACGGCATCGACGGCCTGCAAGAGAACGCCGGCGCCATCGTCACCCCCAGCACGCTGGCGCGGGCGCGGGCGCTGGGCCTGAAGCCGGCCGAGTTGCTGGACCGCAACGACGCCTATGCCTTCTTCCAGCCCCTGGGTGACCTGGTGGTACCGGGGCCGACCTTCACCAACGTCAACGACTTCCGCGCGCTGCTGATCAGCTGATCGGCCGCTTCAGTCCTTCTTGGTCAGCCGCCGCTTCTGCCAGGCCAGCAGTTCGCCCACGAAGCCGCTGCGGAAACCGACCACGCAGACGACGAAGATCGCGCCGATGATCACCGTGACCCACGCGCCCACGCGGTCGGCCAGGTAGTTCTGCAGCCCGATGATCGTGAACGCGCCCACCACAGGGCCGGCAAAGGTGCCCATGCCGCCCAGCAGGGCCATCAGCACGACCTCACCCGACAGCGACCAGTGCGCGTCGGACAGCGTGGCGAAGCCCAGCACCAGGGTCTTGAGCGAGCCGGCCAGCCCGGCCAGCATGGTGGACAGCACGAAGGCCAGCAGCTTGTAGCGGCCGACGTCGTAGCCCAGCGAAATGGCGCGCGGCTCGTTCTCGCGGATGGCCTTGAGCACCTGGCCATAGGGCGAGTGCACGATGCGCACGATGGCCAGGAACACGGCCACGAAGATCGCCAGCACCACGTAGTACATGGCCAGGTCGCTGGCCAGCGGGATGAAGCCGAACAGGTGGCCGCGCGGCACGCCCTGCAGGCCGTCCTCACCGCCGGTGAACGGGGCCTGCAGCCAGACGAAGTAGACCATCTGCGCCATTGCCAGCGTGATCATCGCGAAGTAGATGCCCTGGCGGCGGATGGCGATGAGGCCGACCACCAGGCCGATGGCGCCGGCACCCAGCATGCCGGCCAGCACGCCAAGTTCGGGCGAGAAGCCGGCATCCTTGACCAGCCAGCCGGTGAAATAGGCCGCCGCGCCCAGGTATGCGGCGTGGCCGAACGACAGCAAGCCGGTGTAGCCCAGCAGCAGGTTGAAGGCACACGCAAAGATCGCGAAGCACAGCGCCTTCATGATGAAGATCGGGTACAGGCCGATGAAGGGCGCGGCCAGCAGCAGCGCCAGCCCCGCCAGCCAGGCCCAGCGCGCGCGGCGCTGAAGGGTGTCTTGCAGCGCGTCCATCAGGGCTCTCTTCCAAACAGCCCGGCAGGCCGCACCATCAGCACGATGGCCATGATGACGAAGACGACGATGCTCGAGGCCTCGGGGTAGAACACCTTGGTCAGGCCTTCGATCAAGCCCAGCACCAGGCCGGTGAGGATGGAGCCCAGGATCGAGCCCATGCCGCCGATCACCACCACCGCGAAGACCACGATGATCAGGTTGCTGCCCATCAGTGGCGTGATCTGGATCACCGGCGCGGCCAGCACGCCGGCCAGCGCGGCCAGGCCGGCGCCGGCGCCGTAGGTCAGCATCACCATCAGCGGCACGTTGATGCCGAAGGCCTGCACGAGCTTGGGGTTCTCGGTGCCGGCGCGCAGGTAGCTGCCCAGCCGCGTGCGCTCTATCGTCCACCAGGTCACCAGGCATACCAGCAGCGAGGCGAAGACCACGAAGCCGCGGTAGTTGGGCAGCACCATGAAGCCCAGGTCGGTGGCGCCCTGCAGCAGATCGGGCACCGCGTACTGCTGGCCCGAGACGCCGAACTGGTCGCGGAACACGCCCTCGGCGATGAGCGCCAGCCCGAAGGTCAGCAGCAGGCCGTAGATGGGGTCGATGTTGTACAGGCGCTTGAGCAGCGTGCGCTCGATCACCACGCCGATGGCGCCCACCACCAGCGGCGCCAGCAGCAGCGCCCACCAGAAGCCGATCTCGAACTTCTCCATCGCCAGCCAGGC
>JALHPY010000177.1:3011-8388 GCA_022842305.1 Rubrivivax sp.
TCGCCCTTCATGGTCTCGACCACGTTGTAGTAGTCCCAGGGCTCGGTGGACTGCTGCGGCGTCTTCACCTGCATCAGGTACATGTCGTGCACCATGCGGCCGTCGGCGCGGATGAAGCCGCCCTTGGCAAAGACGTCGTTGATCGGCGTCTTGCGCATCTGCGCCAGCACCTTGTCGGCGTCGTCGGTGCCGGTGGCCTTGACCGCCTTCAGGTACTGCAGCGCCGCCGAGTAGTCGCCCGCCTGCACCGATGAAGGCATGCGCTTGAACTTCTCGAAGAACCGGCGGGCCCAGGCGCGCGATTCGGCGCTCTGGTTCCAGTACCAGCTGTCGGTGAGGTACATGCCCTGCGTGGTCTTCAGCCCGAGCGAGTGGATGTCGTTGATGAACACCAGCAGCCCGGCCAGCTTCATCGTCTTGGTGACGCCGAATTCGTTGGCCGCCTTGATGGTGTTGATGGTGTCGCCACCGGCGTTGGCCATGCCCAGGATCTGCGCCTTGCTGGCCTGCGCCTGCAGCAGGAAGGACGAGAAGTCGCTGGCCGACAGCGGGTGCTTGACGGTGCCGACCACGGTGCCGCCGGCGGCCTTGACCACGGTGGACACGTCGGCCTGCAGCGCGGCGCCGAAGGCGTAGTCGGCCTGCAGGAAGAACCAGCTCTTGCCGCCCTGCTTGACGACCGCATTGCCGGTGCCCTTGGCCAGCGCCACGGTGTCGTAGGCCCAGTGCACGGTGTAGGGGTTGCACTGGTCGTTGGTCAGCGCAGAGCTCGCGGCACCGACCACGAGGAAGGGCTTCTTCTTCTCGGACGCCACCTTGGCCATGGCCAGCGCGGTGGCCGAGTTGGTGCCGCCCACCAGCATGTCCAGGCCCTGGGTGTCGAACCACTCGCGCGCCTTGGCCGCAGCCACGTCGGCCTTGTTCTGGTGTTCGGCGTAGAGCACCTCGACCTTCTTGCCGCCGATGTCGCCGGCGTCGGCCACCGCCATGCGGATGGCCTCGACGCCACCCATGCCGTCGATGTCGCCATAGACACCGGCCATGTCGGTGATGATGCCGATCTTGATCACGTCGCCCGAGATCTGGGCCTGGGCCGGGGTGACGGTGGCAGCGGCCAGGGTGGCGGTGGCCAGTGCCAGGGCGCGGGTGAGCTTGCTGAGTTTCATGTCGTCTCCTGATGTGTTGGTGGAATGGGTGGCGGGTGAGAGAACGGCGTGTTCACACGCCCAGGTACTCGTGCAGCCGCTCCATGCGCGATGGCAGTTCGGCCTGCGTGAATTGCTGGATCACCTGGCCGTGCTCGACCACCAGGAAGCGGTCGGCCAGCGGCGCGGCAAAGCGGAAGTTCTGTTCGACCATGACGATGGTGTAGCCCTGGCCGCGCAGCATGCCCACCATCTCGGCCAGCTTGTGCACGATCACCGGCGCCAGGCCCTCGGACATCTCGTCCAGCAGCAGCAGGCGCGCGCCGGTGCGCAGGATGCGCGCCACCGCCAGCATCTGCTGCTCGCCGCCCGACAGCCGCGTGCCCTGGCTGTGCGCGCGCTCTTGCAGGTTGGGGAACATGGCGTAGATCGCGTCCAGGCTCATGCCGCCTTCGCCGAGGCGCGGCGGCAGCATCAGGTTCTCTTCGGCCGACAGGCTGGCGAAGATGCCGCGCTCCTCGGGGCAGTAGCCCACGCCCATGCGCGCGATGTGGTGCGTGGGCATGGCTATGGTCTCGGTGCCGCGCACCTTGATCGAGCCCTTGCGGCTGCCGATCAGGCCCATGATGGCGCGCAGCGTGCTGGTGCGCCCGGCGCCATTGCGCCCCAGTAGCGTGACCACCTCGCCCTCGGCCACCTGCAGCTCCATGCCGTGCAGCACGTGCGATTCGCCGTACCAGCCGTGCAGGCCCTGGATTTCGAGCATGGGGGATGCCATCAGTGGGGGCCCTTCAGCTGGGCGTCGGCGCTGCCCATGTAGGCCTCGATCACCGCCGGGTTGCGTGACACCTGCTCGTACGGCCCCTCGGCCAGAGTGGCGCCGCGCTGCAGCACGGTGATGGTGTCGGCGATGCTGGCCACCACGCTCATGTTGTGCTCCACCATCAGCACGGTGCGGCTGGCGGCCACGCGCTTGATGAGCTGGCGGATGCGGTCCACGTCTTCCAGGCCCATGCCCTGCGTGGGCTCGTCCAGCAGCATCAGCTTGGGCTCCATCGCCAGGGTGGTGGCGATCTCGAGCGCGCGCTTGCGGCCGTAGCTCAGCTCCACCGCGGTGAGGCCGGCGTATTGCTCGAGGTCGACCTCGCGCAGCAGCTCCAGCACGCGGTCATTCAGCTTGTCGAGCGAGCGCTCGGAGCGCCAGAACTGGAACGAACCGGCCAGGCGGCTCTGCAGTGCCACGCGCACGTTCTCGAGCACCGTGAGGTGCGGGAAAACCGACGAGATCTGGAACGAGCGGATGATGCCGCGCCGCGCGATGCGCGCCGGGGTGTCGGCGGTGATGTCCTCGCCCTCGAACAGGATCTGGCCCGAGCTGGGCCGCAGGAACTTGGTCAGCAGGTGGAAGCAGGTGGTCTTGCCGGCGCCGTTGGGGCCGATGAGCGCGTGGATGCTGCCGCGGCGCACGCGCAGGTCGACCTGGCTGACGGCCACGAAGCCGCGGAACTCCTTCGTGAGTTGCCGCGTTTCCAGGATGTAGTCGGTGCTCATGCGCTTGCCGGTTCTGCCGTCTCGTCATCCGCTGCCGGCGGGGCCGGCAGCAGGGTCGCGACGCCGCACGAATGCGCGCTCAGTTGGGCACGCCCAGCACGTTGCCCGCGCCGATGACGATCTGGTCGCCGGCCGCCGGGTCGGCCTTGAAGTTGGGCACCTGCGAGGCCGACAGCGCCGGCGCCGAGCCGGGCGTGCCGCCGCGCACCGTCGTGCGCACCACCTGGCTGGGCGGCAGCGCCGTGCCGGACTTCAGCCTGGCCCACATGGCATCCATGGCGCGGTTGAAGTAGGGGTGCAGCGGCACGAAGCGGGTGTCGAAGCCGGCGAATGGGAGGAAGGTGTCGAAATGCTGGGCGTTCTCGACCTCGACATAGCGCACCTGGCTGGCCGCGCCTTCGACCTTGCTGTTGAAGGCCACGTAGGCGCGTGACGCGTGGTTGACGGGCACCAGTGCATCGCTGCGACCGGCGACGATGAGCGTGGGCTTGGCGCGCAGGTTGCCGTTGAGCAGCACCTCGGCAATGCCGGCCTGCACGCGCTGGCTGTCAACCAGCGTGGGGGTGGTGGCAGCCGTGAGCGCGGTGTCGCTGACCGGGTTCTTGCCGGTGACCAGGGCGCGCTGGCACAACGCACTGTCCAGGCCCAGGTCGGTCGTGCCGCTGGTGGGCGATACCGCCCACTGCCAGCTGCGCGCGCCGCCCACCGAGTTGTTGACCACCGGCGTGGCCGGCGCGCCGTTGGCCGTGCCATTGCCCGCCGCAAAGATCTGCGCCTTGGTGTTGGGTGTGACCGGAACCACCACGCCATCGGCGCCGTTGACCTGCGCCATGCTCATGCTGCACAGGTTGTCGGTCAGGCCGAAACGGCCGTGCGCGTTGGTGTACATCATCGCAATGATGGGCGCGTTGCCCAGCGCGTAATGGGCGTTGTGCATGGTGTCGTTGTCGGCCGTGTAGCCGTAGTCGCGCAGCTTCTGCAGCGCGTTGGTGGCCTGATCGGCAGTGGTGATGCCGGTGACCAGGCCGCGCGCGGCCAGGGCCGCGCAGCGGTTGGTGGCGCGTGCCGTCATGCCGGCGGCCGCGATGAAGTTGTAGGTGGGCAGCGCTCCTGTGGCCGTCAACTCGGTCATGGTCACACTGGGCGCCAGCGCGGCGCAGGGCTGGTAGATGTTGGCGACGG
Organism: Rubrivivax sp.; assembly: GCA_022842305.1. GTDB lineage: Bacteria > Pseudomonadota > Gammaproteobacteria > Burkholderiales > Burkholderiaceae_C > Rubrivivax. The sequence continues at coordinate 6,890 of JALHPY010000177.1, forward strand.
TGAAGACGTCGATCAGCGGCTTGCCATAGAGAGTCGCTGGCGTTCCACCCACCGCCACGCCGTAGCCCGCGGTGGTGTTGGGCTGGGCGTTGGGCTCGGTGGCCACCACGCCGTCGATCAGACCATCGACGTCTTGCTCGGCCGCGCGCAGCACGGCGCCACCGCCGTTGGACACCGAGGCCGCGATCACCACCGTGTTGGCCGGCGTGAAGCGCTTGAGCTTGCCGCTGCCGTCGGGCGCCTGCTCGCCCAATTCCTGGTTCAGCGCATGGAAGGCGTACTGGATGCTGATGAGCGTGTCGCTGCCCCAGTCCTTTTCGGGGTTCTGCTGCGAATGCGCGTGCTTGAGCGCCAGCCGGTTGGGGAAGGCGGCGTTGAAGGTGGCGCGCGCCGCGTCGGTGATGTTGGCGGCAAAGAAGTTCAGCGCGCCGGCCAGCGTGCGCGTGGTGCGCGTGCCGTCGATCTGGTTGACGGTGTCGTCGGTGGGGTCGTACAGGCCCACGCCCTTGCCGGCGTCGGTCAGCGCCACGGCGCAGCGGCGCTTCAGGCCCCATTCGCCGGCCGTGCCGATGGCGCCGTACACGCCGCGCGAGCCCGACGAGGGCCCGGCCACGATGCAGGGGTTGGCGGTGTCGAAGTTGGCGGGGATCTGCACCGCCACCACGACACGCTTGTTGCCGCTGCCGTCGTCGATGGAGGCGATGTACTCCTTGCCCGGGATCAGGCCATCGCCCAGGGTGTCGGCACCGTTGTTGTCGATGTTGGGGCCGTACAGCCGGCCATAGCCGCCGTTGGCGCTGGGATCAAGGATGGCGCGGTAATTCGAGTGCAGCGCGTTGCGCCGCAGTTCGGCCGCCGTGGGGTTGGCCGCGTCGGCATAGGCCGGCGGCGCCGTCGTGCCCAAACCGGCCTTGCCGATGCCGCCGGTGAGCAGATCCTGCGACGCTGCCGTGGCGCCCGTGCCCACCGTGGTGGCCGGGTAGCTGGTGTTGCTGTGCTGGGTGACGCCGGCCGGCAGCGCAGACACGTCGTATACAGGGTCGTCACCGCCGCAGCCTGCGGCCAGCAGCGGCAGGGCGAGGATCCAGCAGGTCTTGGGTTGCCACTTCAAGTTCTCGTCTCCTGGCGTTATTGATGGGGGTACTCAAATCATTGTGCATTGCACACAGCGATGGCCCTACCCGGGGTTTCCTTCCATGCCTACCACTTGCAGCCGTCTTTACGCAGCGCATCCACGGCCAGGGGCAACACCGCCAGCACGCCCATGCCCTCATAGGCCTTGCGGCAGTCGTCGCGCGCCGCCTTGCCGATGTCCTGGCCCAGTTTGTCGGGCAGATCGGGCGGGCGCGGCAGCACGGGCAGTGCGCCAGTGCTGCCGTGGCGCGACAGCTGGCCACCGCGGGCGCGCGGCAGTTCCAGGTTGAGGCGCGGCGCGCTGGCCGGCGCCGACGGCACCGTGGCCACGTCGTGACCCAGGCGCGGGCCGGCGTCGGGGGCCA
>JALHPY010000178.1 GCA_022842305.1 Rubrivivax sp.
CCCCTCGTTCGCAGGCATGGCGCTGCAGCGTTGAGTTTGCGCAATTCTCCGGCCTACCCCACGTGAAAGGCTGTGGTTCCCGCTGCCGGTCAGAGACACGAACGGATCGATGGCTTGGTGGCAGCAACGGCGTCGTCAGGCCCGATGACGTCCAGAGATCCTGCGGGTCCTCGGCCCGCGGGACGTTCGCGAGGGGCGTGGGCAAGGCCCGCCCGGCAACCCGATTGCAAGAGGGGAAGGACTCCATGATTCAGCGTTCCACCATCGCATGGGCGGCAGTCTGTCTGTCGGCCCTGGTCGGTTGCGCAACAGAGGGTTCGCGCACCGTGCAAGTTGAAAAGGTGCAGGCTGCGGCCGCACCCTATGTTGGCGCCAAGGTGGCTGTGTCCGTTGGCAAGTTCGACAACCGGTCGAGCTTCATGCGTGGCGTGTTCTCGGACGGCGTCGACCGTCTTGGCAGCCAGGCCAAGACCACCCTGATTGCTCACTTGCAGCAGTCGCAGCGGTTCACGGTGCTGGACCGCGACAACATGGCAGAAGCCAGTCAAGAGGCCAAGCTGCAAGGGGCCACGCAGGCCACACGCGGCGCTTCCTACGTGGTCACCGGCGACATCTCGGAATTCGGCCGCAAGGAAGTCGGCGACCGCCAGTTCTTCGGCATCCTGGGCCGCGGCAAGACGCAGGTTGCGTACGCCAAGATTACGCTGAACATCGTCAATATCCTCAGTTCCGAGGTCGTCTACTCCGCGCAGGGGGCTGGTGAGTTCGAGCTGTCGAACCGCGAAGTGCTGGGCACGGGCGGCACGGCCAGCTACGACGCCACGCTCAACGGCAAGGTGCTGGATCTGGCGATGCGCGAAGCGGTGAACAACCTGGTCGCGGCCAAGGACGCTGGCCAGTGGGGGCAGGAGACCAGGCGATGAGCGCCCGGGCGTGGATTTGCCGCATCCTCGTGTGGGGTGGCGTGATGGCGCTGATCGGCTGCGCCCAGCAGGGCCCGCCGCCCCTGTACCTGTGGGAGACCTTCCCGCGCATGCAGTACGACGCGCTGCTGCGCCACGGCGCGGGTTCGCCCGAGCAGATCCCCGCGATGGAGGCGCAGGCCGAGAAGGCGCGCGCTGCCAACACGGCGCTGCCGCCGGGCTTCCGAGCCCATCTGGGCATGCTCAAGCTGTCGGTGGGTGACCACGACAGGGCGCGCGAGCTTCTGATGGCCGAAAAGGCCAGCTTCCCCGAGTCCGCGTCCTACATGGACCGGCTCCTCAGGCAACTGCAGGTTCCGGCCAGGAAGGAAGTCCCGGCCAAGAAGGAGAACCCGGCATGAGCGCGCGCACAGCTTCAACCCGCGCCACCCTGTGGGCGGTCGTTCTCGGTCTGCTGCTCCTGGGCGGCTGCGCGACCCAGGCGCCCCCCTACGACTACAGCGCCTTCCTGAAGGCCAGGCCGACGTCGCTGCTGGTGCTGCCGCCCTTGAACGAGTCGCCCGAGGTCACTGCGACGCAGGGGGTGTGGTCGCATGCGACGCGGCCACTGGCCGAGGCCGGCTACTACGTCTTTCCCGTCACGCTGGTCAACGAAACGCTGCGCGAGAACGGCATCACCACGGCCAGCGACGCCCACGGCATCCCGGCCCAGAAGCTGCGCGAATTCTTCGGCGCGGACGCGGCGGTCTACCTCAAGGTCACCCAGTACGGATCGAGCTACCAGGTGCTCGCCAGCGAGACCCGCGTGGTGGTGGAAGGTCGCATCGTCGACCTTCGCAGCGGCGACCTGCTGTGGCAGGGCCAGGCGATGGCAAGCTCGGCCGAACAGCGGCAGCAGAACCAGGGCGGCCTGCTGGGCCTGCTGGTGACAGCCGTCCTGCAGCAGATCGTGGAAACCGCGATGGATGCGTCCTACAACTACGCGGGCATCGCCGACCAGCGCCTGCTGGGTGCGCCGCGCTACAACGGTGTGCTGCCGGGGCCGCGGTCGCCGCAGGCCGGCAAGGTGCCTGGGCCGTAGCTGCCGCACCTCACCGCTGGGGCCGGGGGGTGTTCAGCCCCCGGCCATGGCCTGCCCCATGCGCACCGCGCCGCCCGGCGCCCAGGCCGGGTTGAAGCGCAGCGGCCCGGGCGGGAACAGCAGCACCACGGTCGAACCCAGCAGGAAGCGGCCCATCTCGTCGCCCTGGCGCAGCTGCACGGGCTTGTCGTCATACCGCCAGTCGCGCAGCGTGCCCGGCCGGGTGGTGTTGACCACGCCGTGCCACGCCGTGGCCATGCTGCCCACGATGGTGGCGCCCACCAGCACCAGCACCCAGGGGCCGGCGGCGCCGTCGAAGACGCAGACCACGCGTTCGTTGCGTGCAAACAGCCCGGGCACGCCGCGCGCGGTGGCCGGGTTCACCGAGAACAGTTCGCCCGGCACGTGGATCATGCGCCGCAGGCGGCCGTCGGCCGGCATGTGGATGCGGTGGTAGTCGCGCGGGCTGAGGTAGAGGGTGGCGAAGTGGCCGGCATCGAAGGGCGCAGCCAGCGCCGCGTCGCCGCCCACCAGCGCGGTGGCGGTGTAGTCGTGGCCCTTGGCCTGCACCAGGCGTCCGCCCTGCATGGCGCCGAACTGGCTGATGGCGCCATCCACCGGGCACAGCCAGTCGCCCGTGGCCAGCGGCCGCGCGCCTGGGGCCAGTGCGCGCGTGAAGAATTCGTTGAAGCTGGCGTAGCCGGCCGGGTCGGGCTCGGCGGCTTCGGCCATGTTGACGCCGTAGCGCGCGATGAAGGCGCGGATCAGTGCCGTGGTCAGCGCCCCAGATTGCCGCCCGGCCAGAGCGCCGGCCATGCGCGTCAAGGCCTGCTTGGGCAGCAGGTGCTGCGCGGCCACGGCCACGCGTTCGCCCAGGGGCGGGCTCATCTCAGTACCGCCCGGCCGTTCCGAAGGACCTTCGCGCCCCCTCGGGGGGCAGCGAACGAAGTGAGCGTGGGGGCTTCATCTCAGCGGCGAGAGTTCGCGCAGCGCCTTCACCGCGCCGGCGCCGACACCGGCGCCGAAGCGCTTGGCCAGGCGTTCGGCCACGTTCTCGTGCGGCGTGTAGTCGACGATCTCTTCGGCCTTGATGACTTCGCGCGCCACGTAGTCCAGGTTGCCGGTCTTGTCTGCCAGGCCCAGGCGCACGGCTTCCTCGCCGTTCCAGAACAGGCCCGAAAAGGTGTCGGGCGATTCCTTCAGGCGATCGCCCCGGCCCTCTTTCACCACTTCGATGAACTGCAGGTGGATCTGTTCCAGCATGGCGCGCGCCAGCTGCTCGTGGCGCGGGTCCACCGGGCTGAAGGGGTCGAGCATGGCCTTGTTGGTGCCGGCGGTGAGCAGGCGACGGTCCACCCCCAGCTTTTCCATCAGCCCGGTGAAGCCGAAGCCGTCCATCAGCACGCCGATGCTGCCCACGATGCTGGCCTTGTCGACGTAGATCTCGTCGGCACCGGCGGCAATGTAGTAGGCGCCCGAGGCGCAGACTTCCTCGACCACGGCATAGACCTTCTTGCCGTGCTTGGCCTTCAGGCGCTTGAGCTCGTCGTAGACGATGCCGGCCTGCACCGGGCTGCCGCCGGGCGAGTTGATGCGCAGCACCACGGCCTGAGAGCCGGCGTCCTCGAACGCGGCCTTGAGCGCGCCCACCAGCAGCTCGGCGCTGGCCTCCGACTCGGCCGAGATCTCGCCGCGCACCTCTACCAGCGCCGTGTGCGGCGTGCTCGAAGTGGTGGAAGCGCCGCGCTGTGACAGCAGTGCCAACGCCACGGCCAGCGCCAGGCCCAGCCAGGCCAGGCGGAAGAAAATGCGCCAGCGGCGCTCGCTGCGCTGGTGGTTCAGCAGTTGCTGGGCCACGCGCTCCAGCGTGGATTCCAGGCCTGCGCGCGGTGCGGGGGCCGCTGCGGGGGCGGGCAGGGCGCCGCCCGCGGGCAGGCTCGGATCTTCGGTACTCATGTCAGTTCCGCCCGGCCGTTCCGAAGGGACTGACGGCCCCCTCGGGGGGCAGCGAGCAAAGCGAGCGTGGGGGTTTCATTTCGGGCTTTCGGGGGACGGCGGGGGCGGGGGCGCCGGCCGGATGTCCAGGGAAGGATACCAATACACCTGGCCGGACTCTTCGCGCACGGTCAGCGGCGTGAGCCGGCCGCGGGTGCAGGGGCCGGCCACGCAATGGCCGTCGGCGGGTTCGTACAGCGCACCGTGGATGGAGCACATGATCCAGCGCCGGTCCAGGTCGAAGAACTCGCCCGGCTGCCAGTCCATCTCGGTCGGCACGTGGGCGCAGCGGTTGAGGTAGGCGCGCACCAGCCCGTCGAAGCGCACGGCGAAGGCGCGCACCGGGCGGCCGTATTCCAGCACGTCCCAGACATGGCCTCGGCCGCCCTCGGCCAGCGCGTGGCCGGCGCAGATCGGCAGCCGCTCAAGCATGGGCGCTGAGCCAGTCGTGTAGTTCGCGTGTGCTGTGGGCCACGCACAGCGGCTGATGTTCGGCAAAGGCGGCGGTGTCGTGTGCGCCGTAGCTCACGGCCACGCGCGCCGTGCCGGCGTTGCGCGCCAGCAGCAGGTCGTGCGTGGTGTCGCCGATCATCAGCGTGCGCTCGGGCGCGGTGCCCAGCTCGTCCATCAGCTGCTGCAGCATCAGCGGGTCGGGCTTGCCGGCGGTCTCATCGGCGGTGCGGGTGGCGTCGAACATGCCGCGCAGCTGCGACTGCGCCAGCGCCTCGTCCAGCCCGCGGCGCGACTTGCCGGTGGCCACGCCCAGCAGGTGGCTGCGCGCCTTGAGCGCCTGCAGCATGTCCAGCGTGCCCGGAAACAGCACCAGGTCGTCCTGGCTGGCCAGGTAGTGGTGGCGGTAGCGCCGGCCGAGCTCGGGGTAGCGCGCGGGCGGCAGGCCGGGCACGGCGTGCTGCAGCGCGTCGTGCAGGCCCAGTCCGATGACGTAGGCCGCGGCCTCGTCGCTGGGCACGGCCACGGCGATGTCGCGGCAGGCGGCCTGTATGCATTTGACGATGAGCATGGTGCTGTCGAACAGCGTGCCGTCCCAGTCGAAGACGATCAGGTCGAAGCGGCGGGGTCGGTCGGTGTCCATCAGGCGCGCAGTGTCGCAAAGTCGGCCGGCAGGGGCGCGCGCAGGGTCACGCGTTCGCCGCTGGCGGGGTGGTCGAAGGCCAGTTCGGCCGCGTGCAGGAACATGCGCGCCACGCCCTGTTCGCGCGCAAAGGCCTTGTTGCGCGCGAAATCGCCGTACTTGGGGTCGCCCACGATGGGGTGGCCGGCGTGCGCCAGGTGCACGCGGATCTGGTGCGTGCGGCCGGTCTTGAGCGTCACGCGCAGCAGCGTGGCGTCTGCAAAGCGCTGCGCCACCTGCACCAGGGTGATGGCGCGGCGGCCGTCTTCGTGCGCGGGCGACACCACGCGCACGTGACGCTCGCCCGCGGCGTCCAGCGTCTTGTGCAGCGCCTGGTCTATCACCTTGAGCTTCTCGGGCCAGCTGCCGAACACCAGCGCGGCGTAGATCTTGCCCGTGTCGCGCTGGCGGAACTGGTCCTGCAGCGCGGTGAGTGCGCTGCGCTTCTTGGCCAGCAGCAGCACGCCCGAGGTCTCTTTGTCGAGCCGGTGCACCAGTTCCAGAAAGCGCGCCTGCGGCCGCGACTGGCGCAGCTGCTCGATCACGCCGTGGCTGACGCCGCTGCCGCCGTGCACGGCCACGCCCGAGGGCTTGGCGATGGCCAGCAGGTGCTCGTCTTCCAGCAGCACCGGGAACTCACGCGCCGGTGCCGGCGGCGCGGCCGAGGGCGCGGTCAGGCGCATGGGCGGCACGCGGATCTGATCGCCCACGGCCACGCGGGTGTCGGCACCGGCGCGGCCCTTGTTGACGCGCACCTCGCCCGAGCGGATGACGCGGTACAGATGCGTCTTGGGCACGCCCTTGAGCAGGCGCATCAGGTAGTTGTCCAGGCGCTGGCCGGCCGACTCTTCGTCCACGGTGAGCAGGCGCACCGCAGCCGGCGCCGCATCGCTGCCGTGCGGGCCCGGGGGTTGCTTGTTGCCCGCTATACTCCCCGGTTCCACGTTTGCGTTGCAAGTGCTTGATTTACCGGAGTTTACCCGGGCACACCCGACGCAAGTGTGGCAACGGTGCACGCGTGGCGTGCGCCGGTTCAGGTGATGCAACGCCTGCAAACCGTGCCAATGGCCGTGGTTCCCAAGTGACCCGGCGGGGTGTGGTCGCAGGCGGCAGAGAGTCGCAAGAGAACCTCGCTTCGTACCCACGAGGCACCGAAAATTCAAGGCTTCAGGCCTGGCGTCAAGCCGGCCTGGGCCCCGCGTCAGGCACGCCGTTGCAGACCATGTCGATCCCGCCCAACCACCCATGCCCCCGCGGCCGCCGGCTACAAGCCAGCGCGTGGGCGCAGGCTGTGCCGCGCGCTGCGCGGCGCCGCGGGCGGGCGCCGGCAGATGCTGCAACCCCGGCCGGTACGCACGCGCCAACGCTGCGCCGCTAAGGGCTCCCGATCCGTCGGGGGGCCACGCAGTCCAGGGCATTTCGCGCCAACGGTTCTGTCGCGTTTCTCGTGCATCGGTCAAGGGCCCGGGGCCGCCGCTTGTGGCAGCCCCAACGGGAGTGCACATGAAACGCATGCTGATCAACGCCACGCAGCCGGAAGAGCGGCGCCTGGCGATCGTCGACGGGCAGAAACTGCTCGACTTCGAAACCGAGATCGAGGGGCGCGAACAGCGCAAGGGCAACATCTACAAGGCCGTGATCACGCGGGTGGAGCCTTCGCTGGAGGCCTGCTTCGTCGACTACGGTGAAGACCGCCACGGCTTCCTGCCGTTCAAGGAAATCTCGCGCAACTACTTCCGCGACGGCGTCGACACCAAGAACGCGCGCATCCAGGATGCCGTGCGCGAAGGCGACAACCTGCTGATCCAGGTCGAGAAAGAAGAGCGCGGCAACAAGGGCGCGGCGCTGACCACCTTCGTCAGCCTGGCCGGGCGCTACCTGGTGCTGATGCCCAACAACCCGCGCGGCGGCGGCGTGAGCCGTCGCATCGAGGGCGAGGACCGCGAAGAGCTGAAGGAAAACCTCGAACAGCTCGACTACCCCAAGGGCATGAGCCTGATCGCCCGAACCGCCGGCATCGGCCGCAGCGCGGCCGAACTGCAGTGGGACCTGAACTACATGCTCAAGCTGTGGGACGCCATCGACGGCGCCTCCAAGGCGGGCAAGGGCGCCTTCCTGATCTACCAGGAAAGCAGCCTGGTGATCCGCGCCATCCGCGACTACTTCACCGCGGACATCGGCGAGATCCTGATCGACACCGACGACATCTTCGAGCAGGCGCAGCAGTTCATGAACCACGTGATGCCGGAGACGGCCAATCGCGTGAAGCGCTACCGCGACGACGCGCCGCTGTTCAGCCGCTTCCAGATCGAGCACCAGATCGAGACGGCCTTCAGCCGCACCGTCAACCTGCCCAGCGGCGGCGCCATCGTCATCGACCACACCGAGGCGCTGGTGTCGGTGGACGTCAACAGCGCGCGCGCCACGCGCGGCAGCGACATCGAGGAAACCGCCACCCGCACCAACCTGGAAGCCGCGGACGAGATCGCGCGCCAGATGCGGCTGCGCGACCTGGGCGGGCTGATCGTCGTCGACTTCATCGACATGGAAGAGAGCAAGAACCGCCGCGAGGTCGAACAGCGCCTGCGCGACGGCCTGCGCTTCGACCGCGCGCGCGTGCAGTTCAGCAGCATCAGCAAGTTCGGCCTGTTGGAGTTGAGCCGCCAGCGCCTGCGCCCGGCGCTGAGCGAGGGCAACCACATCACCTGCCCGCGCTGCAATGGCACCGGCCACATCCGCGACACCGAGAGCAGCGCGCTGCAGATCCTGCGCATGGTGCAGGAGGAGTCGATGAAGGAGAACACCGCCGCCGTGCACGTGCAGGTGCCGGTGGAGGTGACCAGCTTCCTGCTCAACGAGAAGCGCACCGAGATCACCAAGATCGAACTCAAGCAGCGCGTGACCGTGCTGCTGGTGCC
>JALHPY010000179.1 GCA_022842305.1 Rubrivivax sp.
GCCTTCATGGCGCCGATGGAGCCCATGCCGCGGTAGCTCTTGTAGCTGCGGCCCTGGAACAGGATGACCTCGCCCGGCGCCTCTTCGGTGCCGGCGAACATGCCGCCCATCATCACGGTGCCGGCGCCTGCGGCCAGGGCCTTGGCGATGTCGCCCGAGTAGCGGATGCCGCCGTCGGCGATCAGCGGCACGCCGCTGCCGCGCAGCGCTGTGGCCACGCTGTCGATGGCCTTGATCTGCGGCACGCCCACGCCAGCCACGATGCGCGTGGTGCAGATCGAACCCGGGCCTATGCCCACCTTCACCGCGTCGGCCCCTGCCTCCACCAGCGCCAGCGCGGCCGCGCCGGTGGCGATGTTGCCGCCGATCACGTCGACCTGCGGGTACTGGCGCTTGACCCAGCGCACGCGCTCGATCACGCCGGCGCTGTGGCCGTGCGCGGTGTCCACCACCAGGGCATCGACACCGGCCTTCACCAGCAGCTCGACACGCTCTTCGGTGCCCTCGCCCACGCCCACCGCGGCGCCCACGCGCAGCTTGCCCTGGGCGTCGCGCGCGGCGTCGGGAAAGTTGGTCTGCTTGGTGATGTCCTTCACCGTCATCAGGCCGCGCAGCTCGAAGGCCTCGCTGACCACCAGCACGCGCTCGAGCCGGTGCTTGTGCATCAGCGCCTTGCCCTCGGCCAGCGAGGCGCCTTCGCGCACCCAGATCAGGCGTTCGCGCGGCGTCATGATCTCGCGCACCGGGATGTCCAGCCGTGTCTCGAAGCGCAGGTCGCGGTTGGTGACGATGCCCACCACGGTGCGGCCTTCGACCACCGGGAAGCCCGACACGCCGTGCTGGCGCGACAGTTCCATGACCTGGCGCACGCTCACGTCGGGCGCCACGGTGATGGGATCGCGCAGCAGGCCGGATTCATAGCGCTTGACGCGCGCCACCTCGGCCGCCTGCTGGCGCGGCGTGAGGTTCTTGTGGACGATGCCGATGCCGCCTTCCTGGGCGATGGCGATCGCCAGGCGGGCCTCGGTCACGGTGTCCATGGCCGCCGACACCAACGGCAGGTTGAGCGAGATGTTGCGCGACAGTCGCGTCGCCAGCCTGGTGTCGCGCGGCAACACTTGTGAATAGGCCGGCACCAACAACACGTCGTCGAAAGTGAGTGCTTTGCCGAGTAGGCGCATGCAATGGCTCCAGACGCAAAAGCGGATTATAGAGAGGCACCGCCCGGCCCCGCGCCGTCACAAGCCCGCTGGCGCAAGCCCCCAAGCGCAGGCGCCGCCGGTCTAAACTCGCGTCATGTCTGCCCCGACCCCCCGGCCGTCACGGCCCCGCGCACGCCGCGCGGCGCCGCTGCTCGCGGCCTTGTTGATCGCCGCGCTGGCCGCACCCGTCCAGGCGCAATGGGTCTGGCGCGACCGCGACGGCCAGGTCAACGCCAGTGACCGCCCGCCGCCACGCGACGTGGCCGACAAGGACATCCTGTCGCGCCCTGAACAAGACCCGCGTCGCATCGCCCAGCGCGCCGCCGCAGCGGCTTCCGGCGCTGCTTCGGCAGCGCCTGCGCCGGCCGACCGCGAGCTGCAGGCGCGCAAGCGCAACGCCGAGCAGGAACAGGCGGCCAAGTCGCGGGCCGACGAAGAACGCCTGTCGCAGCAGCGTGCCGAGAACTGCCGCGCCGCGCGCAGCCATATCTCCGCGCTGGAAAGCGGCCAGCGCATCGCGCGCATCAACGACAAGGGCGAGCGCGAGATCATCGACGACCTGACCCGTGCCGACGACCTGCGCCGCGCGCGCTCGGTCATCGCGTCCGACTGCCGCTAAATCGCGGCCGCCTGTTTCCCCTGGCGCTTGTAGCGCAGGCGCCGCGCTTCCTTGGGGTCTACCCGCAGCGGGCGGTAGACCTCGACACGGTCGCGGTCGCGCAGCGGGGTGGCGGCTTCGCAGCGGCGGCTCCACACCCCGAAGACCAGGCCCTCCAGCACCAGGCCGTGGCGTGCCAGCAGGCCGCTGGCGTGCAGCGCGTCGGACACCGCGGCGCCGGCCGGCAGCGCCAGCGTCACCAGATCGGTGACGCCAGGTCCCGGGCCCGGGCAGTAGGCGACCTCGACGCGCAGGGTCTCAGCGCTGGCCATACACCTGCTCGGCGCGGCGCACGAAAGAATCGACGAAGGTGTTGGCGATCTTGTCGAACACCGGGCTCACCAGGGCTTCCAGCGTCTTGCTCGAAAACGCGTAGCGCAGGTCGAACTCCACCCTGCAGGCGCGTGCACTGCCGTCGCCCAGCGGCAGGAACTGCCAGCTGCCGTCCAGCAGCGAAAAAGGGCCGTCCACCAACTGCATGGTCACCGAGTCATGCGGGTGCTGTTGGTTGCGCGTGGTGAAGGCGTGGCGCAGCCCGTGGTAGACCAGGCTCAGGCGGGCGGTGACGCCGTCCTCGTGCTCTTCCAGCAGCTCGGCCCGATCGCACCAGGGCAGGAAGGCGGGATAGTCGGGCACGGCCGTGACCAGCTCGTACATCTCGAGGGGCGAGTACCACAACAGGACCGACTTGCGCACATGCTTCATACAATGAGCAGATTGTAGAAGCGCGCCTCGGCCCCATATCCCCTTCCCCATGTCTCCTATCGCCGAGAACCGCCGTGCCCGCTACGACTACGCCATCGAAGAACGCTTCGAGGCCGGCATGGTGCTGGTGGGCTGGGAAATCAAGGCCATCCGCGCGGGCCAGGTGCAGCTGACCGACGGCTACGTGCTGATCCGCGACGGCGAGCTGTTCCTCATCGGCTGCCGCATCAACGCGCTGCGCAGTGCCTCCACCCACGTGCACCCCGAGGCCGACCGCACCAAGAAGCTGCTGATGCACAAGGCCGAGATCCGCCGCCTGGTGGGCAAGGTCGAGCAGAAGGGCTTCACCCTGGTGCCGCTGAACCTGCACTTCAAGGGCGGGCGCGTCAAGGCCGAGATCGCGCTGGCCAAGGGCAAGGCGCAGCACGACAAGCGCGACACCGAGAAAAAGCGCGACTGGGAACGCGAACACGGCCGGCTGATGCGGCACAAGGTCTCGTCCAAGTCCTGAGCGCGTTGCCGGGGAGCCCTGACTCCCCTGGATGGTGGTTGTGGCCAGATGGCGTTGCCTTACGATGAGCCCTACTCTGCGCATGGGTCTTCTCCGGCGCAGGCAGGACCACCGCAAGAGGACCCCCGCCGATGTCTCCCGACGCCAAACCCTCTTCTGCCGGTCCGTGGTTCAGGCGCCTGGCGGCCGCCCTGCTTCTGACCCTGCTGGCCCCCGCCTGGGCGGCGTTGGTGCCCACCCATGAGCCGCGCCACGCGCTCGTGGTGGGCAATGCCAACTACGCCAGCGCACCGCTGCTCAATTCCACCAACGACGCCACCGCCGTGGCCAAGGTGCTCGAGAAAGCCGGCTTCAAGGTCGATCTGCGGCTGGACGCCTCGCAAAAGCAGTTGCAAGAAGCCGTAACAGCCTTTGGCGACCGACTCAAGGGCGGCGGCGCAGGCCTGTTCTACTTTGCCGGCCACGGCGTGCAGATCAAGGGCCGCAACTTCCTCATGCCCGTGGGCAGCGACATCAAGCGCGAGGACGAGGTGCCCTACAAGTCCGTCGACGTGCAGCAGGTGCTGGACAAGATGGAGACGGCCAAGAACCGCATCAACGTGGTCATCCTCGATGCCTGCCGCGACAACCCCTTCGCGCGCAGTTCGCGCTCGGGCGGCGGCGGGCTGTCATCGGTGGACGCGCCCATCGGCTCGCTGGTGGCCTTTGCCACCGCGCCCGGCAGCGTGGCCAGCGACGGCAAGGGCAGCAACGGCCTGTACACCCAGCACCTGCTGGCCAACATCGAACGCCCGGGCATGTCCATCGAAGAAGTCTTCAAGCGCGTGCGCCTGGGCGTGCGGCTCGACTCCAACGGCGGCCAGGTGCCCTGGGAAAGCACCTCGCTCGAAGGCGACTTCGTCTTCTTCGCGCCGCAGATCAGCGCCAAGTCGCTGCCCGGCACCCTGCCCGCGCCCCCCGGCATCGAGCACATCGCGCGCGCCGAGCGCGGCTACGAGCAGCTGCGCCAGGGCCAGATCGACGACGCCGAGCGCATCTTCCGCGCCCTGGCCGGCACCTCGCACCCCGAAGTGGTGTGGATGGGCCGCGAAGGCCTGGCCGAAGTGCAGTTGCAGCGCGGCGACAGCGCCGCGGCGCTGGCCGAAGCCAACGACATCATCGCCAAGGCGCCCACGCGCAGCGCCGCGTATCTGATCCGCGGGCGCTCGCTGGCCGCCACCGGCCAGGTGCAGGCCGGCCAGGCCGCGCTGCAGCAGGCCGCCGGCAACCAGACCGCGGCAGACTTTTCCTGGCAGAAGTCCAGCGCCCTGGTGGCGGTGGGCAACGTGCAGCGCAAGCAGGACCCGCAGGCCGCGGTCAAGACCTACGAACGTGCCGCGCGCGAGAACCCGCAGTCGATGGAAGCCATGAGCAACCTGGCCGTGGCCCTCAACGAAACCGGCCAGGCCGGCAAGGCCAAGCTGGTGCTCGAGCGCGCCAAGGCCCTGGACCCGAACGACGCCATGGTCGCGGCACTGCTGCGTCAGACGCAGGAGTCCATGGCCGATGAACAGGACCGCGCGCGCCAGCAGTACGTGGACGAGGCGGTCAAGGACCTGGCAGCGCGTTTCCGCAACCCGCCGCCGCGCCCGGCCGCCGCCGGCACGCCTGACGACTGGACTTCACCGGTGATGGCCTTGAGCGTGCTGCCCTTCCAGGATCAGACGCCGCCCGGGCAGGTGGGCGGCCGCATCGGCCTGGAATCGCTGCTGCAGCAAGAGCTGATCCGCGAACTGCAGGCGCGCGGCTTCACCCTGGTCGAGCGCCGCCTGCTCGACAAGGTGCTGGCCGAGGTCAAGCTGGGTTCGTCCGAGCTGGCCGACCAGGACACGCAGATCCGCCTGGGCAAGCTGCTGGCGGCGCGGCTGATGGTGTCGGGCGTGCTCAGCGCCAACGGCAACGCGCTCAACGCCTCGGTGCGCGCCATCGACACCGAAACCACGCAGCTGGCCCTGGTGCGCTCCGAAAACAGCGCGGGCACGCCCAACCCGGCGCAACTGGCCGCCAGCATCGCCCAGGCCGTGGCCGCCACGGTGCGCGACAAGTACCCGCTCAAGGGCCGCATCGTCCAGGTCGAGGGCGAGCGCGCCATCATCAACCTGGGCAAGAAGCACGGTTTGGCGCCGGGCCAGAGCTTCAACGTGCTCAGCCGCGGGGAAGCCATCGAACTCAATGGCCGCATCCTGGGTTACAAGGACAGCCGCATCGCCCAGGTGACGGTCACCGAAGTCGAGGATCTGCTGGCCTACGGCCGCATCGCCGATGTGCGCGCCCCGCTGGAGCGTAATCAGAGGATCGTCGCCCGCAAGGAATGAACAAGGCCTTCCACGTGTTTGCGCCAGGGCCGGCCGGTGTGCTGCACCGCGTCCGGCTTGTGGCGTTGTGGGCGGCCTGGCTGGCTCTGGCCAGCCTGGGTGCGGCCGCGGCCGATGCACCTGCCGCGGCACGGCTGCCGGCCGTGGTGGTGTGGGATTTCGACAACCAGACGCCGCCGGGGCTGGCCGCGGGCGGCGGGCAGGACTTCCTGCGCCGCTCGCTCTCTGAAAGCCTCACCGCCACCTTGCTGCAGGTGCCGGGCCTGCCGGTGGTCGAGCGCCAGCGCCTGAAGGACCTGCTGGCCGAGCAGCGCGTGGCGGCTGGTGATCTGGCCGACGAAGACGCGCGCATCCGCCTGGGCCGCATCGTCGGCGCCGCGCGCATGGTCTTCGGCGGCTTCTTCATCATCGGCGACGAGGTCCAGGTGCACACCCGGGTGGTCGACACCGCCACCTCGCGCGTGCTCTTCTCCGACGAGCTCACGGCGCCCATGGCGGCGGTGATGCAGCAGATCGAACCGCTCAACCGCCGTCTGGCGCGCGCGCTGGGTGGCACCGAGGCCGGCGGCCGCAGTTTTTCTGCTGCCACATGGCGCGCCTACGATGAGGCCCTGGCCCTGGCCGATGCCGGGCAGCTGGAACAGGCGGTGGACGCGCTGCAGCGCCTGCTGGGCCAGGCCAAGGATTTCGCCCCGGCTGAACGGCAGCTGGTCGCCCTGCTCGACAAGCTGGCCCGACGCTAGCGCAACGCAAGAAAAGAAATGCCCTCCTTCCACGCACCGACCCCCGCCCGCCCCCGCCACACCCTCGCGCGGCAGGCCCTGGCCCCGGCCGCGCTGGCTGCCGCCCTGCTGGGCGCGCCGGCCTGGGCGCAAACCCCGCCCGGCGCCGGCCAGTTGCTGGACGAGACGCGGCGCAGCAACACCCCCACCCTGCCCACCACCGCGCTGCCGCGGCTGATCGAGGCGCCGACGCGCCCCACCATCAGCATGCCCGAAGGCGCCACGGTCGCGGTCACGTCCTTCCGCATCTCGGGCGCGGTCTCCTACCCCGCCGAGCTGCTGGCCGAACTGGTGCAGCCCTGGGTTGGCCGGCGGCTGGACATCGCCGGCCTGAATGAGGCCGCCGGCGCCATCACCCGCCGCTACCAGGCCGACGGCCACCTGCTCAGCTATGCCTACCTGCCGGCGCAACGCGTCGCCGATGGCGTGATCGAGCTGGCGGTGCTGGAAGGCCGCATCGAAGGCGTGCAGATCGTCAGCGCGCAGGACGCCCGCCTGCGCGACGAGGTGGTGCAGGCGCACACGGAAAGGCTCAGCGGCCCCGGCCCGGTGCGCCAGGCCGAGGTCGAGCGCCAGCTGCTGCTGCTGAATGACCTGCCCGGCGTCACCGCCCGCGCTGCCTTCACGCCCGGGGCCAGCACCGGTGCGGCCGACGTGGTGGTCTCGGTGGCCGAAGAAGAGCCGCTGGAGCTGCGCTTCGATGTCAGCAACCACGGCACCCGCTCCACCGGCGTGTACCGCGCCGGCATCCACCTGCAGCTGCGTGACCTGTTCGGCTGGGGCGACACCACCACGGCGCGCGCGCTGGTGTCCGAGCGCGGCGGCCTGGTCAGCGGCAGCCTGGCCACCCTCGTGCCGGTGGGCGGCGACGGCCTCAAGTTCGGCCTGAGCCTGTCGCGCCTGAAGTACCAGCTCGCCGGCGAATTTGCCAGCCTGGGCGCCGAGGGCTCGGCCGACGTCATCGGCCTGGACGGCAGCTACCCACTGGTGCGCACCCCGGCCTTCAACCTGGGCATCAAGGCCAGCGCCGAGCATCGGCGGCTGAGCGACTCGCAACTGGTGCGCATCGCCGACCGCAAGATCAACGACGTGGGTGAGCTGAGCACCAGCTTCGACTGGCGCGACGGCTGGGGCGGCGCCTCGGCTGGCAGTGCCACGGCGTCGATGGGCCGCCTCGACCAGGCCAACAGCGGCCATACCGTCTGGCGCAAGCTGGGTTACCTGGCCGCGCGCCAGCAGGCGCTGGCAGGCCCCTGGAGCCTGTACGGCCGCATCGCCGGCCAGTACACCGGATCCAACCTCGACAGTTCCGAAAAGTTCGGCCTGGGCGGCCCGGGCGCCGTGCGCGCCTACGCCTCGGGCGAAGCCGCCGTCGACATGGGCACGCTGGTCAGCCTGGAGCTGCGCCACGCGCAAGACCTGCTGGGCGGTGGCGTGGTGCTGTCGCTGTTTCACGACCAGGCCAGCGGCCGCATCAGCCGTTCCTTGCCCGACTCGGGCGACAACCGCGTACGCCTGTCGGGCAGCGGCCTGGGCGTGTCCTGGAACGGCGGCGGCATCGGCCTGAACGCATCGCTGGCCTGGCGCGGCAGCCGCGCGGCCACGGTCGACGAGGGCAGCGGTGAACCGCGCCTGTTCCTGCAGCTGTCGGTCACGCCATGAGCAACGCCCTGGCCATCCCTGCCGCCTTTTCCCTGCCCGTTCTCGACGTCTGACGTCCGGAGACAGTCATGACTGCACGCCCCGCCACCACCCATCAGACCCAGCCGGACGCGGCCCGCGTAGCCGCCGCCCGCCGTGCCACAGCGCGCCGCCGCGCCGCCGAGCGCCGCCGGC
>JALHPY010000180.1 GCA_022842305.1 Rubrivivax sp.
TGCTGGCCGGCCTGAACGAGCGCCGGCGCGAACTGGCCGTGCTGCGCGCCGTGGGCGCCGGCCCCGGCCACGTGCTGGTGCTGCTGGCGGCTGAGGGCGCGCTGGTCACGCTGGGCGGCGCACTGCTGGGCCTGCTGGCCGCCGCCGCCGCGGTGCTGCTGGCCGGGCCCTGGGTGCAGGCGCAGTTCGGCATTGCGCTGCAGGCGTCGGCGCCCACGCCGGCGCAGTTGGGCCTGTTCGGCGCCGTGCTGCTGGCGGGTATGCTTGCCAGCCTGGTGCCCGGATGGCGCGCCTACCGCCTGTCGCTGGCCGACGGGCTTTCGCCGAGAACTTGAGAACCGAGGCATCAGCATGACCCGCGCTTCCCTGATCGCCGCCCTGGTGCTGTGCCTTTGTGGCGGCGCCCACGCCCAGACCCAGGACGGCGTGCCGCTGATGAACAAGCCGCTGGCCGCGCCCAAGCCCGCCGCCGCGGCTGCCGCCCAGCCCTACCGCACCATCAGCTGGGACGCGCTGGTGCCGGCCGACTGGGACCCGTTCAAGGACTTCAAGGGTCTGGATCTGCAGAGCATGGACGATGGTGATCCGCGCGCCATGGAGATGCTCAAGCGCATGCGCGAGATCTGGGACAACGCGCCGGTCAACGCCACGCTGGTGGGCCAGGCGGTGCGCCTGCCGGGCTTTGTGGTGCCGCTGGAAGACGGCAAGGACGGCATGAAGGAGTTCCTGCTCGTGCCCTACTTCGGCGCCTGCATCCACAGCCCGCCGCCGCCGGCCAACCAGATCGTGCACGTGCTGCCGCGCAAGCCGGCCAAGGGCTTCCGCTCGATGGACCCGGTGTGGATCAGCGGCGTGCTGGCCACCGTCAAGACCGATTCCTACATGGGTGCCGCCGGCTACCGCATCGAGGCGGTGAAGGTGGAACCCTACAGCGAGACGGTGCGTTGATGTCACGGGCCGGGTCGCCGGCGCGCGACCTCACGCGCACCACCTTTGCCGTGCTCTTCATCGGCGCGCTGCTGGCGGCGTCGCTGTGGATCCTGCGGCCCTTCCTGGGGCCGACGATCTGGGCCACGATGATCGTCGTGGCCACCTGGCCGTTGATGCTGCGCATCCAGGCGCGGCTGTGGCGCAAGCGCCCGCTGGCGGTGACGGTGATGACGCTGCTGCTGCTGCTGCTGTTCATCGTGCCGCTGACCATGGCCATCGTGACCATCGTCGAGAACGCCGACCGGCTGGTGGGCTGGGCGCAGCTGGCTTCCACCTACCACCTGCCGGCCACGCCGCCGGCCTGGCTGATCGAGCTGCCGCTGGTGGGCGGCGTGATCGAGCGCGCCTGGGGCCAGGCCACGGCGCTGGGCCTGCGCGAACTGCTGCCGCGGCTGTCGCCCTACGCCGGCGACCTGACGCGCTGGTTTGCCACACAGATGGGCAGCGTCGGCCTGCTGCTGCTGCAGGTGCTGCTGACGGTGGTGATCGCCGCCGTGCTGTACGGCGTGGGCGAAGACGCGGCCGACCACGTGCGCCGCTTTGCCCGCCGCCTGGGCGGCGATCGCGCGGTGGGTGCGGTGACGCTGGCCGCCGGCGCCATCCGCGGCGTGGCGTTGGGCGTGGGCATTACCGCGGCGGTGCAGGCGGTACTGGGCGGCCTGGGCCTGGCCATGGCCGGCGTGCCCTTCGCCGGACTGCTGACGGCGCTGTGCTTCATGCTGTGCATCGCGCAGATCGGCGTGGTGCCGGTGCTGGTGCCGGCGGCGATCTGGTTGTTCTGGGGTGATCACACTGGCTGGGGCATCTTCCTGCTGGTCTGGGCGGGGGTGGTGTCCACGCTGGACAACGTGCTGCGCCCGCTGCTCATCAAGATGGGGGCCGACCTGCCGCTGCTGCTGATCTTTGCCGGCGTCATCGGCGGGCTGCTGGCCTTTGGCCTGGTGGGCATCTTCGTCGGGCCGGTGGTGCTGGCCGTGGCCTACACGCTGCTGGAAACCTGGATGGGTGAACTGGTGCCGCCGCCTGTGGCAGGCGCAGCGCCCGCCGCCAATGCCGAAGCGCCCACAGCGCCTGCGCCGCCACCCGCCGCCGCGCCCTGAACCGCGCTGCGCGGCCTTCAGCCCGGGTGGGTGATGCGCCGCGCGGCGAAGCAGGCCAGGTCTTCGTCGCGCAGGCCCAGGTAGACCGCCTCGCCCGGCTCGCGGTGGATGTTCACCTTGGCGTTGAAGACGCGGTGGTGCAGCCGGTGCTTGTCCTCGATCTCGAACTGGCTGATGCCGAATTCGCCTGCGCCGGCGCGCGCGCCGGTCAGGTAGCACTGGATGCTGGTGACGCGCGTGCCGGCCAGGGTGACGCCGTCCAGGCGCTTGAGCGGTTCGCGCGTGCGCGCCACGAAACCCATGCTGTCGATGCTGCTGCGCGCGCCGCTGGCGGCGTCGCGCATCGGCGTGTTGAAGCGGCCCACCAGGATCTGCCCCGGCAGCGCGTGCTCGACCATGCGCGCCAGCTCGATCGTCACCTGTCCCACCAGGTAGCTGAAGGCGGTGGGGTTCAGCCCTTCGGACTGGTAGAACTCGTAGTGCGAGCCCACGTGGAAGCAGGCGCGCAGCCGCGGCACGGTGTGCGGCGAGCGCGCCTGTTCGCGCGCCAGCGCGTTGTCGGCCAGGATGAACTGCATCAACTGGTAGAGCTCGACGTTGGCGTCGACGCCGCGCGCGCGGTTCCAGATGTAGAAACCGTCGCCGGTGGTGGTGCGCGCGAAGTTGATGTTGATCTCGCGCCCCAGCAGGATGGCGTAGGCCGAGTTCACCGAGCACGACAGGCTGTTGAGCTGCACCACCTGCTGCAGCGGCGTCAGCAGCGAGAAGCCCACGGCGTCCAGAAGGATCACCGCGCGGTCTTCGACCAGGCGGATGCCGTAGCGCGCCACGATGGCCGCCATGGCCTGCAGGCCCACGCCGCGGCCGGGCTCGAAGGGCAGGGGCAGGTTCAGCGGCAGCAGTTCCAGCGCCGTGGCGGCACGGTCGAAGGCGGCGGCGTCCAGCGGGCCGTCGGTGGCCAGCAGCTGTTCCAGCGTGGCGGCACGTTGCGCCGCTTCGCCCGGGCTGGACGCGGCCTGCACGTATTCGGTGACCAGCGCATGGCGCGCCACCAGCAGCAGCAGGCCGCGCGGCTGCAGCGTCCAGCCGATGACCAGGTTCTCGCCCAGGTTCCACAGCGTGTACAGCGCCTGGTCCAGGGCCACGATGTGGGCGCGCGTGTCGGCCTCTGTCTGCCCGGGGGGCAGCGGGTAGGCCATGAATCCGTCGAGCCAGGACTTGCGCCGCGGGGTGTCGTCGCTCAAGGGGTAGCGCCGGTAGTGATTGCCAGCCGAATTTTCGGCCGGCCGGCGCCAGGCTTAACGTTCCGTTACAGCCGCTGTTCCGTGGCTTTTCACCGCAAACGCTGCAGCCAGCCGCGCAGGCGCTCGGCCTGGCTGGCTTCGTTGCGCGCCGCGTGGTGCGCCCGCAGCACCATCAGCCCGCCCTGCAGGTACACGCTGTTGAGCAGCCGGCGCGCGCGGTCGCGGTCCATGCCGGGCCAGCCGGCAATCTCGTCCAGCGCCGCGATCTCGCGCCGCAGCCGGCGCAGCGCCGGGCCCAGCGCACCGGCCAGCAGGCTGGCGTCGGGCGTGAAGCCGGCCGTCAACCGGTAGGCGGCGCGGCCGGCGATGTCGGCCAGCAGCGCCGCCTGGGGCACGTTCAGGGCCAGCGCCACCAGCAGCGGCGGCAGCGGGCGGTAGAAAGAGACCTCGCCCACGCGCTCGGACATCAGGTGTCCCGGCGGGCGCAGCCCGGGGGGCTCGATGCCCACCACCTGCAGGTCGAGGTGGTGTTGCTCCAGCGACTCGATGATCGGCCGCGGCAGGTGGTACAGGCCCTGCTGCGGAAACAGCGTCAGCGGCCACACCAGGCCGCAGTGGCGTATCAGCACCAGCGCGCTTTCACGCTGGCGCATGCACAGCGCCACCACTTCCAGCAGGTCGCCTGGGCGGCGTTCGGTGTGCAGCTGCGACAGCTCGGCGCGCAGCGTGCTGGGCAGCGCGGTGCGCGGGCCGAGCTGGGCAAAACCGCTGCCGCCGGTTTCGGATTGCATGCGCTCGAAAGCGCTGATCCGCCAAAGCGTGGTGTCGTCGAATTCACGCATGGGGGCCTCCAGGCTGCGCAGTCGACGGCGCCCTTAACCCGGGGGCTCCGTCGTCGGCAGCGATTCTGGTCAGGCGGTCCCAGTGACCCTGTGTTCGAGGGTATCGAGGCTGTGGCCCGTGTAACCTGGCGTCCTCGAGGAGCCTGGGCGACAGTAAGCCGGCGCGGGCCTGGCTACTGCCGCCCACGCTCCTGGCCCGCGACGCCGCGCGCCTGCAATTCGGCCTCGACCTGGGCCGCGCTGTCGAAATGGATGGCGCCCCAGCCGCAGGCCGCGGCCGAGTGCACGTTGGGCAGGTGGTCGTCGATGAACAGCAGCTGCTCGGGCGGCGCGGCGAAGCGCTGCGCCGCCAGCGCAAAGATGGCCGGGTCGGGCTTGGCCAGCTGCACCCGCGCCGAGAACACGCCGTCGCGGAACCAGCCCACGAAGTCGTGCGCGCGCTCCAGGTGCTGGGCGTAGGGCTCGGGCATGTTGGACAGGAAGTACAGCGCGTGGCCGGCGTCGCGCAGGCGGCGCAGCAGGCCCACCGTGGCGGCGATGGGCTGCAGCTCGTGCGGCACGCCGTCGACCACGCGCTGCACCTCGTGCGCGGTCAGCCCCGTGCGCGCGGCGATGCGCGCCACCAGCTCGGGCACGGTCACGCTGCCGCGGTCGAACTCGCCCCAGTCGCCGCCATAGCCCTGGAAGAACTGCTGCGCCCAGTGCACGGCGCTGGGTTCGTCGCGCGCCACCTCGGGCAGCTCGCGGCGCAGCAGCCGCGGCGGGTGCCAGTGGAAGAGCACGCCGCCGAAATCGAAGACGATGTTCATGCGCGCAGGCGCGCCAGCAGCCCGGCGGTCGAGGCGTCCAGGCCGCTGGCGTCGCCCGACTGCAGGCGCGGCAGCAGCGCGCCGCACAAGGCCTTGCCCAGCTCCACGCCCCATTGGTCGAAGCTGTTGATGCCCCAGATCGCACCGCTGGTGTAGACGCGGTGCTCGTACAGCGCGATCAGCGCACCCAGTGCCCGCGGCGTCAGCGCGTCCAGCAGCAGCGTGGTGCTGGGCCGGTTGCCGGGGAAGCTGCGGTGCTGCGCCAGCACGTCGGGCGCACAGGCCGCCGCGGCAGGTGCGGCCTCAGCGGCGGCCTGCGCGGACGTCTTCCCCAGCATCAGCGCCTGGCTTTGCGCCAGGCAGTTGGCCAGCAGCATCCGGTGCTGCTCGGCCAGCGTGTGGCTGGCGTGGCGCACGGCGATGAACTCCACCGGCGTCACGTCGGTGCCCTGGTGCAGCATCTGGAAATAGGCGTGCTGGCCGTTGGTGCCCGGCTCGCCCCAGACCACCGGGCTGGTGCCATAGGGCAGGGGTGCGCCGGCCACGTCCACGCGCTTGCCGTTGCTTTCCATTTCCAGCTGTTGCAGGTAGGCCGGCAGGCGCCGCAGACCTTGGTGGTAGGGCGCCACGCTGCGGCTGGCAAAGCCGTGGAAGTTGCGGTACCAGACGTCCAGCAGACCCAGCAGCACCGGCAGGTTGCGCGCCAGCGGCGCCGTTGCAAAGTGCTGGTCCATGGCGTGAGCGCCGGCCAGCAGCTCGCGGAAATGTTCGGCGCCCACGGCGATGGCGATGGGCAGGCCGATGGCGCTCCACAGCGAATAGCGCCCGCCCACCCAGTCCCAGAAGCCGAAGCAGCGCGTGATGCCGAAAGCCGCGGCCGCCTGCACGTTGGTGGTGCTGGCGACGAAGTGGTGGCCGATGTGGGCGCCGCCGTGGCTCAGGAACCAGTCGCGCGCGGCGTGCGCGTTGGCCATGGTCTCTTGCGTGGTGAAGGTCTTGCTGGCCACGATGAACAGCGTCTTGCGCGGGTCCAGCGCGCGCAGCAGCGGCGCGATGTCGTGGCCGTCGACGTTGCTCACGAAGTGCAGCCGGCGCAGCGGCCCGGTATAGGCATCGAGCGCGGCCACCACCATCTGCGGCCCCAGGTCGCTGCCGCCGATGCCGATGTTGACGATGTCGGTGAAGGCGGCGTCGAAGCGCACCTGCTCGGCGTAGGACAGCATGTCGCCCAGCACCTGCTGCACCTGCTCGCTGAACGGGCCAAGGCCTGGCGGTGCGCGCAGCGCGGTGTGCAGCACGGCGCGACCCTCGGTGGGGTTGGCGATGGCGCCGGCCAGCAGCGCGTCGCGGCGTGCTTCCAGGTCGCATTCGCGCGCCAGGTCCAGCAGGAAGTGCAGCGTGGCCGTGTCCAGCAGGTTCTTGCTGAGGTCGGCAAAGACCTCGGGCGCATCGAAGGACAGCCCGGCAAAACGGCCCGGGTCGCGGCCGAAGGCCTCGCGCAGGTCGAAATCGCGGCCATGCGCCTGGTAGTGGCCGGCCAGCGCGGCCCAGGCCTCGGTCTTATCGCAGCGCAGTGTCATGCTTGCAGCTCCCGTATCAACTGGTCCAGTTTGGCGGCGTCCACGGCAAAGGCGCGTATGCCTTCGGCCAGCTTCTCGGTGGCCATGGCGTCCTCATTCAGCGCCCAGCGGAAGCTGCGCTCGTCGTGGTGCACGGCGGGCAGGTCCAGGCTGCGGGCCGTGGCGGGGTCCAGCGCGCGCGCCACCGGCGCGTCGGCGGCCTGCAGCGCGGCCAGCAGTTCGGGGCTGATGGTCAGCAGGTCGCAGCCGGCCAGCGCCAGGATCTGGCCGGTGTTGCGAAAGCTCGCGCCCATCACCTCGGTGGCGATGCCGTGGCGCTTGTAGTGGCGGTAGATGGCCGCCACCGACTGCACGCCGGGGTCGGCTGCACCGGCGCGCGCGGCTTCGTCCCAGGCGGCGCCGGCAGCCTTCTTGTGCCAGTCGTAGATGCGGCCGACGAAGGGCGAGATCAGCGTCACCCCGGCGTCGCCGCAGGCCACGGCCTGGCAGAAGGCGAAGAGCAGGGTCAGGTTGCAGTGGATGCCTTCGCGCTCGAGCAACTTCGCCGCGGCGATGCCTTCCCAGGTGGCGGCCAGCTTGATGAGCACGCGTTCACGGCCGATGCCCGCGGCCTGGTAGAGCGCGATCAGGCGGCGCGCGCGCGCCACGCTGGTGGCGGTGTCGAAGGACAGGCGCGCGTCGACCTCGGTGCTGACGCGGCCGGGCACGACCTTCAGGATCTCCATCCCGAAGCGCACCAGCACCGCGTCGACGATGGCTTCCAGCCCGGCGCCGGCCTGCGCCTGCACGGCCTCGCGCAGCAGCGGCGCGTAGGCCGGCTGCTGCACCGCCTTCAGAATCAGCGACGGGTTGGTGGTGGCGTCGCGCGGCGCAAACTGCGCCAATTGCCTGAAGTTGCCGGTGTCGGCCACCACCACCGTGTATTGCCGGAGCTGATCGAGCTGGTTCATCGCGCCTGTGTCGACAAGGGGGAAACCCGCATTAGAACCGAGCGCGACCCCATCGAGTGGCGCCCGGCGCGGGCGCTCGTGGCCGCGTTGACAGCGCCGGCCCGGCCTGCGAAGGTGCGCCCAGCGTGAACACCCTGGCCCTGGCCCCCGCCCCCCGCGGCAGCGCGCCCGTCACGCTGGAGCACTGCCTGTTGCTGGCCGCGCTGTTGCACCTGTGGCTGGTGGTGGCATTGGGCAGCGCCCCGCCCGGCACGGCGGCACCGGGGCAGGGCGTGTGGGGCAGCATCAACGTCACCCTGCGCGGCACGGCCGCGGGCCCGCCGGCCGAAGTGCAGCCACCAGCGCCGCCGCTGCAGCCCAGCGGCCCGGCTGGCACCGCACCCGACCC
>JALHPY010000181.1 GCA_022842305.1 Rubrivivax sp.
CTCGGCCCGCGCCGGCGCCCGGGGCGGCTCGGGCGGCGCTGGCGGGTCGAGCGGCGGCTTCTCCTGCCGCGGCTTGGGCGCCTTGGCCACTGGCTCGCTTTCGATGTGCTCGGTGATGGTCCAGGTGAAGGGCGGCAGGTCGTGCAGGATGGCCATGCCGATGAGCAAGGCCAGCGCGAGCAGGATGAAGCGGCGCCAGCTGATGCCCACCAGCCAGTTGGCGTAGGCATGGAAGGCGCGCAGCGCCGCAGCGCGGAAGCGCTGCCAGCGCTGCGGCCAACCGGCGTCAGGAGGCGTGGCGGCGTTCATGGGTGGCAATGGGTCGCGGCTTGCATACGGTGCACTGTACGCAGCGGCGGCGCCGCCGCCAGCACCGCGCGACGCGGCGCGCGCCTTGCGCGACAGGGCGCAGCCATGCCCGACCAGCCGTCAGCTGAACAGCGCACCGCGCGCCGCCTGGGTGATGGCGGCCACGCAGGGATGGGTGATGCGCCGCTCCACCGAGATGGCGTAGAAGCGGTCGACCATCTCGTCGCTGTGCCCCAGCACCTGCACGCCGTACTGCGCGGCGGTCTCGGCCTCGACCACGCGCGGCGAGAGAAACACGCCCCGGCCCTCGCGCCCGAAGGCCTTCATCAGCGCGCCGTCGTCGAACTCACCCACGATACGCGGCTGCAGCGCGTGCCGCGTGAGCCAGGCCTCGAACTGCGGCCGGATCGACGAAGTAGCCCCGGGCACCAGCATGGGCACGCCGTCCAGGCAGCGCGGAAACGGGCCCTGAAGCGTGGCGCGCAGCGCGGGCGCGGCAAAGAAGCTCATGCTGGAGCTGCCCAGCTCGTGGTTGAAGGCCTTGACGCTGAACCGCGGCGTCAGCGGCTCGTCGGCGATGACCAGGTCGACGCGGTGCAGCGCCAGCCGCGACAGCAAATCGTCGAAGCGGCCCTCGATGCAGATCAGCCGCACCGGCCGGCCCAGGCCCAGCGCCGGCTCGAGCAGGCGGTAGGCCACCGACTTGGGCACCGCGTCTTCCAGCCCCACGCGGAACTCCAGCACCTGGTTGCCGTCCAACTTGGGCTCGCGCAGGGCGGCTTCGAGTTCACCCCCCAGCGCAAAAATTTCGTCGGCATAGCGCAGCGCCACCCGGCCGTCGTCGGTGAGTTCGAGATTTCGGCCGCTGCGCTTGAACAGCCGGCGGCCCAGGCGACCCTCGAGCAGCTTGATCTGGCCCGACAGCGTCTGCGGCGAGGTGTGCAGTTGCTCAGCGGCGCGCACCACGCCGCCGGCGCGCGCGACGACCCAGAAGTAGTGCAGATGCTTGAAGTTCACGCTTCGCTTTTTTCGAATCCAGAATTTTGAAATATCGAATTTACGCGAATCGACAAAGACCCTAAATTCCACATCGTCACTCTAGCCTTCACTTCAAGCAAGGAGCACTTCATGCGCATGAGCACCAAGGGCCGCTACGCCGTCAACGCCCTCATCGACCTGGCCCTGCGCGAGCCGGCCGGGCCGGTGGCGCTGGCTTCCATCGCCCAGCGCCAGCGGGTGTCGCTTTCCTACCTGGAACAGCTGTTCAGCGCGCTGCGCCGCGACGGCGTGGTGGAAAGCACGCGCGGGCCCGGCGGCGGCTACACCCTGGGCCGCCCGGCCGCGCAGATCAGCATCGCCGACGTGGTGCGTGCGGTCGACGACCCGACCCATGACCTGGCGCAGGAAGGCCCCGACCCCAGCGCAGCACTGTGGCGGCGCATGAATGCCGTGATGCTGGAACACATGGGCGGCATCAGTCTGGCCAGCCTGGTGCAAGAGCAGGTGGAGCAGGGTGCCGTATTGGCCACGCGCACACCCGCCACGGCGCCGCTGCCGCGACCGGTGGTCAAGAAGCTGCGGCTGACGGTGCCGAACTCGGTGTTCGCCTTCGGACGCTCTTTCGCGCGCTGAACCCGCAGCGCGATGAAAGGCCCGCCGCAGGCTTGCGGCGGGCCTTTTTCACTTGTACAGCGTCTGCGGCAGCCACATGCCGATCTGCGGGAAGATGTACAGCAGCGCCAGCGCCAGCACCTGTATGCCCATGAAGGGCAGCATGCCGGCGAATATCTGGTTCAAGGTCACGTGCCGCGGCGACACCCCCTTCAGGTAGAAGGCCGCCATGGCCACCGGCGGGCTGAGGAAGGCGGTCTGCAGGTTCAGCGCCACCAGCAGCCCGAAATACAGCGGGTCGACGTTGAACTTGGCCAGCAGCGGAATGAAGATGGGCATGAAGATCACGATGATCTCGGTCCATTCCAGTGGCCAGCCCAGGATGAAGATGATGAACTGCGACAGCAGCATGAACTGCAGCGTCGTCAGCCCCAGCGACAGCACCCAGCGCTCGATCAGGTCCTGTCCGCCCAGCAGCGCGAAGGCGGCCGAGAAGATGGACGAGCCGACGAACAGCCAGCACACCATGGCGCTGGTCTTGGCGGTGAGGAATGACGATTCCTTGACGATGCCGCCCAGTTCGCGCAGCGTCTTGGCCGCAGCACCGCCACCGCCCGCCGAGCGCGCCGCCACGTAGCGGTAGGCCCCCGCCAGCAGCACGCCGCCCAGCGCACCCACGGCCGCTGCCTCGGTGGGCGTGGCCAGGCCGAACACGATCGAACCGAGCACGGCCAGGATCAGCACCGCCAGCGGTATGAACGACGCGAGCAGCATCTTGAAGATCTCGAGCCGCTGCCAGTTCATCGTCCAGCTGGCCAGGGCCAGGGCGGTCATGCCCACGCCGAAGACCACCCAGTACCAGGTGGGCGCGGGCACGCGCTCGGCAGGCGGGGATGGCTCGGCCGAGGCGGGCGCAGCGACCACGGCCGCAGCGGGTTCAGCGAGCGCGGGTGGCGCCGAAGCGGATGCCGACGCCGAGTCATCGGCTGCGGGCGGCTCGGCCAGGCCGCCGGCCTCTTGCGGGGGCTCGGCCAGGCCACCGGAATCGAACTCTGCCGGATCATCGGTGCCAAACGCGCCGCCGGCCTGCACCAGGCCGGCGGTGTCCACCGTGGCCACGGGCGCGGTACTGCCCAGGTACAGCACGGCCAGCAGGGCCGCTATCGACAGTGCCGGTAGCAGCGAAACCAGCAACTGCCCACCCACTGCGGCACGCGGCAGCGAGGCATCGCGCAGCGCAGCGCCGAGCCCCGCCAGGGCATTGCGGTGGCGCCCGCTCTGGCTCAGGCGTGCGGCCAGGGGCGGCAGCGTCACCAGGCGCTCCTGGGGCGGCAGCGGCGGCGCCAGATGCGGCTTCCACTTGGCCAGCAGGATCACGTAGCCCACGTACAGCGCCGCCAGCATGACGCCGGGAAAGAAGGCGCCGGCGTAGAGCTTGACCACCGAGACCCCGGCCGTGGCGCCGTAGACGATGAGCATCACCGAGGGCGGGATCAGGATGCCCAGGCAGCCGCCCGCGGTGATGGCGCCTGCGGCCAGTTGCACGCTGTAGCCGGCGCGCAGCATGGCCGGCAGCGCCAGCAGGCCCATCAGCGTGACCACCGCGCCCACGATGCCGGTGGCGGTGGCGAAGATGGCGCAGGTGATGATGGTGGCCACCGCCAGGGCGCCGGGCACTTGCGCCAGCGCCAGGTGCAGGCTCTTGAAGAGCTTTTCGATGAGGTTGGCGCGCTCGACCAGGTAGCCCATGAAGACGAACAGCGGGATGGCGATGAGCACGTCGTTGGACATCACCGAATACGCGCGCTGAACCATCAGGTCGAGGATCTGGCGCGTGGCCAGTTCGGGGTTGACGCTGCGGTAGGCGATCCAGCCGAAGACCATGCCCATGCCCATCAGCGTGAAGGCCGTGGGAAAGCCCAGCATGATGGCCACCACGATCAGCGCCAGCATCAGCAGGCCCAGGGCGCCCAGGTCGTCGCGGTTCAGGTGGCCGTCGAAGAAGCCGGCCCAGGGCGTGAGGATCACCACCGTGGTCAGGATGATCGCCATCAGCGAAAAGCCGAACCACAATTCCTTGCGGATCCTCATCGCGCGCCCTCCTGCTGCACGACGAACTTGTCGAGCTTTTCGATGTCTTCGTCCTTCACGTGCACCATTTCCTTGAGCTTGTCGACGTCGACTTCTTCCACGTCCTGCTCACGCGACGGCCAGGCGCCCTGGCGGATGCAGATGACGCAGCGGATGATCTCGATCAGCCCCTGCAGCAGCAAGAAGCCGCCGGCCAGCGGCAGCATGGTCTTGAACGGGTAGATGGGTGGGCCGTCGGAGGTGACGTTGGAGTGCTCCTGGATGGCCCAGGACTCGGCCGCGTAAGAGTAGCCGGCCCAGGTGAGCGCAAACACGCCGGGCAGGAAGAACAGGAAGTACAGCACCAGGTCCACCTTGGCCTGGGTGCGCGGCTCGAAGAAGCTGTAGAGCACGTCGCCCCGCACGTGGCCATTCTTGGACAGCGTGTAGGCGCCGGCCATCATGAACAGCGTGCCGTACTGCTGGATCATCACGTCGAAGGCCCAGGCGTGCGGCGCATCCAGCACATAGCGCGAGAACACCTCCCAGCTGATCTGCAGGGTGAGCGTGACGATCAGCCAAGAGAACACATGGCCGACCAAGGTACTCAGCTGGTCGACTTTCAGCAGCAGTTTCTGCATCGATGGGCCCGATCAAGAAAAGCGGCCATCCGGAGGCGCCCGGACGGCCGCAGAGGGCTGGGGCGCGGGAATCAGCCCTTCTTGGGCGGCGCACCGAAGAAGTGGTTCACGGCCATGCGACGACTGACGTAGGTGTCCTGGTCCCACTTGACGGCGCGCTCGGCAAAGGCCTTCTGCGACGCAACGATTTCCTTGAAGAGCGGGTTCTCGCCCGACTTCTTCTCGACGATGGCCGACCACAGCTTGAGCTGGGTCTGCAGCACCGAATCGGGCGTCTTGTAGAACTTGACCTTGTCCTTGCCCTGCAGCTCGATGTAGTCCTTGGAATAGCGGTCGATGGCCTTCCAGGACATGTCGGCCGATGCCGCTTCGACCGCGCCCGCGATGATGGCGCGCATCTTCTCGGGCAGCGCGTCGTACTTGGGCTTGTTGAACATGATCTCGAAGGTCTCGGCGCTCTGGTGGTAGCTCTGCAGCATGCAGATCTTGCTGACGTCGGGGAAGCCGAGCAGGCGGTCGGAACTGGCGTTGTTGAACTCGGCCGCATCGAGCAGGCCGCGGTCCATGGCGGGCACGATCTCGCCGCCGGGCAGCGCGTTCACGGCCGCGCCCATGGCGGTGAACAGGTCGATGGCCAGGCCGTTGGTGCGGAACTTCAGTCCCTTGAAGTCATCGGGCTTGGTGATGGGCTTCTTGAACCAGCCCAGCGGCTGCGTGGCCATGGGGCCGTACAGGAACGATTGCACCGTGGTGATGCCGATGGACGCGTACAGCTTGGCCAGCAGTTCCTTGCCGCCGCCGTACTTGTGCCAGGCCAGCAGCATGTTGGCGTCCATGCCGAAGGCCGGGCCCGAGTTCCACAGCGCCAGCGCATTCTGCTTGCCGTAGTGGTAACCCAGCACGCCGTGGCCGCCGTCCAGCGTGCCCTTGGCCACGGCCTCCAGCAGGCCGAAGGCCGGCACCACGGCGCCGGCGGGCAGCACCTCGATCTTGAGTTCGCCGCCGGTCATGTCGTTCACCTTCTTGGCGAAGTCCAGCGCGTACTCATGGAAGATGTCCTTGGACGGCCAGGTGCTCTGCCAACGCATGCTGGTCGTACCCTGGCCGCTGGCGATCATGGGCGCGGCCATCGCACCCGCGCCCACGGCACCGGCCGCGGCGGACTTGAGGAAACGGCGGCGCGGCGCCGGTTGCTTCTTGGATTCGGTCATGTCTTGTCTCCGGGTTTGAAGTAGCGACTTCGGGCATGCGCCCTGATGGGATGAACAATTGACTATTGCCACCACCACCTAGACACGCAAGTCGGTGTTTCCCTCGGAACGAGCCCCCTGCGCTGGCCGGGCCCACAGCTGCGGGGTCCGATCAGACCTGACTGCAGTGGAGGCAATCGCCGCGGGCGGGCCGCGCGGCGCCCGTCAAGGCTGCCGCCGCCCCTCGACCTGCACCACCAGGCGCACCCGGTCGGCCACGAAGGGCAGGCCGTAGGTGGCGCCGAACTCGCTGCGCAGCAGCGTTCCTTCGAAGTCGCCGCCACAGACCTCGACGCCCTCGTCCTGGCGGCAGGCGAAACGCAGCGCGCGCAGTGAAAGGGGTTGGCTGGTGCCGCGCAGCGTGAATTCGCCGCGCACCTCGGCCAGGCGTTCGCCGTCGAAGCGGAACTGTCTTGCCACGAAGAAGGCTTCGGGCTGGGCCGTGCTGTCCAGCAGGTCGGCACGGCGCAACTGCAGGTCGAGCAGACGCACGCCGGTGTCGACGGTGCCGGTGGCAATGCGCAGGCCGACATCGCCGCGGCCGGCGGCGCGGTCTAGCGCCACCTCCCCTTGCACCGGGCCGAAGCGCCCGCGCAGGGTGGAGGTGCCGAAGTGCATCAGCTCGAAGTGCACCCAGCTGTGCGCCGGGTCCAGCGTGTAGCGGGCCGGCTGGGCGCTGGCCGACGCGGCCAGGGCGGCCAGCGTCAGCAGCAGGCAGGAACGAAAAGGGCGGAAGAGGCGGGGCTTGCGCATGGCGCGATGCTGAGGCATCGCGCGCGGCGGCGCCAGCGCCCCGCCCACAGCGGCGTCCAGGGGCGCCGCTTGCTCAGGCTCAGGGCTGCTTGACGGCCTCGACCTGGATCAGCAGGCGCACGCTGTCGACGATGCCGGGCAGGCCGTAGCCCATGCCGTAGGCGCTGCGCAGAATGGTGGTCTCGAAGTCGCCGCCGCAGACCTCGGTCTTGAGGAAGGGGTTCTGGTAGCAGTTGAAGTTGCTGGCCTTCAAGGTCACCGGGTTGGTCTTGCCCAGCAGCGTGAGGGTGCCGCTGACTTCGGTCACCTTGTCGCCGTTGAAGCTGAACTTGTCGGCCACGAACTTGGCGGTGGGCATTTCGTCGGAGTTGAAGAAGTCCTTGCTCTTCAGGTGCTTGTCGAAGGCTGCGGTGCCGGTGTTGATGGAGCCGGTCTCGATGGTCAGCTCGACCTTGCCGGTCTTGGCCGCGCGGTCGATCTGCACCGTGCCGCTCTTCTTGTCGAAGCGGCCGCGGTTGGTGCTGGTGGCGAAGTGCGGCACCTCGAAGGTGACGAAGGTGTGCGTCGGCTCGATGGCGTAGGTGGTGGCGGCGGCCTGGGCGCTGCCCGCGGCAGCGGCGGTGAGGGCCAGGACGGCGGCGACGATGTGCTTCATGGGGACTCCTGAACGGTTGTTGTGGTGAACAGAGGAACAGACAAGGCCGGCATGACCGGCCCCAGGGGAAAGCGTGCGGGCGGCGGCGCTCAGAGCGGCGCCAGCCCGGTGAGGGCGAGCTTGAAGCGCACCTGGATGTCGTTGGCCAGCATCGAGGTGTCGGCCCATTCGTCTTCGCCCACCTTGAACTCCAGGCGCTTGATGACGAAGCTGCCCGTGGCCGTGCTGGTGGCGCCAGCCTGGGTGAGCTGCACCGGCACCGTGATGTCGCGCACCGTGCCCTTGATGCTGAGCTTGCCCGCCACTTCAAAGCGGCCCGGCCCGGCGGCCTTGATGGCGCTGGACTTGAACGTGGCCTGCGGGAACCTGGGCACGTTCAGCCACGTGGCCTTGGGCACCTCGACGTCGACCTCGGGGCTGCCGAAGCGGGCGCTGCCGGTCTCGATGCTGAGCGTGACGCTGCCGGTCTCGGGCTTCTTCGG
>JALHPY010000182.1 GCA_022842305.1 Rubrivivax sp.
CGGGCTCGGCGGCCGCGTCGTCCACGGGCGCGCCGGCCTCGGCGGCGCTTGCCGGCGGGGCCTCTTCGGCGGGCGCTGCCGGCGGCAGCGGGGTGTCTTGCGGGGTCGTGTCGGGAAGCATCGTGGGCGGGGCAGCCTGCGCAGCGCAGGCGGCGATTGTCGTCGCGCGCGCGGCCGCTGTTAACCTGATTGCATGAAGATCGCCGTCATCGGCGGCGGACTGGCCGGCCTGTGCGCGGCCTGGCTGCTGTCGCCGCGCCACCAGGTCACGCTGCTGGAGCGCCACGCGCGCCCCGGCTTCGTGGCCAGTTCGGTGGCACTGGGCGATGGCGCCGACGCGCTGCGCGTGGACGTGCCGCTGCGCGTGTTCTACCCCGGCTACTACCCGACGCTGGTGCGCCTGTACCAGGCCCTGGGCGTGGCCACCGAGCCGGTGAGCTACGCCACCACCTTGACCGATGCCGACGGCCGCGCCTACTTTCGCTGGCGCAACCTGCGCCTGGGCAGCCTGAGCCTGCCCTACCTGCTGCCGCAGGATTTGCTCACGCGGCGCGCGCGGCGCATTGCCGGGGCCGCGCTGGCCTTTGGCCGGCTGGCGCGCCAGGCTGCTGCGCGCGGCGAGCTGGCGGGCCAGACCCTGGGCGAATTCGTCGCGCAACATCGCCTGGCGCCCGAGTTCGTGGATGGCCTGCTGCTGCCCACCTGGGCGACCATCGCCACCTGCACGCTGCAAGACGCGCGCGCTTACCCGGCCGAGGTGGTGGCCGGCTACCTGGTGTCGGGCGTGGCGCGCCAGAGCGTGCGCCGCGCCGTGCAGGGCGCCGACGACGTGGCCGCGCGTCTGCTGGCCGGCATCGGCCGCGTCGAATGCGGTGCGGACGTGCAGGCGCTGCGCGCCGAGCCCGACGGCAGCGCGCTGCGCGTGCAGCGTGCCGACGGCTCGGCCGAACGCTTCGACCACGTGGTGCTGGCCACGCAGGCGCACCAGGCGCTGGCGCTGTGGCAGGACGCGCGGCCCGACGAGGCGGCGGCGCTGGGTGCCTTTCGCCACTGTGCGCTGGAGGTGCTGATGCACCGCGACGCCGCCTTCATGCCGCGTGCGCGGCGCGACTGGTCGGCGGTCAACGCGCGCGTGGGGCCGGGCCTGGATAGGCCCGAGACCACGATCTGGATCAACGCCGTGCAGCCCGCGCTGCGCCACGCCGCGCCCCTGTTCCAGACCGTGCACGCGCAGCGCGAGCCCGGCCCCGGCCTGCTGATCGCCCGCGCGCGCTTCGAGCGCCCGCTGGTCGACGCCGCCAGCCAGCGCGCGCTGCTGGCCTTGCAGCGGCAGCGCGCCGAGCCCGGGCGGCGCGTGTGGCTGTGCGGCTCGTACGCCGAGGCGGGTGTGCCGCTGCTCGAAAGCGCGGTGCGCTCGGCCTACGGCGTGGCCGCGGCGCTGCAGTCCACGGCTTAGGCCGGCGGCGGCGCCGGCAACTGGCCCCAGGCGGCCATCAGGTGGCAGGCGCTGCCGGCCAGCACGAACAGGTGCCACACGAAGTGGGCGTAGCGCAGGCGGCCGTCGAACAGGTACACCACCGCGCCCAGCGTGTAGGCCAGGCCGCCGGCCACCAGCCAGGCCAGCGCCGCGGCGGGCATGCGCTGCACCAGCGGCACGATGGCGATCAGCACCACCCAGCCCATGGCCACGTACAGCCCGGTGGACCACAGCGGATGCTTCAGCCGGTTGAAGAGCTTGACGGTCACGCCCAGGGCGGCCAGGCCCCAGACGATGCCGAACAGCGTCCAGCCCCAGCCGCCGCGCAGCACGCCCAGCACGAAGGGCGTGTAGCTGCCGGCGATGTAGACGTAGATGGCGGCGTGGTCGAAGCGGTGGAACCACTGCTTGGCGTGCCCCACCGGCAGCGCGTGGTACAGCGCGGACACGCCGTACAGCAGCATCATGGTGGCGCAGAACAGCGCCGCGGCGGTGACGTCGGCGGCATCGCCGCGGCTGGCCGCCACCGTCACCAGCAGCGGCAGCGCCGCCAGCGCGAGCACGAAGCCCAGACCGTGGCTCACGGCGTTGGCGATCTCCTCGCCCCTGCTTTGCGGGCGAGCGTTCTTGCGCGCCGGTGCCGGGGCAGCCGTCATCGCTGCCTGAAGCCGCGCACCAGCGCCATGAAACCGGCGCGGTGCTGCTCGACCGTGGCCCGGTCACCGTGCAGTTGCAGCGTCAGGTTGCCATGCGGTGTCTCGATCACCGCGGCCAGCAGGGTCTGGTCGGGTTTGGCGGCCACGCCCGCGGCGCCGCCGATGCCGCGCGCATAGCTGCCCTGCAGCTCGACCAGCGTCACCGCCAGGCCGGCCACGCTCAAGGCATGGGTGATCGGCTCCACCGGACCGCCGTCGGCGCGCTTGAACTGCGAAGCCCAGCGCGCGGCGTTGGCCGCGGGCGTACCGCCCTGGCCCTGGCCGAAGAAGAAGGCCACGGCCTCGGCCGCCGTGGCCCCGGGCGCGGCCGGCACGCGGAACTGCGCCACGCGGAAGCTGCTGCCCGGCGCCTGAGGCTCCCAGCCCTCGGGCACTGGGGCGGCGTGGTCGCGGAACTCGAACATCGCCACCGGCCGCGCCGCGGCAGGCTGCGCCACCGCCGGCTCGGCAGCGAGCAGGGCCATGCTGCAGGCCAGGGCGGCCAGAAGGGATCGCATCGAGAGGCTCCGGTGGGGGATTACGGGCTGGAACCCGCCAGGCGCGGCGGCACCTGCAGGGCGTCGATGGCCACCAGGTCGTGGCGCAGGTAGCGTACCGCGATGCTGTCACCGTACTCGGTGACCTCGGCCGCCAGCAGGATGGGCCGGTCGACCGCGTACCAGTACACGTGGTCCCACTGCACGCGCCGGTTCACGCCGTCGCTGCGCAGGCTGCTGCCCTCGAGCTTGACCGTCACCTTGATTGCCGCCGCCAGGCCGGCCACGTGGCTGGGCGTGCGCACGCTGTCGGCCTCGGTGACCAGCGGGCCGCGCAGCGTGTAGACCGTGTTGCGGCCATCGGCGTCGCGCGCCTGCACGCTGACGGCCACGGTCTCGGTGTGGCCCGGCCCGCGCCGCGCCGCGGCGGCCACGGGCAGCGGCGGCTTCCAGTCCTGCCATTCACCGGTGTGTTCATCGTTGCCGGCCTGGCGCTGGCCCAGCGCGTCCAGGCGCTGGCGGCCGTCGTTGACCCACAGGCTGCCGTCGGCTTCGATGCGGTCGATGCGCCAGATGTAGCTCTGCCGCAGGTTGGCGCCGGTCAGGATGTAGCGGAAGCGGTCGCCCTCGGCAAAGCCGGCGGCATTGCGGTGCGGGTTGAGCGGGCGGAGCTCGGTGCCGACCTCGCCCCAGACGCTGATCTCGTCCAGCTTGCGCACCGATTCGGCCAGCACCTGCTCGTTGTGGGCCTCGCGCTGCGCTTCCGACATGGGGTCCAGCGGATCGGTGGAAGCCGGCAGGGCCAGCGGCCGCGGCGCCGTCAGGTCGGCCATGCGCGTGCGTGCCTGCTTGGCGTGGCGGCCCAGCGGGAAGCGGTTGAGGTAGGCAAAGATCTCGGCGCTGGAGGCGCTGTCCTTCACCGTTTCCCACAGCGCGTCGTCGATGGCGGCCTGCACGTCCACCGCCGGTGCGGCGGCCGGGGCCGGGCCGGCCGTGGCGGTTGCGGCGGCGGGCACGAAGTAGAAGTCGCCTTCCAGCGAACTCCATTCCATGGGAATCTGCCGCCCCTGCGATTCACGCCGCACGGCGCTGCGCACCTGCTTGAACACGTCTTCCACCTTCAGCCCGGGCTGGCGCATGGCCGCCAGCAGGTGCGAGGTGTACAGGCCGTTGCGGCCCTGGCCGTCGGCGGCGCGCAGACCCGGCGCGGTGGCAAAGGCCACCAGCGTGCCCACCGGCGCGTCCATGGGCGCCAGACCCTGCTGGCCCGAGCGGAAGCTGCGCGTGAAGGGGTTGTCGCGGCAGGCGTCCAGGATCATCAGGTTGGTGCCGTTGCCGGCCGATTCCATCTTGTCCAGCACCGCCTGCGCCTCGATGGCCTGGTAGGCGACTTCGTCCTCGCGCTCGATCTCCGAGCCCACGGGGATGAGGAAGTTGCGGCCCTTGATCTGCATGCCGTGGCCGGCAAAGTAGAAGACGCCCACGCCGCCGCCGGCCTTGAGCCGGTCACCGAACTCGCGCACCGCGGCCAGCATCTCGCGCTGCGTGGCGTCGGTGCGCAGCATCACGCTGAAGCCCGTGCTCTCGAGCGCCGCGGCCATGGCGCGGGCGTCGTTGATGGGGTTGAGCAGCGGCGCGCCGGGGTAGGCGTTGTTGCCGATGACCAGGGCCAGGCGGCGCTGCGCGGTGGCCTGCGCCCAGGCCTGGGTGGCCAGGGCCAGGGTGATGAGCAAGAGAAGGGCGCGCAGCAAGGCCATGGCTGCTTTGTATCCTATCGCTGCCCATGACTGCAAAACCCGAACACTGGCAGCTCAGCGCCGCCGACGCCGCCACCGCCACCCTCGTCATCCCCGCCGACGCCCGGCGAGTGCGCCGCTTCGAGATCGCCTGCGCCATCACCGTGGCCGTGCCTGAACAGGGCGCGTGCTGGCACCAGATGACGGTGCAGGCCAACGGCAGCCAGCTGTGGCGGCGGCGCGAGGACTCGAACAACCCCGGGGCCTGGGACGGCCTGGACTACCGCTTCAGCCGCAGCGTGCCGGTGGGCCAGGCGCTGCGCGTCACCGTGGCCGTGGCCGGGCTGGGGGTGCGTCGGCGCAGCCTGGTGATCGAGGCCGACGAGACCTGAAGGCGCCTGAACCGCGCGCCGGCCGCGCCTGCACGGCGCAACCCGGGGCCCGCGCCTGCCTACACTGCGCCATGCCCGACACCGCCCCGGCCGCGCCCCTCGTCCGCCACTTCCGCCAGGTATTGCTGTGGCCGCTGCGTGTGCTGCCGCAGACCGGCCGCGCGGCGGGCCGGCCGCCCTGGCAGGCGCTGCGCGACCTGGGCCCGGCCACGCCCTGGCGCGAGCAGGTCGACGAGTACACCGGCCCGCAGCAGACCTTCCACGAACGCCACTACCACGAGTTCGTGACCTTCCTGCCCTACGTTCAGCGCTTCCTCTACGGCGAAGGCCGCGCCGCGCGCGACGTAGACGATGAAGACGGCGGCGCCCCCATGCGCGTGTTCCGCCGCCGCGACGTGGCCGCGGTGCGCGTGCTCAGCGGCGCCGGCGCCGCGCCCGTCACGCTGCGCGTGCAGCACGTGGACCTGTACTTCTTCTTCGATGTCGACGTGGTGCTGCTCAACGTCGAGGTCGAGTGCGACGACCTGGCGCTGGACCAGGCGCAGGAGCTGATGTACCGCTTCGGCCGCGGTTACCCGCCCGGGTGGGACGATCAGGGCCGGCCCATGCACTGCCTGGCCGAGGTCGACTGGCTGGCCGCCGACGGCCGCGTGCTGGCCAGCAGCGACGCGCAGCAGCGCGACGCCTTCCTGGCGCACGTGGCCGAACACCGCTCGCCGCGGCTGTCGGCGCACTGGGCCTGGCTGCTGCAGCCGCTGGTGGCCGACCACTCGGGCAGCGAGGGCGCCTTGCGCCTGCGCCAGATCGAGTACTACCGCATGCCCACCATGGCCTACCTGGCGCTGGACGACCCGCGCGCGCTGGCGCGCGGCGACTGGGTGCGCCTGGGCCTGGTGACGGGCGCGCGCGCCGACGTGGCGCTGCCCTTTGCCGAGCAGCACCTGGCCGACTTCGAGGCGCGCCACTGCTATGACCGCTATTGGTCGCCGCAGGGCCCGGCGCCGGACACGCGCTACCTGTGCTGCGGCCACGCGCTGGTGGTGGTGGGTCGCGCCGACGCGCACTTCTTCCGCTGCGCCGAGCGCGGCGTGCTGGCGCAGTTCCGCCACGAGCACTTCATCATCTTCCTCATCGCCCACTTCCAGAAGGCGGCGCTGATGATGTTCAGCGACCGCCTGGTCGAGGCGCTCAAGCGCCTGAAGGTGCGCGACGCCGACAGCGTGCGCCGCTTCAAGCGCGCCATCCGCGCCAGCTTCGAGGGCTTTCTGCGCTTCACCCACCGCTACTGGTTCCACGAGGTGGCCGAGCAGGCGCAGGCGCGCGCGCTGTTCCGCCTGACGGCCGACCAGCTGGGCCTGGACCCGCTGTACATCGATGTGAAGCAGCGCATCGCCGACATGAGCGACTACCTCGACGCCGACAGCCTGCGCCGCCAGGCCAACACCGTGGTGCGGCTGACGGTGGTCACCATCTTCGGCCTGATCGGCACCGTGACCACCGGCTTCCTGGGCATGAACCTGCTGGCCGAGGCCGACGCGCCACTGTGGCGCCGGCTGGCCACCTTCACCGCGGTGGCGCTGGCCAGCGCGGCGCTGACGATCTACACCATGGCCAAGAGCAAGCGCCTGTCGGACTTCCTGGACGTGCTGTCCGAGGAACACGTGCCCGCGCTGGCCAAGCTCAGGGCCTTTGCCGACGTCTGGCGGCGCCGGCGCGAGCCCTCGTAGCGCCGGCTACCTAGAATTGATCGGAACTGCCGCGCGCCCCAGCACTCACAAGTCCCCATGACCCTGCCCATACCCGAACTGGCCCATCCCGGCGGCTGCCTGTGCGCACTGCACGGGCGGCGCCTGTTCACCGCGCTGCTGGCCGGCGGCGGCGCGCTGGCCCTGGCCGGGCCGGCGCTGGCGCAGGCACAGCCGCAAGAGGGCGTTCAGGGCGACGTGGGCAAGGCCTCGCGCTTCACCAAGCTGGTGCCGGCCGATCAGGTCGAGGCCGCCGCCACGCAGCAGTACGTGCAGATGGCGCAGCAGGCCGCGGCCAAGGGCCAGCTGGCGCCGGCCGACCACCCGCAGGTGCTGCGCCTGCGCGCCATTGCGCGCCGCATCATCCCCTTTGCCGCGCCCTGGAACCACCGCGCGCGTGACTGGGAATGGTCGGTCAACCTGCTCATCGACCCGCAGGTCAACGCCTTCTGCATGCCCGGCGGCAAGATCGCCTTCTACAGCGGCATCCTGCAGAAGCTGCAGCTCAGCGACGACGAGGTGGCTTCCATCATGGGGCACGAGGTGGCGCATGCGCTGCGCGAACACGCGCGCGAACGCATGGGCAAGACCATGGCCACGCGTGGCGCCATCGAGCTGGGCGCGGCGCTGTTCGGCCTGGGCGGTGCCGGGCGCATGGCGGCTGACATGGGCGGCCAGCTGCTCACGCTCAAGTTCGGCCGCGAAGACGAATCCGAGGCCGACATCGTCGGCCTGGACCTGTCGGCGCGCGCCGGCTACGACCCCGGTGCCGGCGTCACGTTGTGGCAGAAGATGCTGGCCGCCAACAAGGGCGCGCCGCCGCAGTGGATGTCCACCCACCCCTCGGGCACCACGCGCATCCGCGACATCCAGGCCAAGCTGCCCAAGGTGCAGCCGCTGTACCAGCGCGCCGACAAGCCGAAGCAGCGCTTCGGCCCGCCGCCCGCGGCCTGAACGGCGATGGCGTTCGCGCCCGCAGGCGGCACGCTCAAGGCCTATCGTTCGGGAACCCACCGCACGGTGTCGCCGGCCCAGACGCTGGCGCGCATCAAGCCCTGGCTGCCGGCCATGGGCATCACCCGCGTGGCCAACGTCACCGGGCTGGACCACATCGGCATCCCGGTGTTCCAGGCCTGCCGCCCGAATGCGCGCAGCCTGTCGGTGTCGCAGGGCAAGGGGCTGGACGCCGACGCGGCGCG
>JALHPY010000183.1 GCA_022842305.1 Rubrivivax sp.
GGGGCGGGGGCGGCGGGGGAGCCACGCGCGGCGCCGGGGCCGGGGCGGGCGGGGGCGGCGGCTTGATGGCGCCATCGCACTGATCGCTGGCCGTGGCCGGGGTCCAACCGGCGTCACGCCAGCAGAGTTCGTTGGTACCGTTCTTCCACACCGTGCCATCGGTGGCGCGCCAGTTGTCGACCGACTTGGCAGCCATGCCACCATGGGCAGCAGCAAACGAAGCGATCGGAGCCGCCAGAGCAGCAGATGCCACGAACAGCATCGCCACCTTATTCAATTTCTTCATGATTCTCCTCTCGAGAAAAGCCGCAGAACAACCTGCGTAAGGTCCAAAACGACAATTTGAAATTTCGACGTATGGTCCGAGTAAATCCGCACGATTGCGCAGACTTACCAACACCCTACGATTGTGCCATACGGCGTTGCCAGCCCCGAATTTTGGATGTCAGCGCCCGTTGGGCCACCCGCGCTGTTGCGCTGCCGCGACAGGCGCCGCGCCCGTAGAATCCGCGCCGTCGTGCTGCACTCCTGCCGGCCCGCGCTCCAACACACGCCCCCCGCCGCATGAC
This sequence comes from Rubrivivax sp., assembly GCA_022842305.1. Taxonomy (GTDB): domain Bacteria; phylum Pseudomonadota; class Gammaproteobacteria; order Burkholderiales; family Burkholderiaceae_C; genus Rubrivivax. Next base: position 570 of record JALHPY010000183.1, read on the forward strand.
CTCGTTCGCCAAGGAAACCATCGCCGTCAGCCTCGAAGAGGAGATGCGGCGTTCCTACCTCGATTACGCCATGAGCGTGATCGTCGGACGCGCCCTGCCGGATGCGCGCGACGGCTTGAAGCCGGTGCACCGGCGCGTGCTGTTCGCCATGCACGAGCTGTCCAACCACTGGAACCGGCCCTACAAGAAGAGCGCGCGCATCGTCGGCGACGTCATCGGCAAGTACCACCCGCACGGTGACACCGCGGTCTACGACACCATCGTGCGCATGGCGCAGGACTTCAGCCTGCGCCACATGCTGGTGGACGGCCAGGGCAACTTCGGCAGCGTCGACGGCGACAACGCCGCGGCCATGCGCTACACCGAGATCCGCCTGTCGAAGATCGCGCACGAGATGCTCGAGGACATCGACAAGGAAACCGTCGACTTCGCGCCCAACTACGACGGCAGCGAGAAAGAACCGACGGTGCTGCCCACGCGGCTGCCCAACCTGCTGGTCAACGGCAGTGCCGGCATCGCCGTGGGCATGGCCACCAACATCCCGCCGCACAACCTGAATGAGGTCGTCGACGCCTGCCTGCACCTGCTGAAGAACCCCGACGCCGGCATCGACGAACTGATGGAGATCATCCCGGCGCCCGACTTTCCCACCGCCGGCATCATCTACGGCCTGAACGGCGTGCGCGAGGGCTACCGCACCGGCCGCGGCAAGGTGATCATGCGGGCCAAGTGCCACTTCGAGGACATCGACCGCGGCCAGCGCCAGTCGATCATCGTCGACGAGATCCCCTACCAGGTGAACAAGAAGACGCTGCTCGAGCGCATCGCCGAGCTGGTGCACGACAAGAAGATCGACGGCATCAGCCACATCCAGGATGAGAGCGACAAGTCCGGCATGCGCGTGGTGATCGAACTCAAGCGCGGCGAAGTGCCCGAGGTGGTGCTCAACAACCTGTACAAGCAGACGCAGCTGCAGGACACCTTCGGCATCAACATGGTGGCGCTGATCGATGGCCAGCCGCGGCTGTGCAACATCAAGCAGCTGATCGAGATCTTCCTCGACCACCGGCGCGAGGTCGTGACGCGGCGCACCGTCTATCAGCTGCGCAAGGCGCGCGAACGCGGCCACGTGCTCGAAGGCCTGGCGGTGGCGCTGGCCAACATCGACGAGTTCATCGAGACCATCAAGTCCAGCCCCACGCCGCCGGTGGCCAAGGCCGCGCTGATGAGCAAGGCCTGGGATTCGTCGATGGTGCGCGAGATGCTGGCGCGTGCCGAAGACAGCACACCCGGCGGCCGCGCCGCCTACCGCCCCGAGGGCCTGCCCGCCAGCTACGGCCTGCAGCCCGACGGCCTGTACCGCCTCAGCGACGAGCAGGCGCAGGAAATCCTGCAGATGCGCCTGCAGCGCCTGACCGGGCTGGAGCAGGACAAGATCATCGGCGAGTACCGCGAGGTGATGAGCGAGATTGCCGACCTGCTGGACATCCTGGCCCGACCCGAACGCGTCAGCGCCATCATCAGCGACGAGCTGGGTGCGCTGAAGCTGGAGTTCGGCCAGACCAAGCTGGGCGCGCGCCGCAGCGTGATCGAGCGCAACGCGCTCGAACTGGGCACCGAAGACCTGATCACCCCGGCCGACATGGTGGTCACGCTCAGCCACACCGGCTACATCAAGAGCCAGCCGCTGGCCGAGTACCGCGCGCAACGCCGCGGCGGCCGCGGCAAGCAGGCCACGCAGACCAAGGAAGACGACTGGATAGACCAGCTCTTCATCGCCAACACGCACGACTGGATCCTGTGCTTCAGCGACCGCGGCCGCGTCTACTGGGTCAAGGTCTGGGAAGTGCCGCAGGGCGGACGCGCCAGCCGCGGCAAGCCCATCGTCAACATGTTCCCGCTGCAGGCCGGCGAGAAGATCACCGTGGTGCTGCCGCTCACCGGCGAGACGCGCAGCTTCCCGGCCGACCACTACGTGTTCATGTCCACGGCCCTGGGCACGGTCAAGAAGACCTCGCTGGACGAGTTCAGCAACCCGCGCAAGGCCGGCATCATCGCCGTGGACCTGGACGAGGGCGACCACCTCATCGGCGCGGCGCTCACCGACGGCCACCACGACGTGATGCTGTTCAGCGACGGCGGCAAGGCCGTGCGCTTCGACGAAGACGACGTGCGCCCCATGGGCCGCACCGCGCGCGGCGTGCGCGGCATGGCGCTGGACGACGGCCAGCGCGTCATCGCCATGCTGGTGGCCGAAGACGAGACGCAGAGCGTGCTCACCGCCACCGAGAACGGCTACGGCAAGCGCACCAACATCGCCGAGTACACGCGCCACGGCCGCGGCACCAAGGGCATGATCGCCATCCAGCAATCCGAGCGCAACGGCCGCGTCGTGGCCGCCACGCTGGTGCGGCCGGCCGACGAGATCATGCTCATCACCGACAAGGGCGTGCTGGTTCGCACGCGCGTCAGCGAAATCCGCGAGCTCGGACGCGCCACCCAGGGCGTCACGCTCATCGCCTTGGACAATGGCACCAAACTTTCGGGCCTGCAGCGCATCGTGGAGAACGACGCGCCAGCCGAAGGTGAAGACAACCCTGCCGGCGAACCCGGCGTCGAAGGAAACTGATGTTCAAGACCGCCGTCCTGGCGACCCTGCTGGCACTGTCCGCACTGGCGCATGCGCAGGCTCCCACGAGCAAGAAGGCCCTGGTGGCCAAGGTGCTGCAGCTGCAGCAGCCCGGCATCGAGGCCATGGCGCGCCAGCTGGCCACCGCCCCGGCGCTGAACCTGATGCAGCGCGCCAACCTGGCGTTGCAGACCGTACCCGCCGAGCGCCGCGAGGCCGTGGCGCGCGACATCGAGGCCGACCTGCGCAAGTACGCCGACGAAGTGGCGCCCATCATGAGTGCCAGCGCCGTGAAGGCCGCGCCTTCGACGGTGGGCACGCTGCTCGAAGAGAAGATGAGCGAGGAAGAGCTCAAGCAGCTCATCGCCATCCTCGAATCGCCGGTCAACAAGAAGTTCCAGAGCCTGGCGCCCGACATGCAGAAGCTGCTGGGCGACAAGCTCGTGGCCGACACCCGCGCCAGCATCGAACCCAAGCTGCGTGCGCTGGACCAGTCCATCGTCAAGCGCCTGGGCCTGCAGCCACCGGCGCCTGCGGCGTCGGCCGCCAAGAAGTAGGCCGGCGCGCGCCGCTTGAGGATGTCAAGCCCCGACGCCACCGTCGACCCCGAACTGCTGGCCCTGCGTCAGAGCATCGACGCGGTCGACCGCGAACTGCTGGCGCTGCTCAACCGCCGCGCCGACCTGGCGCTGACGGTGGGCGAGATCAAGAAGCGCCAGGGCTCGGTGGTCTTCCGCCCCGAGCGCGAGGCGCAGGTGATCGACGGCCTGAAGGCGGCCAACCCCGGGCCGCTGGTGACCGCCAGCGTGGCGCCCATCTGGCGCGAAATCATGTCGGCCTGCCGCGCGCTCGAAACCCCCACGCGCGTGGCCTTCCTGGGTCCGGCCGGCACCTTCAGCGAAGAGGCGGCGCTGGGCTTCTTCGGCAGCTCGATCGTGCGCGTGCCCTGCGCCAGCATCGACGAGGTGATGCACGCCACCACCTCGGGCGCGGCCGACTTCGGCGTGGTGCCGGTCGAGAACTCCACCGAAGGCGTGGTGGCGCGATCGCTCGACCTGTTCCTGACCACGCCGCTGTTCATCATCGGCGAGACCAGCCTGATCGTGCGCCAGAACCTGCTGCGCCGCATCGACAGCGCCCAGGGGGTGGCCGCCGTGTGCGCGCATCCGCAGGCGCTGGCGCAATGCCACCGCTGGCTCAGCCACCACCTGCCTGATTGCGAGCGGCGCCCGGTGGCCAGCAACGCCGAAGGCGCGCGCCTGGCCAGTCTGGACCCCACGCTGGCGGCCATCGCCAGCGTGCGCGCCGGCAGCGAATACGGCCTGCACGTGGTGGCCCCGGCGATCCAGGATGACGCGCACAACCGCACGCGCTTCGCCATCGTCACCCACCCCGATCGCCACCCGGCGCCCAAGGCCTCGGGCCACGACTGCACCGGCCTGGTGGTCTCGGTGACCAACCGCCCGGGCGCGGTGCACGACATGCTGGTGCCGCTCAAGAACCATGGCGTGTCGATGAGCCGCTTCGAGTCGCGCCCGGCGCGCTCGGGCCAATGGGAGTACTACTTCTACATCGACGTCGAAGGCCACCCCGACGAGCCGCGCGTGGCGGCTGCGCTGACCGAGCTGCGCAACGCCTGCGCCTTCTTCAAGATCCTGGGCACCTACCCCATCGACGTTCACTGAGCCGACCGAACATGTTCACCCAACTCGGCGTCATCGGCTGCGGCCTCATGGGCGGCAGCTTCGCGCTGGCGCTCAAACGGGCCGGGCTGGTCAAGCGCGTCATGGGCTACAGCAAGTCGCCGTCCACCACCGAGCGCGCCAAGAAGCTGGGGGTGATCGACGTCATCGCCGAATCGGCGTTGCTGGCGGTGTCGGGCTCGGACATCGTGCTCATCGCCGTGCCGGTGGCCGCCACCGAAACCACGCTCAAGGCCATCCGCCACCTGGTCGAACCCGGCGTGCTGGTGATGGACGTGGGCAGCACCAAGCGCGACGTGGTCGACGCGGCGCGGCGCGTGCTGCGCGAACGCATCGGCTCCTTCGTCCCTGCGCACCCCATCGCCGGCAAGGAGGTCTCGGGCATCCAGAACGCCGACCCCGCGCTCTATGCCGGCCGCCAGGTGATCATCACGCCGCTGGCGCAGACCCTGCCCGAGATGGTGCAGAAGGCCACCGATGTCTGGTCGGCCATCGGCTCGCAGGTGCTGAAGATGACGCCCGAGAACCACGACGCCGCCTTTGCCGCCGTGAGCCACCTGCCGCACCTGCTGGCCTTTGCCTATTTCAGCTCGGTGGTCAACCAGCCGGCCGGGCGTGACTACCTGTCGCTGGCCGGCCCCGGCTTTCGCGATTTCACGCGCATCGCGGCCAGCAACCCCGAGACCTGGCGCGACATCCTGGTGGCCAACCGCGAAGAGCTGCTCAAGCAGTCGACGCGCTTCCGCCAGGCGCTGGATGCGCTTGAGCACGTCATCCGCGAGGGCAATGCCGACGCGCTGGAGGGCCTGATCCGGCTGCCCGCGGAAGGCCGCTCCAACTGGCAGATGAGCGCGCCGCGCGTGCCGGGCAGCGCGCCGGGCACGGGCAAGGCCTGAGCCGGCCGCGCACGCATGTACGACATCCCCCGGCTCGACATCCCGCCCCTGATCAGCGCCGCCGGCACGGTGCGGCTGCCCGGCTCCAAGAGCATCTCCAACCGCGTGCTGTTGCTGGCCGGTCTGGCCACCGGCACGACCGCCGTGCACGACCTGCTGGACAGCGACGACACGCGCGTGATGCTGGACGCGCTGCGCGCCCTGGGCTGCGGCCTGGCGCGCGATGGCGCCGTGCTGCGCGTCACCGGCCTGGGTGGGCGGCTGGCGGTGCACGAGGCCAACTTGTTCCTGGGCAACGCCGGCACGGCCATGCGCCCGCTGGCCGCAGCGCTGGCGGTGCTGGCAGCCACGCAGGGCGGCCGCTTCGATCTGGGCGGCGTGGCGCGCATGCACGAGCGCCCCATCGGCGACCTGGTCGACGCGCTGCGCCCGCTGGGCTGCACGGTCGAAGACCTGGGCCAGCCCGGCTACCCGCCGCTGCGTTTGAGTGGCGTGGCCGGCGGCCACCTTGCCACCGAGCAACCTATCCGCGTGCGCGGCGACGTCTCCAGCCAGTTCCTCACGGCGCTGCTGATGGCGCTGCCGCTGGTGGCGGGCGATCGCGACCTGGTGATCGAGGTCGAGGGCGAGCTCATCTCGCAGCCCTACATCGAGATCACGCTCGCGTTGCTGGCGCGCTTCGGCATCCAAGTGCGGCGCGAGGGCTGGCAGCGCTTCACCATCCCGCAGGGCAGCCGCTATGCCACGCCGGGCGACATCCACGTCGAGGGCGACGCCTCTTCGGCCTCGTACTTCATCGCCCTGGGCGCGCTGGCCGTCACCGGCGCCGACGTGCTGCGCATCGAAGGCGTGGGTCTGGATTCCATCCAGGGCGACATCCGCTTTGTCGATGCCGCGCGCGCCATGGGCGCGCTGGTGGAAGGCGGCCCGGGTTGGCTGCAGGTACGGCGCGGGCGCTGGCCGCTGACCGGCATCAGCCTGGACTGCAAGCACATCCCCGACGCGGCCATGACGCTGGCGGTGATGGCGCTGTACGCCGACACGCCCACGCGGCTGACGGGCATCGCCAGCTGGCGCGTGAAAGAAACCGACCGCATCGCCGCCATGGCCTGCGAACTGCGCAAGGTGGGCGCCACGGTGACCGAGGGCGCCGACTTCATCGAGGTCGCGCCGCCGCGGCAGTGGCAGCCGGCGGTGATCCATACCTACGACGACCACCGCATGGCCATGTGCCTGTCGCTGGCCGCCTTCAACCCGCTGGCCGGGGGCGACTGCAGCCTGCGCATCCTCGACCCGCGTTGCGTGGGCAAGACCTTCCCCGAATACTTCGAGACGCTGTTCGGCGTGGCCCGGGCGCGCAGCGTGCCGGTGATCACCGTCGACGGCCCCACCGCGTCGGGCAAGGGCACGCTGGCCGCCAGCGTGGCCGCGGTGCTGGGCTGGCAGCTGCTGGACTCTGGCGCGCTGTACCGCGCCGCCGGGCTGGCCGCTTCCTGGGACGGCATTGCGCCGGACGACGAGGCCGCGGTGGCCGCCCTGGCGGCGGGCCTGGACCTGCGCTTCGGCCAGGGCGATGAGGCCGGCCGCATCTGGCTGCGCGGACGCGAGGTCAGCGACGAACTGCGGCTCGAGGCCACGGGCCTGCTGGCCTCTCGCGTGGCCGCCCTGCCCGCGGTGCGCCAGGCCTTGCATGCGCTGCAGCTGTCGTTTGCGCGCCTGCCCGGCCTGGTGGCCGACGGGCGCGACATGGGCACGGTGGTGTTCCCGGGCGCGCCGCTCAAGATCTTCCTCACCGCCAGCGCCGCGCAGCGCGCCGAGCGCCGCCATAAGCAATTGATTGCAAAGGGAATTCCGGCTAACATCGCAGACCTTCGTGCCGACCTCGAGGCGCGCGACGCCAGGGACATGTCCCGCAGCGCCGCCCCCTTGAAGCCGGCACCAGG
>JALHPY010000184.1 GCA_022842305.1 Rubrivivax sp.
CAGCGGCGGCGCCGCGCCGGGCCGGCACCGCTGCGGTCCAGGGCGGCCAGGCGCGGGCGGGGGGTGGCGGCTTCGGTCGTCATGGGCGTTTGTTTGTCAGGGGCGCGGCGCGCGGCCGGCGGCGGGTGGGCGGTGGCAGCGGTTGCGGGGGCACAGGCGTCTGGGCGCGCGCGATGAAGCCGCCACCCAGGCAGATCTCGCCGTCGTACAGCACCGCGCTCTGCCCGGGCGTCACGGCCCATTGCGGCTGGGCAAAGTCCAGGCGCAGGTCGCTGTCAGCGTAACTCAGCGTGCAGGGCGCGTCGGCCTGGCGGTAGCGCGTCTTGGCCGCCAGCGCGCCGGGCAGCGGCGGCGTGCCGGCCACCCAGCTGGCGTCGCCGGCCTCCAGCCAGCCGGACTGCAGCCAGGGATGATCGTGCCCCTGCACCACGTGCAGGGTGTTGTGCGCCAGGTCCTTGTGCGCCACGTACCAGGGCGCGTGCAGGCCGTCGGCGCCGCCGCCGTCACGCCGCCCGCCGATGCCCAGGCCCTGGCGCTGGCCCAGCGTGTAGAACGACAGCCCGACATGGCGGCCGACTTCGCGCCCCTGCGCGTCCAGCATGGGGCCGGGCTCGTCGTGCAGGTAGCGCTGCAGGAAGGCGCGGAAGGGCCGCTCGCCGATGAAGCAGATGCCGGTGGAATCCTTCTTGGCCGCCACCGGCAGGCCGATCTGCGCGGCGATGCGCCGCACCTCTGTCTTGGCCAGCTCGCCCACCGGGAACAGCGTGCGCGCCAGCTGCGCCTGCGTCAGGCGGTGCAGGAAGTAGCTCTGGTCCTTGGCCGGGTCCAGGCCCTTGAGCAGCTCGAAGCGGCCCTCGCGTTCACGCACTCGCGCGTAGTGGCCGGTGGCGATGTGCTCGGCGCCCAGGCGCATGGCGTGGTCCAGGAAGGCCTTGAACTTGATCTCGGCGTTGCAGAGCACGTCGGGGTTGGGCGTGCGGCCGGCGGCGTACTCGCGCAGGAACTCGGCGAAGACGCGGTCCTTGTACTCGGCGGCGAAGTTGACGTGCTCGATCTCGATGCCGATCACGTCGGCCACGGCCGCGGCGTCGACGAAGTCGGCGTTGCTGGAGCAGTAGGCGCTGCCGTCGTCACCCGGCCCCGCGGGTCGGTCGTCATCTTCCCAGTTCTTCATGAACAGGCCGACGACCTGATACCCCTGCTGCTGCAGCAGCCAGGCGCTGACGGCCGAATCCACCCCGCCCGACAGGCCCACCACCACGCGCTTGCTCGCTGCCATTGAGCCAATTATCCCGGCCGGGCGCTGCGTCGCGGAACAGCGCCCGGCCAACCCCGCATTTCGCCGCGCCGGCGCCGGCGCTGCTGCCTAGAGTCGGACATCCCGGCAAGGCGCCACGGCGGCGCACGCTCCATGGCCCAGACGATGCTCAAACAACGGCCGACGCCCAAGGCGGCGGCAAACCTGCGCAACGCCGCCATGGCGCTGATGGCGATCGGCCGCAGCGAAGAAGCGGCCGAGCGGCTGCGCGCGCTGCTCAAGCTGGACGCGCGCGACGTCTACGCGCTGTACACGCTGGCGCAGATCCACGTGCAGCGCCAGCAGTTCAAGGCGGCGCTGGCCCGCACCGAGGCCGGCGTCCAGGCCGCGCCGGGCTTCGCCCCGCTGTGGTTTGCGCACGCCATTGCGCTGCGCGGTGTGGGCGACGACGCGCGCGCGCTGGCCGCCTACGAGCGCGCCATCCAGCTGCAGCCGGATTTCGTCTCGGCGTGGCAGAACAGCGGCGTGCTGCTGAGCGAGATGCTGCGCCACGAACAGGCGCTGGAACGCTTCGAGCAGGTGCTGAAGCTGGACCCCGGGCACCTGGCGGCGCTGGCCAACAGCGCCACGCTGCTGGCGCGCCTGGGCCGCAGTGGGGCCGCCATCGCACGCTGGCAGGCGCTGGTGGCGCTGGACCCCGACCATCCCTGGGCGCTGGGCGCGCTGGCCCATGAGCAATTGCGTCTGTGCGACTGGAGCGGGTACGAGGCGGGCACGGCGCGCATCGTCCAGCGCCTGGCCGACGGCAAGCCGGTGTGCAAGACGCTGGCGCTGATGCCGCTGTCCGACCGCGCCGAAGACCATCTGCGCTGCGCGCGCCTGTACGCCGCCGTGCGCCACGGCCTGCCCGAGGCCGCGCTGTGGCGCGGCGAGCGCTACGGCCACGCGCGCTTGCGCCTGGCCTATGTCTCGCCCGACTTCGGCGAGCATCCGGTGTGCCAGTTGATGGCCGGCGTGTGGGAACACCACGACCGCCAGCGCTTCGAGACCATCGCCATCTCAGTCGGCGTCGACGACCACAGCGCGCCGCGCCGGCGCGCCGAGGCCGCGTTCGACCGCTTCATCGACGCCGCGGCGCTGAGTTCGCCGACCGTCGCAAGGCTGATTCGCGAGCTGGAGGTCGACATCCTGGTGGACCTGGCCGGCTACACCACCGACGCGCGCATCGAGATCTTTGCCCACCGCCCGGCGCCACTGCAGATCACCTGGCTCGGCCACCCGGGCACGCTGGGCACCGGCTTCTTCGACGCCATCCTGGCCGACCGGCACGTCATCCCCGAACACCAGCAACACCTGTATGCCGAGCCGGTGGCCCGGCTGCCCGACTGCTACCTGCCCACCGATGCCAGCCTGCGCGCCAGCGCGGCCACGCCGACGCGTGCGCAGTGCGGCCTGCCGGAAACGGGGGCCGTCTTCTGCGCCTTCGGCCAGGCCTACAAGATCGAGCCGCGCAGCTTCGCCAGCTGGATGCGCCTGCTGCAGCAGGCAGCGGGCAGCGTGCTGTGGCTGAACTGCGGCGCCGGCGTGGCGCGTGCCAACCTGCAACGCGAGGCCGCGCTTCAGGGCGTGGCGCCCGAGCGCCTGGTGTTCGCCGACCGGCTGCCGCGCATTGAGGACCACCTGGCGCGCTACGGACTGGCCGATGTCTTCGTCGACACCTTCAACTACAACGCGCACACGACGGCCGCCGACGCATTGGCGGCCGGCCTGCCGGTGGTCACGCTCAGCGGCGACTCGTTCCCTTCGCGCGTGGCGGGCAGCCTGCTGCACGCCATCGGCCTGCCCGAACTGGTGGCCGCGAACGTGGCGCAGTACGAGGCGCTGGCGCTGCGGCTGGCCAGCGATGCCGACTTCAACGCGCAGACGCGGGCGCGGCTGCAGACGAACCGGGCCACGCACCCGCTGTTCGACACCGCGCGCTTCACGCGCGGGCTCGAGGACACGTTGCAGGGCCTGCACGCGCGGCGCCTGGCCGCGCTGGCGGAGTAGACGGGATGCGCCAGCTGCTGGTGGAGGGCAGTCGCGGCATCACGCATTCGTATGCCCTGGTCAACATGTACCAGCTGCTGGCCTTGCAGGGCCTGCCTGACATCGCCATCGCGCACGCCGACCTGCCCTTCGCGCAGCCGCACATGAACCTGGCGCAGCATGGCGCCGGGCTGCCCGCTGCCTGGGCCGCGGCGCTGGACCGCCTGCCCGCACCGCATCCAGGCCAGCGCTTCGACTGCGCCTACCGCATCGGCTTCCCCTACGCGCCGTCGCCAGCGGCGGCCGATCGCCACCTGGTCTTCATGACGGCCGAGTACGGTCTCACGCCGCAGCACTTTGCGGGCGCGCACGCCGACATCGGCGCCTTCTGCAGCGGCGAGGACGCGCTCGTCGTGCCCTCGACCTGGGCGCGCAGCAAGCTGGTCGAGTTCGGCTTTCCCGCGCCCAAGGTGCATGTGGTGCCGCATGGCGTGGACGGCGCGGTGTTCTTCCCCGCCAGCGCGGCCGAGCGCATGGCGCTGCGCCGCCAGCTGGGGCTGGGTGACGAGGACTTCGTGTTCATGAACCTGGGCGCGATGACCTGGAACAAGGGCATCGACCTGCTGCTGCAGGCCTTTGCCGCACTGCGCCGTGATCACCCGCATGCCCGGCTGCTGCTCAAGGACGACCGCGGCCTGTACGGCATCGGCGCCATCGAATGCCTGCGCGAGCACGTCGGCACGCTGCCGCCAGAGGCCGACATCTCGGAGCTTGCCGCATCGATCAAGATCGTCTCCGGCAACCTCACGCTGGCGCAGATGCGGCTGCTCTACGGCGCCGCCGATGTCTACGTCTCGCCCTACCGGGCCGAGGGCTTCAACCTGCCGGTGGTCGAGGCCATCGCCTGCGGCCTGCCGGCGCTGGTGACGGCCGGCGGCGCCACCGACGACTTCTGCGACGAGCGCGTGGCGCGCTTCATCGCCAGCCGGCCGCAGGCCAACGCCGCCTGCGCCGTGCCCGGCGCCGGCCACCATCTCGAGCCCGATGCCGCGCAGCTGCTGCGCCTGATGGATGAAGCGCTGGCTGGAAAACTGCCCGATGGCGAGCGCTTTCGCGCCGGCCGGGCGGATCTGCTGGCCCGCTGCTCCTGGAGCGCCTGCGCGCGGAGGCTGGCCGAGCTGTTCTAGCGCCTCAGCAGGCCAGCATCTCCGAGCGCGAGCGGATGAGTTCGCGCGCCCGGTTCAGGGCGTACTGGAGGGCCTCGTCGGCCGAGCGCCAGCGGTAGCCGCAGGCCAGGCTGTCGTCGCGGAAGGCCTCACGGCGCGGGCCGGTGGCGCCGCGGACGCGGTTGACCACCAGCGCGGCAATGTAGCCGTCGCCCCGGGGCGCTTCGAGCGCACCGACGAAGATGCGGTAGTCGCCTTCATGGCATTCGTCGAATCGCATGGCGTCCTCTGAGTGGTTTGGTCATGGCTGCAGGCTGCGCGCGATGATCTGCCCACTTCCGGGGGGGTGCCCATCCCCCTGCGGGGGGAATCCCACTGATGGGGGATGCCGGGCCCGTTTGGGCGCGCACCTGCATGGGATCATGGCCGCGCTGCCCCCGCCAGGAGACACCCCATGCCCGCCAGCGCCCCCTTGCCCGCTTGCTTGCCCGCTTATCTGCGCCAGCCCACGCTGCAGGGCGACGCCGTGGTCTTCGTGGCCGACGACGACCTCTGGCGCGCCACGGTGGATGGCGGCACGGCGCAGCGCCTGACGTCCGGCCTGTCGGAGCCGGCCACGCCCTGCCTGTCGCCCTGCGGCCAGTGGCTGGCCTACACCGGGCGCGACGAGCAGCATGCCGAGGTCTGGCTGATGCCGGCCACGGGCGGCCCGTCGCGCCGCCTCACCTGGCTGGGCAGCGAGCTGGCGGTGCGCGGCTTCCTGGCCGACGGGCGCGTCCTGTTCACCAGCAACCACGGCCAGCCCTTCTTCCGCAACGGCCACGCCTTTGCGGTGTCGCCCGACGGCGGCCTGCCCGAACGCCTGCCGCTGGGCCAGGTGCAGCACCTGGCCTTCGGCCCGGGCGGGCGCCGCGTCATCGGCCGCAACACCGCCGACCCGGCGCGCTGGAAGCGCTACCGCGGCGGCACCGCCGGCCACCTGTGGATGGAAGACGAGGCCGGCGGCACCTTCACGCGCCTGCAGCAGCTGCAGGGCAACCTGAGCAGCCCGATGTGGGTGGGTGAGCGCCTGTACTTTGTGGGCGACGGCGAAGGCATCGGCAACCTGTACTCGTGCCGCCCCGACGGCAGCGACCTGCGCCGGCACAGCGACCACGCCGACTTCTACGCGCGCCACGCCGCCAGCGACGGCCGGCGCATCGTCTACCAGTGCGGCGCCGAGTTGTGGTTGCACGACCCGGCCAAGGACAGCACGCGCCGCATCGATATCCAGGTGCCCAGCGCGCGCACCCAGGCGGCGCGGCGTTTCGTGCCGGCGGCCGAACACATCCAGGGCCTGGCCCTGCACCCGGCCGGCCACAGCCTGGCGCTGGAAGCGCGCGGCCAGGTCTTCACCCTGGCGCTGTGGGAAGGCGCGGTGCTGCGCCATGGCGTCGCCCCGGCGCGGCGGCGGCTGGCGCAGTGGCTGGCCGATGGCCAGCGCCTGGTGGCCGCCAGCGACGCCAGCGGCGAAGAGCGAATCGAACTGCTGGGCCCCGGCGGCGTGCAGGTGCTGCCCTGGGCCGATCTGGGCCGCATCACCGCGCTGCGCCCCGCACCGCAGGGCACGCGCGTGGCGCTGTGCAACCACCGCAACGAGCTGTGGATTGGCGATGTCGACACGGGCACCTTGACCCTGGCCGACCGCAGCGAGCACGCGCGCATCGAGGACCCGGCCTGGTCGCCCTGCGGCGGCTGGCTGGCCTATACCTTTGCCACCAGCCTGCGCCACACGGCCATCAAGCTGCACGAGCTGGCCAGCGGCCAAAGCCTGTTGGCCACGCAGGCCGAGTTCCGCGACTGGGCGCCGGCCTTCGACCCCAGCGGCCGCTACCTGTACTTCCTGTCGCTGCGCACCTTCGACCCGGTCTACGACGCGGTGCAGTTCGAGCTGAGCTTTCCGCGCGCCGCGCGGCCCTACCTGGTGGCGCTGCAGGCCGGCGGGCCGGCGCCCTTCGAGCCCGCGCCGCGCGGCATGAAGGCCGACAAGCCCGAGGCCGGCGCCGAGCCGAAGGCCGCGCTGCCGGCCATCGATGTCGAAGGCCTGGCGCGCCGCATCGCCGCCTTCCCGGTGCCCGAGGGCCGCTTCGGCCGCATCGCCGGCGTGGCCGGGGGCAAGGTCGTGTGGACCGCGCTGCCCATCGCCGGCGCACACGGCCGCGGCGGCCACAAGGAATCGCCGGGCCGGCTGGAGGTCTTCGACTTCGCCACCAGCGAGCTGCGCACGCTGGCGGCGCAGGCCGACGACTTCGTGCTCGCCGCCGACCACCAGACCCTGCTGCTGCGCACCGGCCACAAGCTGCGCGCCATCGACGCCAGCAAGCCGCCCGACGACAAGGCCGAGGCCGACGACAAGCCCTCGCGCAAGAGCGGCTTCATAGATCTGGGCCGCGTGCGCCTGGCGGTGGACCCGCCGCAGGAATGGGCGCAGATCCTGCGCGAGGTCTGGCGGCTGCAGCGCGACCACTTCTGGGTGGCCGACATGTCGGGCGTGGACTGGCCAGCCATGCTGGCGCGCTACACGCCACTGCTGGAGCGCGTGGCCACGCGCGGCGAGCTGTCCGACCTGATCTGGGAACTGCAGGGCGAGCTGGGTACGTCGCACGCCTACGAGATGGGCGGCGACCACCGCAAGCCGCCCGCCGTTGCCCTGGGCCACCTGGCGGCCGAGCTGCGGCCGGCCGACGGCGGGTGGGAGATCGTGCGCACGGTGCAGGGTGATGCCTGGGACGCCACGGCCGATTCGCCGCTCAACGCCGTGGGCGTGCAGGCACGGCCGGGCGAGCGCATCGTGGCCGTGGGCGGCCAGCCGGTGTCGGCGTTGCAGCCGCCCCAGGCGCTGCTGGTGCACCAGGCCGGCGCCAAGCTGGCGCTGACGCTGGCCGACGCCCAGGGCAGCACGCGCGAGGTGCTGCTCACGGCGCTGGCCGACGAGACCCCGGCGCGCTACCGCGAATGGGTCGAACGCAACCGCGCCTGGGTGCACCAGGCCAGCGCCGGGCGCGTGGGCTACTTCCACCTGCCGGACATGATGTCGGCCGGCTTTGCCGAGTTCCACCGCTACTTTGCCGCCGAAGCCGACCGCGACGCGCTCATCGTCGACCTGCGCTACAACCGCGGCGGCCA
>JALHPY010000185.1 GCA_022842305.1 Rubrivivax sp.
TACCTGAGCGACGGCATGTGGTTCCTCACCCAGCACAAGCGCTGGGGCTTGCTGAAGGACCACCCCGACTACCTGGCCGTGGCCAGGTCCATCAACCAGACCGAGCTCTACAAGCAGGGTGCCGCTGCCGCCAAGGTGAGCCTGCCCAAGAGCGAACTGCGCAGCAGCAAGCTGGTGGACGGTGTGGTCTGGGACGGCAAGGAGCCGGCCAAGTACGCCGACGGCTTCAAGGTGCGTGCCGGCGCGACGGCGGCCTGACCCTCACGGCCCACAGCAGGAGCCACGACATGGTCAGTGCCGTCTTTCATTCACCGCTGGAAGCCGCCGCCGCGCCGGTCCGCGGCGCCACGACGCCCGCGCCCACCAGCGCGGCGCCAGCCCAAGCTGCACGCCCGCCGCGCGAACCGCTGGACTGGCGCACGCCGCTGGGCCGCGTGCTCCCACCCTTGGCCGGCATGGCCATGCTGGTGGGCGTGTGGGCGCTGCTGACGATGAACGGCGGCGCCTTCCCCACGCCCGCGGCCACCTTCAAGGCGGCGGTGGCGCTGTTTGCCGACCCCTTCTACGAGAACGGCCCCAACGACCAGGGCATCGGCTGGAACATCCTGTTCTCGCTGCAGCGCGTGGGCCTGGGCTTCGGACTGGCGGCGCTGGTGGGCATCCCGCTGGGCTTTGTGATCGGGCGCTTCGCGCTGCTGAACCGCATGGTCTCGCCGCTGATCAGCCTGCTCAAGCCGGTGTCGCCGCTGGCCTGGCTGCCCATCGGCCTGCTGGTCTTCAAGTCGGCCAACCCCGCGGCCATCTGGACCATCTTCATCTGCTCGATCTGGCCCATGGTCATCAACACCGCGGTGGGCGTGCAGCGCGTGCCCGAGGACTACCTGAACGTGGCGCGCGTGCTCAAGCTCAGCGAATGGAAGATCGCCACGCGCATCCTGCTGCCTTCGGTCATGCCCTATCTGCTGACCGGTGTGCGCCTGAGCGTGGGCACGGCCTGGCTGGTGATCGTGGCGGCCGAGATGCTGACCGGCGGCGTGGGCATCGGCTTCTGGGTGTGGGACGAGTGGAACAACCTCAACGTCGCGCACATCATCATCGCCATCTTCGTCATCGGCATCGTCGGGCTGCTGCTCGAATGGATGCTGATGGCTGTGGCGCGGCGCTTCGACTACAGCTGAAGGAGCGCACCATGCCCGCCAACAAGCCCATGCTGCAGATCAACGACGTGGGCATGACCTTCCCCACGCGGCGCGGCCCCTTCGTCGCCCTGCGCGACATCTCGCTCACGGTGCAGCGCGGCGAATTCGTCTCGCTCATCGGGCACTCGGGCTGCGGCAAGTCCACGCTGCTCAATCTGGTGGCCGGGCTGACCACGCCCACCGCCGGCGTGCTGCTGCTCGAGGACCGCGAGCTCAAGGGCCCGGGCCCGGACCGCGGCGTGGTCTTCCAGAACCATTCGCTGCTGCCCTGGCTCAGTTGTCTGGACAACGTGCTGCTGGCTGTGGAACGCGTGTTCGGTGACGTGGAGACCAAGCCGCAGTTGCGCGCGCGCGCCCAGGCCGCGCTGGAGCTGGTGAACATGGGCCCGGCCGCGGCCAAGCGCCCGCATGAGATCTCGGGCGGCATGAAGCAGCGCGTGGGCATCGCCCGGGCGCTGGCGATGGAGCCCAAGATGCTGCTGATGGACGAGCCCTTCGGCGCGCTGGACGCGCTGACCCGGGCGCGGCTGCAGGACGAGCTGACCAAGATCGTGGCCACCACCGGCGCCACGGTGATGATGGTCACGCACGACGTGGACGAGGCGGTGCTGCTGTCCGACCGCATCGTGATGATGACCAACGGCCCGGCCGCCACCATCGGCGAGGTGCTGCGCGTGGACCTGCCGCGCCCGCGCAACCGCGTCGAGCTGGTCGAGGACCGCGCCTACGTGCAGTACCGCAAGGAGGTCATCGACTTCCTGTACATGCGCCACAGCCACGTCGAGCGTGCCGCATGAGCAGCGGCACCGACACCTTCATCCGCGTGGTCGAGGTCTGGGAGCCCGACGCCGACGGCTCGCTGCTGGTGCTGGGCGGCGGCCATTACGGCAGCGCGCCGCGCTTCGGTGCGCTCAGCGGCCAGATGTGCTTCGGCCGCGGCGAGGGCCTGCCCGGCCAGGCCTGGGAAGCGGGCCATCCCATCGTGCTGCAGAAGTTCGCGGGCTCGGTCTTCCGCCGCACCCAGGCCGCGCACGCCGAGGGCCTGACCTGCGGCATCGCGCTGCCGGTGTTCGACGCTGAGCGGCTCAAGGCCGTGGTGTTGATCTTCTGCGGCAGCGGCCAGGCGCTGGCCGGCGCCATCGAGCTGTGGCACAACGACCCGGCCGAATCGCCCGACATGACGCTGCGGGACGGTCACTACGGCAGCACCGCCGAAGTCTTCGAGTTCATCTCGCGCCGCACCGCCTTCCGCAAGGGCACGGGCCTGCCTGGCCTGGCCTGGGAGTCGGGCCTGCCGGTGTTCATGCAGGATCTGGGCAAGGGCGGCCGCTTCCTGCGTGCCGACAGCGCGCAGAAGGTGGGCATCAACCGCGGCTTTGCCATCCCCTGCAGCACGGCCGACGGCCAGCACTGGGTGATGGCCTTCCTGTCGGCGCTGGCCACGCCCATCGTGCGCCGCTTCGAGACCTGGCTGCCCGACCCCGCAGGCAGCTACCTGCTGCGGCGCGAAGGCTTTTGCGAACAGGCCGGCGCGCTGGACGGCGGCCGCTTCGAGGACCGCGTGATGTCCGGCCAGGGCGCGCTGGGCCAGGCCCTGGCCAGCGGCGTTCCGCGCATCGGCGCGCTGGCGGGAGAGCCCGGCGCGGGCGTGGCCGGCCTGCGCTCGGTGCTGGCGCTGCCGGTGCTGCAGGGCGGGCGTGTGGTGGCGGTCGTCGCCTGGTATCTGTGACCCCCGGCGCGGCCGCAAGGCCTGCGCGAGAGGAACCCATGAAGAAGATGAAACTGGTGCTGGTGGGCAACGGCATGGCCGGCGTGCGCACGCTCGAAGAGCTGCTGAAGATCGCCCCCGATCTGTACGAGATCACGGTCTTCGGCGCCGAGCCCCACCCCAACTACAACCGCATCCTGCTGTCGCCGGTGCTGGCCGGCGAGCAGACGCTGGACGAGATCGTGCTCAACCCGCTGGACTGGTACGCGCAGCACGGCATCACGCTGCACACCGGCAAGAAGGTGGCGCGCATCGACCGTGTGAAGCGCGTAGTGCATGCGGAGGACGGCACGCAAGCCGCCTATGACCGCCTGCTGCTGGCCACCGGCTCCAGCCCCTTCATCCTGCCGGTGCCGGGCAAGGATCTGCAGGGCGTGCTGGCCTACCGCGACATCGCCGACACCCAGGCCATGATCGACGCGGCCGCCCGGTACAAGCACGCCGTGGTCATCGGCGGCGGCCTGCTGGGGCTGGAAGCCGCCAATGGCCTGATGCGCCGCGGCATGCAGGTGACCGTGGTGCACATCATGCCCTGGCTGATGGAGCGCCAGCTCGACGACGTGGCGGCCCGGCTGCTGCAGCAATCGCTGGAGGCGCGCGGCATCCGCTTTCTGCTGGGCGCGCAGACCGAGGCGCTGCTGGGCGATGCCGACGGCCGCGTGCGCGCGCTGCGCTTCAAGGACGGCCAGGAGATCCCGGCCGAACTGGTGGTCATGGCCGCCGGCATACGCCCCAACACCACGTTGGCGGAATCCTGCGGCCTGCACTGCAACCGCGGTGTCGTCGTCAACGACACGCTGCAGACCATCACCGACCCGCGCATCTATTCGGTGGGCGAATGCGCGGCGCACCGCGGCATCGCCTACGGCCTGGTGGCGCCGCTGTTCGAGCAGGGCAAGGTCTGCGCCACGCACCTGGCGCAGTTCGGCATCGGCCGCTACACCGGCAGCCAGACCAGCACCAAGCTCAAGGTCACCGGCATCGACCTCTTCAGCGCCGGCAACTTCACGGGCGGTGAGGGGTTCGAGGAGATCGTCATGAGCGACGCCGTGGGCGGCGTCTACAAGAAGCTGGTGATCAAGGACGACCAGTTGGTGGGCGCCTGCCTGTACGGCGACACGGTGGACGGCAGCTGGTACTTCAAGCTGCTGCGCGACGGCCGCCGCATCGCCGACATCCGCGACAAGCTGATGTTCGGCGAAAGCAACATCGGTGACGTCGGCCACCAGGGCCACAGCCGCGCCGCGGCCATGGCCGACAGCGACGAGGTCTGCGGCTGCAACGGCGTCAGCAAGGGCAGCATCTGCAAGGCCATCCGCGAGAAGGGCCTGTTCACGCTGGACGAGGTGCGCAAGCACACCAAGGCCAGCGGCTCCTGCGGCTCTTGCACCGGGCTGGTGGAACAGCTGCTGATGGCCACGGCCGGCGGCGACTACAGCGCCACGCCCAGGATGAAGGCCATGTGCGGCTGCACCGACCTGGGCCACCAGGCCGTGCGCGAGGCCATCCGCACGCAGAAGCT
The DNA here is from genome assembly GCA_022842305.1 of Rubrivivax sp. Taxonomy (GTDB): domain Bacteria; phylum Pseudomonadota; class Gammaproteobacteria; order Burkholderiales; family Burkholderiaceae_C; genus Rubrivivax. The sequence goes on from JALHPY010000185.1 coordinate 4,490, forward strand.
GCTGAGCATCTCGGATGTGCAGCGCACCCTGGCCTGGCGCACGCCCGATGGCTGCGCCAGCTGCCGCCCGGCGCTCAACTACTACCTGCTGAGCAGCTGGCCCAAAGAGGCGCAGGACGACCCGCAAAGCCGCGCTATCAACGAGCGCAGCCACGCCAACATCCAGAAGGACGGCCGCTACAGCGTGATCCCGCGCATGTGGGGCGGCGAGACCACGGCGGCCGAACTGCGGCGCATCGCCGATGCGGTGGACAAGTACCAGATCCCGACGGTCAAGGTCACCGGCGGCCAGCGTATCGACCTGCTGGGCGTGCGCAAAGAGGACCTGCCCGCGGTGTGGAAGGACATAGCCATGCCCAGCGGCCACGCCTACGCCAAGGCGCTGCGCACGGTGAAGACCTGCGTGGGCAGCGAGTGGTGCCGCTTCGGCACGCAGGACAGCACGCAGATGGGCAAGGACCTGGAACGCGCGCTGTGGCGCATGTACGCGCCGCACAAGGTCAAGCTGGCAGTGAGCGGCTGCCCGCGCAACTGCGCCGAGGCCGGCATCAAGGACGTGGGCGTGATCGGCGTCGATTCGGGCTGGGAGATCCACGTCGCCGGCAACGGCGGCATCAAGACCGAGGTGGCGCAGTTCCTGGTGAAGGTGAAGACAGCAGTCGAGGTGCTGGAATACAGCGGCGCGTTCCTGCAGCTGTACCGCGAGGAAGGCTGGTACCTCGAGCGCACCGTGCATTACGTGCACCGCGTCGGCCTGGACGTGATCAAGCAGCGCATCCTGCAAGACGCCGAGGGTCGGCGCGCGCTGTGGGAGCGGCTGCAGTTCAGCCTGGACGGCGAGCCCGACCCCTGGTTCGAGTTCGAGCAGGCGCGCGTGGACATCCGTCAGTTCCAGCCCGTGGCGGCGTTCGACGGCGTGAAGGAGCCGGCATGAGCAGCACTGAATGGACGGCGGTCTGCCGCGTTGAGGACATCCCCGTGCTGGGCTCGCGCCGCGTGAGCCGCGCGCAAGGGCTGCCGGTGGCGTTGTTCCGCACCGCTGACGAGCGTGTGTATGCGCTGCTGGACCGCTGCCCCCACAAGGGCGGTCCGCTGAGCCAGGGAATCGTCTTCGGCGACGGCGTGGCCTGCCCGCTGCACAACTGGACCATCAACCTGGCCGATGGCCGCGCGCGTGCGCCGGATGAAGGCTGCACGCCGTCCTTTGCCTGCAAGGTGGAAGGCGGGCGCGTCTGGCTTGACGCGGATGAACTGGCGAGCAAGGGTTTGGACCTGCCGGCGCCGGTCGCCGGCCCCTGCTCCAAGACGGCTGCCTGAAGCCTGCCGCCGTGGCCGAGACGCGTTCCACCTGCCCCTACTGCGGCGTCGGCTGCGGTGTGGTCATCGAGCACCAGGGCGCGCAGATCACCGGCGTGCGCGGCGATCCCGAGCACCCGGCCAACTTCGGCCGCCTGTGCACCAAGGGCCAGACCCTGCACCTGACGGCGGCCGCCGGCATCACGCGCCAGGTGCGCGCGCTGCAGCCGCTGCGCCGCGCCACGCGCGGTGGCGAGCTGCAGCCGGTGGCCTGGGACGCGGCGCTGGACGAAGTGGCAGAGCGCTTCGCCGACACCATCACCCGCCACGGCCCCGACGCCGTGGGCCTGTACCTCTCGGGCCAGTTGCTCACCGAGGACTACTACGTCTTCAACAAGCTGGCCAAGGGGCTGCTGGGCACCAACAACGTCGACACCAACTCGCGCCTGTGCATGAGCAGCGCCGTGGCCGGCTACAAGCAAAGCCTGGGCGCCGACGCACCGCCGGCCTGCTACGACGACATCCCGCTGGCGCAGACTTTGTTCGTCACCGGCTCCAACATGGCCTGGGCGCACCCGGTGCTGTTCCGCCGGCTGGAAGACGCGCGCCGCGCCAACCCGGCGCAAAGGCTCATCGTCGCCGACCCGCGCCGCACAGAAACGGCCGCCGCCGCCGACCTGCACCTGCAACTGCTGCCCGGTACCGATGTCATCCTGCACCATGCGCTGCTGCACCTGATGCTGTGGGAAGGTCTGGTCGACACCGCGTACATCGCCGCCCACACACAGGGCTTCGATGCATTGCGCGACCGCGTGCGCGAGGTCAGCCCGGCATTGGCCGCCAAAACTTGCGGGCTGAAGGAATCCGACATCGTGCAGGCCGCGCGCTGGTTTGCCGGCCTGCAGGCCGACGGCACGCGCGCGCCCACCTTGTCGCTGTACTGCCAGGGTCTCAACCAGAGCAGCAGTGGCAGCGACAAGAACAGCACGCTCATCAACCTGCACTTGGCCACGGGCCAGATCGGGCGGCCGGGCGCCGGGCCCTTGTCGCTGACCGGCCAGCCCAATGCGATGGGCGGGCGCGAGGTCGGCGGGCTGTCCAACCAGCTGAGCGCGCACCGCGACCTGGCCGACCCCGCGCACCGCGCCGAGGTGGCCGCGCTGTGGGGCGTGCCGGATGTGCCGGCCACGCCGGGGCTGAGCGCGGTGGAGCTGTTCCAGGCCGCGGCCGACGGCCGCGTCAAGGCCTTGTGGATTGTCTGTACGAACCCCGCGCAAAGCCTGCCGGACCAGGCCCTGGTGCAGCGCGCGCTGCAGCGCGCCGAGTTCGTGGTGCTGCAGGAGGCCTATGCCCACACGGCCACCGCCGCCTACGCCGACCTGCTGCTGCCGGCCAGCAGCTGGGGCGAAAAGGCCGGCACGGTGACCAACAGCGAGCGCCGCATCAGCCGCGTGCGCGCCGCCGTTCCTGCACCCGGCCAGACGCGCGATGACTGGCGCATCGCGGTCGATGTGTCGCGGCGCCTGGAAGCACGGCTGCCGGCGCGGCGCGCCGATGGCTGCACGCTCTTTCCGTACGACACACCCGAGAGCATCTGGAACGAACACCGCGACAGCACGCGCGGGCGTGACCTCGACATCACCGGCCTCAGCTACGCCCGGCTGGACCAGCCGCAGCAATGGCCTTGCCCCGAAGGCGCCACAGCCGGCCGCGCGCGCCTGTACGAAGACGGCCGCTTCGCCACGCCCGACGGCCGCGCGCGCTTCGTCGCGCCGGCCGCACGACCGCTGGCCGAGCCGCGCGACGCGCGCTGGCCGGTGTCGCTGA
>JALHPY010000186.1 GCA_022842305.1 Rubrivivax sp.
AGGATCGTGTGGAGTTGCGTCGGAAAGCGGGTGATGTGATTGACGATGACAACCGCCACGCCCAGATCCACCGGCAGACATTTCAGCAGCCGGATGTAGGCGTCAAGTCCGCCCGCCGAGCCGCCCACGCAAACCACCGGGAAGTCCTTGCGTGCAACTGGTTGGGTGGAGCCCAAGCCGTTCACTCGAGCGGGCTGGCGAGGCCTTTGCTGCGGATAGCGGCGCCGCGCGGAATCGCCCTCAGCAGGGTCTTCGTGGACCTTGTCGGGTGCCATGGTCATCCTTGCGTGATCTGTGAGATTCGCGGGGTGGCGCGGCTCGTAAGAACGGCGCCTGCACAAGTTCCGTGACAGTAGGCAAGGTGCGAAGAAGCGTCTGTTCGGTTTCGTACGATGGCGAAGACAGTCGACAAGCGACGCGCCCTGGTGGGGCCTGCTGCCGCTGATCACCACGCGGACCAGCCGCGCGGAAGCGGCGCGCGGAAGCGGCGCGACGGACATCACCCGCATTGCCGACCAGCCCTCGCGGGCATTGCGCCGTCTCGACACCTTAGTGACGGGCAGCATTGCCGGAGCGCGCTACTTGCGTGCTGCCGAACATCGCGCTCTGCCAGCGCCTGCCGGCTTCACAGCCGCGCTGATGTCTCCGAAGCTTTGAGCACCTGTGTTCGGCATCTGACGGACAGTCGTGGCTTGGACTCGCGCGCTGATTGCACCCACTCCGACCCAGTGCAGGGGCAGCGTGCCGCCGGCCTGCAGGAGCACGGGAGCTGACGTCGACAAACCCGAGGCTCTAGCTGCTGGGTGCTGCCATCGCCACAAATGCCGGGTTCGGCAGAGCGACTGTCCTATTCATGCGGCTTCGTCGCCCGAAGCCTCCAGGTGGCAAAACCCCTTGACCCGCGCCTGAAGCGTACTCGCGATGGCACGCGCTTCCTCGGGGCTGGTGCCCGCCTTCAGGCGCATCGACAAGGTGCCGCGTGCACTGGCGTCACCCGACCCCGCGAGCGGTTCGCAGACGATGGTGATCGGGGCTTCGTCCGGCTCATGTTCGGCGGGCGCCAGTTCTCGGACGATGTATTCGTAGACGGCAGAACTAGGTATCGACATTCATGCACCCTGGGGTAGGCAGTTCGCCAAGGTAACGTCTGGGCGGCTTGCACTCTGTGCGGCGCCGAACCGACCAGGTCAGTCTCCGCGCGCCACCTTGGGTGCCATCGCGTCGAAGCCGGCACTGAAGTCGAGCACCTCTTCGTCGGCGATCTGCCGGCCATCACCGTCGGCTACTGGCCGTGGTGTTGGCGCGCAGGATGGCCTGGATTGTCGCCATCGCAAACACCTCGGGCGCCTTGGGCACCCGCGGGTTCCCCGTCGGCGAACAATGGCCCCGTCGCAATAGCCGGTGCGCCACCGAACAGACGCGGCCAAACCGGCGAGCTACAAGTGGCGTGACGCATCGGCTGACATCCCGACGGTGGCTGTGCTTGTCCCCTGCTCGCCTTTGACCCGACCTGCTTTCGCCGGACCACCCGGTGATCGTCGGTTGCCGCAACAAGCGGCAACCCCAACGGCCCATACACCCGACAGGAGAGCTGATGAGAGCCGACGCAGACAGGGTGGCCGCCGGCTGCATGGGCCGGCTGGCCGGCCGCCGAGCGTGACATGTCCCGGCGCACGCTGAGGTTCCTCGCCGGCCTCGTGCTGGCAGCGCTTGGGCTGTTGGGTCTGCAGTTTCAAGCCGCCCGCTTGGCTATGGCCCAAGCACTGCCTGCGAAGCCGATCGTCTATGTATTGCCCATCGAAGGCGTGATCGACCTTGGCTTGGCGCCTTTCGTCCAGCGCGTCATCGACGAAGCCACCCAGGTGGGCGCTGCGGCGGTGATTCTTCAGATCGACACGTTCGGCGGGCGCGTCGATGCGGCGGTGCAGATCCGCGATGCCTTGCTCAACGCGAAGCTTCGCACGGTCGGCTTCGTCAACAAGCGCGCCATCTCCGCGGGCGCCCTGATCGGCCTGGCCACGCAGACCTTGGTGATGTCCACCGGCAGCACGATCGGCGCGGCAGCGCCGGTGCAGACCGGCGCACCCGGCGCGGCGGCCAAGCCGGCGGAAGAGAAGACGGTGTCGTACGTGCGCAAGGAATTCCGCGCCACGGCCGAGGCCCGCAAGCGCCCGCTGCTGCTGGCCGAGGCCATGGTCGATGCCGACGTCGAAGTGCCGGGCATCGCGGACAAGGGCAAGCTGCTGACGCTGACGACCGAGGAAGCGCTGAAGCACAAGGTCGCCGACTTCTCGGCCGACACGCTGGAAGGCGTGCTGTCGAAGCTGGGGCTCGAGGGCGCAGAGCTTCGCTCGGCAGCACCGCACTGGGCCGAACAGCTGGTGCGCTTTCTTACCCACCCGGTGCTGAGCTCGCTGCTGATCACGGTCGGCATGCTCGGCATCATGGTCGAGTTGCGAACCCCCGGCTTCGGCCTCGCCGGTGGGATCGGCATCGCCAGCCTGGGGCTCTTCTTCTGGGGTCACTGGCTGGTGCAACTGGCGGGCTGGGAAGAGCTGCTGCTGGCGGCTGCGGGGCTGGCACTGCTGGTTGCCGAAGTCTTCTTCATCCCGGGCTTCGGCGTGGCCGGGGCGCTGGGCATCGCAGCCCTGCTCGGGGCACTCGTGCTCAGCATGACCGGGGCCGGCGACACGGCAGCCTTCGTCGTCGCAGCGGTCGGGCGTGTCGTCACTGCCCTGCTGGTCGCACTGGTGGCCGGCCTGGCGCTGCTGCGCTTGCTCCCGCGCCTGCCCTTTGCACGCCGCATGGTGCTGGAGTCCAACCTCGGCACAGGCCCGGCCTACGGCTCGGCGCCGCTGTCCGATCAACGCTGGATCGGCAAGCGCGGTCACGCCGCTTCGGTGCTGCGGCCCGCGGGCATCGCCGACATCGAGGGCGAGCGCGTCGACGTGGTGTCCGACGGTGCGCTCATCGAGCGCGGCACGCCCATCCAGGTGATCCACGTCGACGGCAACCGCATCGTCGTGCGGCAGACGTCCCATCCCGCATCCGCCCCCACCGAATCACAGCATGAGGAATGACCCATGAACGAACTGATGTCAGGCCTTGCAGGCAGCGTCGGCCTGCTGGTGGCCGTGGTCGCCACACTGGCCGTGCTGCTCTATCTGGTGCCCATACCGCTGTGGATTGCGGCCTGGGCCTCCGGCGCCTATGTGGGCCTGTTCACGCTGATCGCCATGCGCTTGCGGCGCGTGCCGCCGTCAACCATCGTCACGGCGCGCATCAGCGCGGCCAAGGCCGGCATCGAGATGTCGATCAATGACCTGGAGGCGCACTTTCTGGCCGGCGGCAACGTGACCCGGGTCGTCAACGCGATGATCTCGGCCGACAAGGCGAACATCCCGCTGCCCTTCAAGCGCGCGGCAGCCATCGACCTGGCCGGGCGCAATGTGCTGGAGGCGGTGCAGATGTCGGTGCTGCCAAAGGTCATCGAGACCCCACGCATCGCCGCCGTGGCCAAGGATGGCATCCAGCTCATTGCGGTGTCTCGCGTGACGGTGCGCACCAACATCGACAGGCTGGTGGGCGGCGCCGGCGAAGAGACGATCATGGCGCGCGTCGGCGAAGGCATGGTCAGCACCATCGGCTCGGCCAAGAGCCACAAGGACGTGCTGGAGAACCCCGACCACATCTCCAAGCACATCCTGGCCAAGGGCCTGGACGCTGGCACGGCCTACGAGATCCTGTCGATCGACATCGCCGACGTCGACGTGGGCGAGAACATCGGCGCCAAGCTGCAGATCGACCAGGCCAATGCCGACAAGCAGATCGCCCAGGCCAAGGCCGAAGAGCGGCGCGCCATGGCCGTGGCGCTGGAGCAGGAGATGCGCGCCCGCGTGGTGGAGGCCGAGGCCGAAGTGCCGCGCGCCATGGCCGAGGCCTTCCGCGCCGGCAACCTGGGCATCATGGACTACTACCGCATGAAGAACATGCAGGCCGACACCGCGATGCGTGAAGAGATCGCCAGCACGGGCGACGACGCCACCGGCGGCCAGAAGAAGTAGCCGGGGCATCCCATGCGCGATTTTCCCCAGGAACTGGTCTTCGCCTTCGTCTTCGGGGCCGTCTGGCTGGCGCAGCTTGTGTACAAGCTGTTGCGCCGCAAGGCCGCAGACGTGCAGGCGCAGGCCGACCCGGAAGGCGACGCGCTGGCAGCGCCTCTGCCCTTGCGGGCCGACCCAGAATCGATGCAAGCCGCTGCAGCCCCCGCATCGAGGCCCGTCGCGGTGCTGCAGGAAACCCCTGCCGCCGTGGCGCCGCGCCGTGCTTCACCTTCAGTACGCCCCCCTGTGCGCCGCTTCTCTAGGCAGGGGCTGTTCCGGAATCGGCGCGCGGTCCAGGACGCAGTCGTCATCGCAGCCATTCTGCAGCCCTGCCACGCACAGCGACCGCATGACCCCGGGTGAGCGGAAGCCGTTGCGCGCTTGCGGACCGGCTGGGCGATCACACGCTCGATTACATCGAACGTTTGCTGCTGAACACAGTCCATCGGTTCGTTGCCGTTCGGCCAGATGACGAACAAGGGCCCCCACCTGAGCCGAAGCCCGGCCGAACCCCATTCCCGACAAATCGGAGACCGCATGACCCATCCCCTCAACCACCAGGCAATGGCCGAACTCACGGCGTTTGCAACGCCGCCCTGCCTGTCGCTCTACCAGCCCACCCACCGCCGCCACCCGGAGAACCAGCAGGACCCGATCCGCTTTCGCCATGGCATCGAAGCGCTGTCGATCTCGCTGCGTCAGCAGTACAGCGCGGCCCAGATTCAGGCCTTGCTGGCCCCGTTTCAGGCACTGGCAGACGACACTGTCTTCTGGAACCACACGCAGGACGGCCTGGCCGTGCTCGGTGGTACGGGCATGTTCCGCGTGTTCGTGCTGCCCCGCGCGGTGGCCGAGTTGGCCGTGGTGGCCGACAGTTTTCACACCAAGCCGCTGCGTCGCCTGCTGCAGTCCGCCGGCCGCTACCAGGTGCTGGGCCTGAGCCTGCAGAAGATACGGCTGTTCGAGGGCGATCGAGAGACCATCGCAGAGCTCGAACTCGCACCCGGCGTTCCGCAAACCATCACCGACGCCCTGGGCGACGAGTTCACCGAGCCGCACCACACGGTGTCTTCCCACGGCGGCATCGGCGGCGGCAGTGCGCCCATGCACCACGGCCAGGGTGGCAAGAAGGACGAGGTCGACAAGGATGCCGAACGCTTCTTCCGCGCCGTCGACCGGGCTGTGACCGAGCACCACTCCAAGCCCTCCGGTCTGCCCATGATTCTGGCGGCGCTGCCGGAGCACCACCACCTGTTCCGCAAGGTCAGCCACAACGCGCTGCTGCTGGATACGGGCATCGACGTCAACCCCGACGCCTTGAGCCCGGACCAGCTGCGCCAGCGTGCTTGGGCGGCGGTAGAGCCTCAGTACCTGGCGCAGCAGGCGCGCTGGGTCGACGAGTTCGGTGCAGCACGTGCCAAGGGCCTGGGAAGCGACAACCTGGCCGACGTGGCCCGGGCCGCCGCGGCGGGCCGCGTGGCCATGTTGCTGATCGAGGCCGAACGCCAGCTCGCCGGCCATCTGGACGACAGCAGTGGACGCATCATCGCCGCCGAGCTGGCCAACCCACGCATCGACGACCTGCTTGACGACCTGGGTGAACTGGTCCTCAAGAGGGGCGGCCGGGTGCATGTGCTGCCGGCAGATCGCATGCCGGGCAGCGCCGGGCTGGCCGCCACCTATCGCCATTGAACCCCACCGGAACGAAGCAGCCATGAAGATCCAGGTCAACACCGATGTCCACTTCGAGGGCAGCGAGGCACTGTCCACGCGCGTCAGCGCCACCGTGGAACGCGCTCTGCAGCGCTTCCAGGACCAGGTCACGCGGGTCGAAGTCCACCTGAGCGACCAGAACGGTGGCAAGAGCGGCCGGACCGACAAGCGCTGCGTCATGGAAGTGCGGCTCGAGGGCCGCCAGCCCATTGCGGCCACCGATGAAGCCGCGACGCTGGACCAGGCGGTGCGCGGCGCTGCCGACAGACTCGCCAGGCTGGTCGACAGCCAGCTCGGGCGCGCGGCCAGCAGCGACCGGTCACCCGTCAAGCCGGCAGCCGAGTGAGTTGGGTGTGGGCGAAGGCACCGCGCGCGCGGCCTGTAGCACCCGGCGCCTACTGCGTTCGCGTCACCTTGCGCAGGTGGCGCGGCTGGTCGGGGTCGTAGCCACGCGCCACCGCCAGCTGCGCAGCCAGACCGTAGAAGGCCTGCACGGCAACGATGGGGTCGAGGTCGGGCGTGGGCGCGGTGGGCAGCGTGAGGTCGCGCGTGGGCACGTCGTCGGGTGCGGCCAGCAGCACGCGCGCGCCGCGTTGGCGCATCGCCGCGGCCAACTCGACAAGGCCAGCCAAAGTCGGCCCGCGTGTGGCGAAGATCAGCAGCGGGTAACCCGGGTCGATCAGTGCCATCGGGCCATGCTGGATCTCGGCCCCGCTGAAGGCCTCGGCCTGCAGCGACGAGGTTTCCTTGAGCTTCAACGCCGCTTCGCAGGCCACGGCATAACCAGGGCCGCGGGCCACCACCATGGCGGCACGCGCCGGCACCAGCACGTCGAGCGCGGCTGACCAGTCGATCCGCGCGGCCAGTTGCAGCGCTTCGGGCAGGGCCTGCAGTGCGGCTTGCAAAGCTGCGTCGTCCTGCCAGTGCGCGACGAGGCGCGCGCCAGCCACCAGGCTGGCGATGAAACTCTTGGTGGCCGCAACGCTGCGCTCCGGGCCGGCGTGCAGCGGGAGCACCCACTCGGCCGCCCGGGCCAGCGGCGACGCGGCGTCGTTGACCAGTGCCACCGTGGTGGCGCCGCCGGCGCGGAAGTAGCCGATGGGCTCGACGACATCGGGGCTCTGACCCGACTGCGAGATGGCCACAGCCAACGTCTGCCGCGCCTGCAGCGGTGACTTGTACAGCGTCACCAGCGACATCGGCAGCGAAGCCACGATGCGCCCCATGCGCGACATCACGAGATAACCCAGGTAGGCCGCGGCGTGGTCGGAACTGCCGCGCGCCACCGTCAGCGCCACGGTCGGCGGCTGCTGACGCAAGGTGCGGCCCAGCGCCGCATAGGCGGGGGCGTCAGCGGCCAGCTGGCGTGCCACGCACGCGGCCGCCGAACGGGCTTCTTCGAGCATCAACGAAGTCAAGAGAACTCCTGTTCGGCGCTCGCATCATCGTCCAAGCCACTCTGCCCTTCCGCGGCTGCGGTTGCTGGCAGTTCGCGGCCACCCGGCTGCAGCGCCTGCGCAGCACGGCGCCCACCTGCGCCAGACCACTCAGCCCGCGCTGCGCCAAGCGTCAGGCGGCAGGTCAGATCTCTTCGTTCAAGTCGCGAAACTCCCGCCTGAACTACCAGCCCTCGAATGCAGGGACCATGCGGCCGTGCTAGT
>JALHPY010000187.1 GCA_022842305.1 Rubrivivax sp.
CCGGGCCGGCCTCGATGGCGGCATCGGCCGGCGGCAGCGTAGGCACGGGGCTGCGAGCGGCGCGCTGCGGCGCCGGCTGGGCCGCGGGCGGCTCGCCGCGTTGCAGCACCACGGGCGTGTCCAGCGGCAACGGCCGCGGCTGGGTCTCGAACAGCAGCGGGAACACCAGCACGCCGATCACCAGCAGCACCAGCGCGCCCAGCAGACGCTGGCGGGCACGCCGACGCGCGAGGGCGATGGCGGCGGGTTCGTCGCTGGCCGGGGCCGGCCGGGGCCGGCCGGGCGCCGGCTCACGGGGACGCAGGAACGGCAAACGCATGGGTGGATTGGGCGGGGCAGGGTCTGGGGGTGCGGGCGGGTGGCCGGACGTGACGGCTGGCCGGTCGCGTCAGCCCAGGTGGGGTGCCGAAAGACGGGGCAGACCGTCGCGCATCACACCCCCCACGGTGAGGAAGGAGCCGAAGACCACGATTCTATCGGCCGGGTCGGCTGCGGCTGCCGCCGCCTGCAGCGCCAGCACCGGGTTGGCGTGCGGGTGCAGCGTGGGCGCGCCGCCGGGCCGGGCCGCAGCCTGTTCGGCAATCAGGGCGACCAGGTCTTCGGCACGCGCCGCGCGCGCCACCGGCAGGTCGCAGCAGTGCCAGTGGTCCACCAGCGGCAGCATGGCGCGCACCAGGCCGGCGATGTCCTTGTCGCGCATCACGCCGAAGACCGCGTGCGTGCGCGGGAAGAAGCCCATGGCGTCGAGGTTGAGCGCCAGCCCGCCCGCCGCCTGCGGGTTGTGCGCCACGTCCAGCACCAGCGCCGGCTGCCCGGGCACGATCTGGAAGCGGCCGGGCAGCTCCACCAGCGCCAGCCCGGTGCGCACCGCCTGCGCGTTGATGGGCAGGCGATCGCGCAGCGCGATCAGCGCGGCGATGGCGCCCGAGGCGTTGAGCAGCTGGTTGGCGCCGCGCAGCGCCGGGTAGGACATGCCGTGGTAGCGCCGGTTGCCCACGCGCGGGCCGCCGCTCCAGCTCCATTGCTGGCGGTCACCACGCTGGTTGAAATCGCGGCCCAGCAGCAGCAGGTCTGCGCCGATGGTCTGGGCATGGTCCAGCAGCGTGGCTGGCGGCAGCGGGTCGCTCACCACGCAGGGGCGGCCGGGCCGCATGATCTGTGCCTTTTCCAGCGCAATGCTTTCGCGGTCGTTGCCCAGCCATTCGGTGTGGTCCAGCGCGATGCTGGTGATCACCGCGCAATCCGTGTCGAAGGCATTGACCGAGTCGTAGCGCCCGCCCAGGCCGACCTCGAGAATGATCAGGTCCAGCGGCGCCATGGACAGCAGCCGCACGATAACCAGTGTGGTGAACTCGAACTGCGTCAGCGTGATGTCACCGCGCGCCGCCTCCACCGCCGCGAAATGCGGCAGCAGCTGCTCGGCAGCCACCGGCACGCCGTGGATGCGGCAGCGTTCGGTGAAGTGCACCAGCTCGGGCTTCTGGTACAGCCCCACGCGGTAGCCGGCGTGGCGCGCGATGCTGTCGATCATGGCGCAGGTGCTGCCCTTGCCATTGGTGCCGGCCACGGTGATCACCGGCACCGTGAACTGGATGCCCAGGCGGTGCGACACGGCCACCGTGCGCTCCAGCGACAGGTCCATGGTCTTGGGGTGCATGGCCGCGCAATGGGCCAGCCAGTCTTCGAGCGTGGCAGGTTGGGTGCTCAAAACGCGAACGGGCCGCGAACGGCCCGCCTGAAAAGTAGGTGAGAAGGCTTCAGGCTACCGCATCCGCACTTTGCCGCTGCAGCATGGCCAGCATGCGCGCGATGCGCGAGCGCAGCTGGCGGCGGTCGCAGATCATGTCCAGCGCGCCGGTGCCGAGCAGGAATTCGCTGCGCTGGAAGCCTTCGGGCAGCTTCTCGCGCACGGTGTTCTCGATCACGCGCGGGCCGGCAAAGCCGATCAGCGCCTTGGGCTCGGCGATGACCACGTCACCGACGAAGGCAAAGCTGGCCGACACGCCGCCCATGGTGGGGTCGCACAGCACGCTGATGTAGGGCAGCCGCGCCTTGGCCAGGCGCGTGAGCGCGGCGTTGGTCTTGGCCATCTGCAGCAGGCTCAGCAGGCCTTCCTGCATGCGCGCGCCGCCGGTGGCCGTGAAGCTGACGAAGGGCACCTTCTGCTCGACCGCGGCCTCGACGCCGCGCACGAAGCGCTCGCCCACCACGCTGCCCATGCTGCCGCCCATGAACTCGAATTCGAAGCAGGCGGCCACCACCGGCACGCTCATCACCGCGCCGCCCACCACCACCATGGCGTCGGTCTCGCCGGTGGCCTCGAGCGCGGCCTTCAGGCGCTGCGGGTACTTCTTGCTGTCCTTGAACTTGAGCGCGTCGACCGGCATCACCTCCTGGCCGATCTCCCAACGGCCTTCGGGGTCGAGGAAGGCGTCGAGGCGGGCGCGGGCGCCGATGCGGTGGTGGTGGTCGCACTTGGGGCAGACGTTGAGGTTCTGCTCCAGGTCGGTCTTGTAAAGCACCGTCTCGCACGAGGGGCATTTGATCCACAGCCCCTCGGGCACGACGCGGCGCTCGGCCGGGTCGGTGTGCTGGATCTTGGGCGGCAGCAGTTTTTCTAGCCAGCTCATGCAGTGGGTCCTCAGGTGTCCAGTGCGGCACGCATCTCGGCCATGAAGGCGCGCGCGGCCAGGGGCGCATTGTCGCGCTTCTGGCTTTCAAGAATCTGGATCAGGCGCGAGCCGATCACCACGGCGTCTGCCACCGCCCCCACGGCGCGCGCCGTGGCCGCGTCGCGGATGCCGAAACCCACGCCCACCGGCACGCTGACGTGGCGGCGGATGCGCGGCAGCATCTCGGCCACGGCCGCGGTGTCCAGGTGGCCGGCGCCAGTGACGCCCTTGAGCGACACGTAGTACACATAGCCGCTGGCGATGCGCCCCACCTGCTGCATGCGCTGCTCGGTGCTGGTGGGTGCCAGCAGGAAGATCAGGTCCAGGCCCGCCGTCTTCAGGCGCGCGGCGAAGGCCTCGCACTCCTCGGGCGGGTAGTCCACCACCAGCAGGCCGTCCACGCCGGCCGCGGCGGCGTCGCGCACGAAGGCGCCCTCGCCCAGGCGCTGGTCGTAGCGCTCCACCGGGTTGGCGTAGCCCATCAGCACCACCGGCGTGCGGTCATTGCCCTGGCGGAAAACACGCACCATGTCCAGCACCTGGGCTGCGCCGATGCCGCGTGCGAGTGCGCGCTCACTGGCCTTCTGGATGACCGGGCCGTCGGCCATGGGGTCGGAGAAGGGCACGCCCAGCTCGATGATGTCGGCGCCGCCGTCGGCCAGCGCCTGCATGATGGCCGGCGTGAGGTCGGCCCAGGGGTCGCCGGCGGTGACGTAGGGGATCAGAGCCGGGCGTCCCCTGGCCTTGAGCGCGGCCATGACGGCGGGGATGCGGCTCATTGCTTGACCTTCTGGCCGCTGCACGAGGGGCGGCAGAAGAACTCGGCGCCGCTCAGATCGGCCACGGTGCCGATGTCCTTGTCGCCGCGGCCGCTGAGGTTGACCAGCAGGTGCTGGTCGGGCCGCATCGTGGCTGCCAACTGCATCGCGTAGGCCACGGCGTGGCTGGATTCCAGCGCCGGGATGATGCCTTCGGTGCGGCACAGGCGGTGGAAGGCGGCCAGCGCCTCGTCGTCGGTGATGGTCACGTACTCGGCGCGGCCGATGTCCTTGAGGTACGCATGCTCGGGGCCCACGCCGGGGTAGTCCAGGCCGGCCGAGATGCTGTGCGTCTCGGCGATCTGGCCGTTCACGTCCTGCAGCAGGTAGGTGCGGTTGCCGTGCAGCACGCCCGGGCTGCCGGCCGTGAGCGACGCCGAATGCTTGCCGCTGGCCAGGCCCAGGCCGGCGGCCTCGACACCGATCAGGCGCGTGTTCTCGAAGGGGATGTAGGGGTAGAACAGGCCCATGGCGTTGCTGCCGCCGCCCACGCAGGCGATCACGGCGTCGGGCTGCCGGCCGATTTGTTCAGGCATCTGCACCACGCATTCGTCGCCGATGACGCGCTGGAAGTCGCGCACCATCATCGGGTAAGGGTGCGGCCCGGCCACGGTGCCGATGATGTAGAAGGTGTTCTCGACGTTGGTGACCCAGTCGCGCAGCGCCTCGTTCAGCGCGTCTTTCAGCGTCTTGCTGCCACTTTCCACCGGCACCACGCGGGCGCCCAGCAGGTGCATGCGGTAGACGTTGGGGCTTTGCCGCTTGACGTCCTCTGCCCCCATGTAGACCACGCATTCCATGCCGTAGCGCGCGCAGATGGTGGCCGTGGCCACGCCGTGCTGGCCGGCGCCGGTTTCGGCGATGACGCGCGGCTTGCCCATGCGCCGCGCCAGCAGCGCCTGGCCGATGGTGTTGTTGATCTTGTGCGCGCCGGTGTGGTTGAGGTCCTCGCGCTTGAGGTGGATCTGCGCGCCGCCGATTTCGCGGCTCAGGCGCGCGGCGTGGTACACCGGGCTGGGCCGACCGACGAAGTGCTTGAGCTCGTGCCGGTACTCGGCCACGAAGGCCGGGTCGTCGCGGTACCTGGCGTAGGCGTCGGTCAGTTCGTGCAGCGCATGGATCAGGGTTTCGGCGACGAAGGTACCGCCGTAGGGCCCGAAATGCCCGCGGGCATCGGGTTGGTCATAGTTCAGCATCTTGGGTTTCCTAGAGGGCGGCGAGCCGTTCGTCGGCTTCGCGCACCGCCTTGCAGAACCGGCGCATCAGCGGGCCGCTCTTCAGGCCCTTGGACAACTCCACGCCGGAGCTCACGTCAACGGCCCAGGGCCGGACGGCGAGCACCCCATCGATCACGTTGGCAGGACTCAACCCACCAGACAAAACGACCGGAAGGGGAACGTCGGGTGGAATCAGTGACCAATCGAAGACCTTCCCGCTGCCGCCATAGCCCTCGACATGGGTGTCGAGCAGCAGGCCCTGGGCCCCGGCATGGCGTGCGGCGAAGTCTAGCAAATCGAGGCCCGGCGCCATGCGCGCGGCGCGCAGGTAGGGGCGGTCGGCGGCGGCGCATTGTTCGGGCGTCTCGTCACCGTGAAACTGCAGCAGCGCCTGCGGCAAGGTCTCGCTGGCCTGGCGCAGCAGCTGCGGCGTGGCGTTGACGAACAGCAGCACCGGCGTCACGAAAGGCGGCAGGCGCCGCGCCAGTGCGGCCGCACGCGCCAGCGGCACGTGGCGCGGGCTGCGCTCGTACAGCACGAGGCCCAGGGCATCGGCGCCGGCCTCGATGGCCTCGTCGACATCGGCCTCGCGCGTGAGGCCGCAGATCTTGATGCGGGTGCGGGTCATGGGGTCAGGGCTTCAGGGCAACCAGTCGTGGGCCGGCACGTGCTCGGGGATGGCCCACGCGGCATCGTAGTACGGCCCCAGGAAGTAGAGCCCCTCGGCGCCGAAGGTCGGTGCGGCCACCTTGCGGTCACGCGCGGCCAATACCTCCGCCATCCAGCCCGGCGGCTGGCGCCCGCTGCCCACGGCCAGCAAGCTGCCGACCAGGTTGCGCACCATGTGGTGCAGGAAGGCATTGGCGTCGAAGTCGAAACGCCAGTAGGCACCGTGCTGCGTGATCTGCAGCGCGCGCAAGGTCTTCACCGGGGTGGGCGACTGGCACTCGGCGGCGCGGAAGGAGCTGAAGTCGTGCTCGCCGATCAGCAGCGCGGCGGCAGCGCGCATGGCCTCGCCGTCCAGCGGGCGGAAGGTCCAGCCCACCTGACCCTGCTCCAGCGCCGGCCGCACCGGCGATTCGAGCACCAGGTGGCGGTAGCGCCGGCCGCGCGCGCTGTTGCGGGCGTGGAAGCCAGCGTCCACAGGGCGGCACCATTGCAGCGCGATGTCGTCAGGCAGGTAGCGGTTGCTGCCGCGCACCCACGAGAAGGGGTCGCGGTGCAGACGCGTATCGAGGTGCACCACCTGGTTGAGCGCGTGCACGCCGGAATCTGTGCGGCCGGCGCAGACCGTGACCACCGGCTCGTCGGCAAAGGCCGAGAGCGCGGCCTCCAGCCGATCCTGCACCGTCTGGCCGTCGGGCTGCGACTGCCAGCCGTGGTAGCGCTGGCCGCGGTAGGCCACGCCCAGCGCCAGGCGCTGGGGCGAGGCCGATTCAGCCAAGCTTGTCGAGCATGCCCTGGGCCTTGGCCTTGAGCGAGCCCTCGGCCTTGCCCACCACTTCTTCGAGCAGGTCGCGCGCGCCTTCCATGTCACCGATCTGGCGGAACTCTTCGGCCAGCTCAAGCTTGCGCGCCAGCGGGTCGTTGTCGGCCAGGGTGGGTTCTTCCAGCGGCATGTCGGCCGATCCGATGCTGAAGTCGCCGAAATCCAGCGAGGTCTCGGCCGCGGGCGCAGGGGTAGGCGGCGCGGGCGTGGTGTTGGGGATGGTCAGGTCGCCCAGGTCGAAGTCCAGGCTGTCGGAGGGCGGCTTCTTGGGCAGGGCCACGGTGGGCGGCACTTCATCCAGTTCTTGCGGCGGCCGGCGCTTGACGGGAATGGTCTTGGGGTCTTCCTCGCCGATGCTGAAGTCCAGCGTGGAGTCGCCGCCCAGCGCGGCTTCGGTGGTGATGCGCTGCGTGGCTTCGGTGGGCGGCACCGGGCCGTCGGGCAGGGGCAGATCGAGGTCGAGGTCGACGTTGGCGCCCTCGTCAAGCGTGGCATCGCTGGCCGGCTGGAAGGCTGGCGGCGCCACCGGCGCGGTGTAGGGCACGGTGGACGCACCCAGGGGCTCGACCACCTGGCCGGCGTTGCCGCGCACCTCGTCCGGGCGGCCGCCAGGCTGGTACAGCGGATTTTCGGGGTCTATGGTCAGGCCCAGGGCCTGCGCCTTGGTCCAGTCTTCGCCTTCGCCGCGCGTCAGGTTGAACATCTGCGAAGCCAGCAGCTCGAAACCCTTGTTGTCGCGCCGCTTGGCGTAGACCTCGAGCAGCTTGGAGCGTATGGCCATGCGCTCGGGCGTGGCGCGCATCGCCTCCTTGAGGATCTCTTCGGCCTGCAGGTCGCGGCCGTAGGCCAGGTAGACATCGGCCTCGGCGACCGGGTCGACATCGCCGATGGCGTCGAGCTGCGACAGCGAATAGCTCATCGACGACGAGTTGCCGGTGGTGCTGGCGCTGGCTTCGCGCGTGTCCACGCGCTGACCGCCGCTGGCGCCGAAGAATGAATCGGGCTGCAGCCGGCTTTCCAGGAACGAGGTCTCACCGGCCTGCTTGCGGAAACGCCCGCGCAGGCGGAACAGGCCCACGCCCGCCAGCAAGGCCACCAGCACGCCGGCAGCCGGCAGCGCCAGCGAATTTTCGAGCAGCGCATCGATGAAGCTCGGCTCCTCGGGCACGGGCGCGGCGGCCACGGGCTTGGCCTCGGGGGCCGAGGCCGCCACGGGCGCCGCTGCAGGTGCCGGCGCCGATGCCGCCGGCGGCGGC
>JALHPY010000188.1 GCA_022842305.1 Rubrivivax sp.
CGGCGCCCCTTGAAGGGTGCGTAGAAGCGCTTGATGGCAGCCATGTCGGCCTCGACATCGCCGCTGGGCGTGAACACCGGGCCCAGGCCGCTGAGCTTGCGCTCGTAGTCCATGTAGGCCAGGACGATGGGCACGCGGGCTTCCAGCGCGATGTAGTAGAAGCCGGTCTTCCACTGCCGCGTGCGCCCGCGCGTGCCCTCGGGCGGCACCACCAGTTGCAGCGGGCCGTCGGCTGCGCGCAGCGCCGCGGCCGAGGCCGCCACCAGGTTGGAGCTCTTGCTGCGGTCGACGGCGATACCGCCCAGCCAGCGCATCAGCGGGCCCCAGGGCCAGCGGAAGATGCTGGCCTTGCCCATCCAGTAGATGTTCAGGCGCAGGCAGAAGGCCACCATCAGCGTGTAGGGCAGGTCCCAGTTGCTGGTGTGCGGGGCGGCGATGAGCACGCTGCGCGTGGCCTCGGGTGGCAGCGCGCCCTCCAGCGTCCAGCCGTTCAGGCGCAGGAAGGCGCGCGAGCCGGCCCGCAGCAGGGTGTTGACCACCGGGGTGTCGAAGATGGTGCGGTGCATGCGTGGGCTTCGTTGCGGGCCGCCGATTGTGGGTGAGCCGGCAGCGGCTACGATGCAGTGGTATCCAGGGCCCACCGGGCCCGCAAGGAGCCATCGATGTCGTCCGGCAAGATCCTCGTCGCCCAGGGTGGCGGCCCCACCGCGGTCATCAACCAGAGCCTGGCGGGCGTCGTGCTCGAGGCGCGGCGGCACCAGGGCATCCACCGCGTCTACGGCGCGCGCCACGGGGTGCGCGGCATCGTGAATGAGGACTTCGTCGACCTCACCCAGGAAACCAGCCACAACCTGGAACTGGTGGCCAACACCCCGGCGGCAGCGCTGGGCAGCACGCGCGACAAGCCCGACCTGGCCTATTGCCAGGAGATGTTCAAGGTGCTCAAGGCGCACCGCATCGAGCACTTCTTCAACATCGGCGGCAACGATTCCAGCGACACCATCCGCATCGTTGCCCAAGAGGCCGCCAAGGCGGGCTACCCGCTGCGCTGCATCCACATCCCCAAGACCATCGACAACGACCTGGTGCACAACGACCACACGCCGGGCTTCCCCAGCGCGGCGCGTTTCGTGGCCCAGGCCTTTGCCGGCGCCAACCTCGACAACGCCGCGCTGCCCGGCGTCTACGTGGGCGTGGTGATGGGCCGCCACGCCGGCTTCCTGACGGCGGCCAGCGCCCTGGGCAAGAAGTTCCCCGACGATGGCCCGCACCTCATCTACCTGCCCGAGCGCGTGTTCGACGTCGACAAGTTCCTGGCCGACGTGAAAGGCATGTACGAGCGCCACGGCCGCTGCGTCATCGCCGTGAGCGAAGGCATCCACGACGCCGCCGGCGAGCCCATCGTGGCGCGCCTGGCCAGGGACATGGAGCGCGACGCCCACGGCAACGTGCAGCTCAGCGGCTCGGGCATGCTGGCCGACCTGCTGTGCGAAGAGGTCAAGGCCAAGCTCAAGATCAAGCGCGTGCGCGGCGACACCTTCGGCTACCTGCAGCGCAGCTTCGTCGGCTGCGTCAGCGATGTCGACCAGCGCGAGGCGCGCGAGGTGGGCGAGAAGGCCGTGCAGTACGCGATGTGGGGCGAGCGCAATGGCTCGGTGGCCATCAAGCGCACCGGCTTCTATTCGGTGGACTACGACCTGCTGCCGCTGGAAGCCGTGGCCGGCAAGACGCGCACGATGGAGCCCGAGTTCATCGCCGACAGCGGCACCGACGTGACCGATGCCTTCCGCATGTACCTGCGGCCGCTGCTGGGCTCGGGCATGCCCGACGCCTTCCGCCTGCGGCCCAACGCGGTGCCCAAGGTGCTGGGCGCCGACCGCTGAGGCCGCGCGCCGCGCAGCCGCCCTACAGCGGGCGCGTGGCGATGCGGAAGTCGGGGTCCTCGGGGAAGGGGCCGACGCGGAAGTCCAGGCTGTGCATCAGCTTGAGCATGGGCCCGTTGTTGGTGAGGATCAGGCCCATGATCTCGGACAGGCCCTTGCTGCGCGCCACGTCCATGATCGACTGCATCAGGCGCGAGCCTATGCCCTGGCCCTTGAGCTCGTCGGCCACCACCAACGAGAACTCGCAACTCGCGCCGTCGGGGTTGGTGACGATGCGGCTGACGCCGATGATGCGCTGCTGGCCGCCATCCGCGTCTTCGCCCGGTGCCGGCGGGTCGCGCACGATGGCCACCAGGGCCATCTCGCGGTCGTAGTCGATGAGCGTGAAGCGCGCCAGCAGCCGCTCGGGCAGCTCGGGCATGACGCTGGCAAAGCGGAAGTAGCGGCTTTCGGCCGACAGCCCGCGCACCAGCGCCTGCAGCATGTCGGCGTCGTCGGGGTGGATGGGGCGTATGGTGTAGACGCCGCCGCCGGCCTGCGGGCCCAGCGGCCATTCGCTTTCCAGCCCGGTGGGGTAGGGCAGGATGGCCAGGTGGGCGTAGCTGCCGGGGGCCTGCGTGGCCTTGTCGACGACGATGCGCGCGTCCACCGCCACCGCGCCGTTGGCGTCGACGATGACCGGGTTGATGTCCATCTCGCGCAGTTGCGGCAGTGCGCAGACCATCTCGCTCACGCGCAGCAGCAGCTGTTCCAGCGCCTGGTGGTCGACCGCCGGCTGGCCGCGCCATTCGCCCAGCATTTCGGCCGCACGTGCGCGCGCGATGAGCTGGCGTGCCAGGAACTGGTTGAGCGGCGGCAGCTCCATCGCGCGGTCGGCGATGAGCTCGATCATGGTGCCGCCGGCGCCGAAGGTGATCACCGGGCCGAAGGCCTCGTCGGTGGTCAGGCCCACGTAGACCTCGCGTCCGCGCTGGCCTTCGGGCCCACGCCCGGCCATGGGCTGCACCGTGACGCCATTGATGCGCGCCCCGGGCTGGGCCCGCGCCACCGCCTGCAGCATCTCGTTGTAGCGATCGCGCACCTGGGTGGCGTTGTGCACGTCCAGGATGACGCCCTGCACGTCGCTCTTGTGCGCGACGTCGGGCGAGTCGATCTTCAGCGCCACCGGGTAGCCCAACTGGCTGGCGATGAGCATGGCCTCGTTCGGGCTGCGCGCCAGCATGGTGCGCGTCACCGGGATGTGGAAGGCCGCCAGCAGCGCCTTGCTTTCCATTTCGGTCAGCACCTTGCGGCGCTCGGCCAGCACACCTTCGATGAGCAGTCGCGCGCCTTCGGTGTCGGGTTCCGCCAGGTCGGACAGCGGTGGTGGCGTCTGCTGCAGCAGGCGCTGGTTGCGGTAGAAGCTGGCGATGTTGTGGAAGGCGTCCACCGCCGCCTCGGGCGTGCGGAACACGGGCATCTGCCGCCCCACCAGCAGTTCGCGCGCCGTGCGCACGCTGGCTTCGCCCATCCAGCAGCCGATGACCGGCTTGGACGCCGGTTGGTAGGCCTCGCAAATGGCCCGCGCCAGCGCCTCGGCGTCGCCGCCGGCCTTGGGCGCGTGGATCAGCAGCACGCCGTCGGTGCCGCGGTCCTGCACCGCGTCTTCCATGGCCTTGACGTAGGCCGGGCCATCGGCTTCCTCGCCCAGGTCAACGACGCTGACCACCTTGATGCCCAGCGCATCGGCCCAGTCGGCGGCCAGCACGGCCGGGCCGCCGCCGTTGGTGACGATGGCCAGGTTGTCGCCCACCGGCCGGAAACGCGAAGCCAGGCACTGTGCGGCCGAGAACAGCTGCGTGAACTGGCGCACGCGCACCACGCCGGCGCGGCGCAGCGCAGCGTCGAAGACGTCGTCCGCGCCGACGATGGCCGCCGAGTGCGTGAGCGCCACCTTGGAGCCGGCGGCCTGGCGCCCGGACTTCATCACCACCACCGGCTTGGCATGGGCCGCGGCGCGCAGCGCGCTCATGAAGCGGCGCGAATGGCGTATGCCTTCCATGTAGACCAGGATGCTTTGCGTGCCGGCGTCGGCGCTCAGGTAGTCCAGCACCTGTGGCAGCTCGACCGCGGTGTTGGGGCCCAGCGAGATGACGGTGGAGAAGCCCACGCCATGTTGGCGTGCCCAGTCGAGCATGGCGGCGGTGAGTGCACCAGATTGCGACACCAGTGCCAGCGGACCGGGCGCGGCCAGCGGGCCCAGTGCACTGGCGTTGAGCTTGAGCGCCGGTCGCTGCAGACCCAGGCTGTTGGGGCCGAGCAGGTTGACGCCGTAGCGACGCGCGGTTTCGTGCAGTTCCTGGCAACGCGCGACCGGAATGCCCGAGGTCAGCAGCAGCGCGGCGCGGCAGCGGATGCGGCCGACGATCTCGAGCGCCGCGGCGCTGTCGTCGGGCGACAGGGCGATCAGCGCCAGGTCTGCGCGCGAACTCGCCAAATCCGACAAGGTGCCGGTCATGGCGATGTCCAGCCAGGTCACGGTGCCGGCAAAGCCGCTGGCGGCCAGGGCCTGGCGCAGGGTGCGGGCCTCGCGTGTGGGCGCCTCGGCGTCGGGGTCGCCGGCAAAAACGACGAGCGAACGCGGGTTGAACAGCGGATGCAGGTAATGGCGGTCCACGGTGATCCGGAAGGGTTGGTGAGCGGTATGGCCGGGAGCCAGCATAGGTTCTTCCATCTGTTCTCGGCATGACTTGCAACAAGCATGCCTAGGGAAAACCCCAAAGAATTGTACGGCGCAGGCGCCGGGGGGTGCTTTGGTGCCTGGCCCGCCGCGGCCGTGGCAGGATGTGCCCCCATGCCGCCCCCACGCCCGACTCCGGATGTCCTCAGCGACCAGCTGCTTCGCAACATCGCCCAGCGCGGCGGTGTCCGCTCGTACCCGGCCCAGGCTGTGCTGGTGACCGAGGACGACCGCTCCGACGCACTGTTCATCATCCTCAGCGGCCGCGTCAAGGCTTACGGTTCCGGGCCTGACGGCCGTGAGGTTGTCTACGCCACCCAGTGCGCCGGCGAGTACTTCGGCGAGATGACGCTGGACGGCGGCCCGCGCTCGGCCTCGGTGATGACGCTGGAGCCCACCACCTGCGCCGTGGTGCCGGGCGCCGAGGTGCGCGAATTCCTGGCCGCGCAGCCGGATTTCGCGCTGCACCTGATCCACAAGCTCATCCGCCTGGCGCGCGCCAGCACCGAGCATGTCAAGAGCCTGGCGCTGGAGGACGTGTACGGCCGCATCGCGCGGCTGCTGCGCACGCTGGCGCGGCCCGGGGCCGACGGCGTGCCGGTGCTGCCCGACAAGCTGACGCAGCAGGACATCGCCGAGCGCGTGGGCTCGTCGCGCGAGATGGTCAGCCGCGTCTTCAAGACCCTGGGCGAGGGTGGCTACATCGAGCAGCGCGACGGCCGCATCGCGCTGCTGCGCACGCTGCCGCCGCGCTGGTAGACGTTCAGTCGTCTTCGGCCAGCAGGCGCTGCCAGCCGGCGTGGCCCAGCGCCTGCAGCGTGCGGATGTTGCGTTCGTAGATCTGCGCGGCGTCGGGCGTGGATTCGAGCGCGCGGTCTATGCTGGATTCGCGCAGCAGGTGCAGCGTGGGGTGGGGCGAGCGGTTGCTGCAGTTGCCCACATCGTCGGCCGCGGTGTCGGCGAACTGGTAGTCGGGGTGGAAGCTGGCGATCTGCAACTCGCCTTCCAGGCCCAGCTCGGCCAGGGCCGCGTCGGCCAGGTCCAGGAAATCGTTGTAATCGGCAAAGTCCTGCAGCACCTCGGGGTGCACCAGCAGCGTGGTCTCGATCTGCCGGGGGTCGGCTGCGGCCAGCACTTGCAGCTCGTCCACCAGCGTCTGCAGCAGGGCCTGGGTGTCCTGCGCCGGGCTGAGCACCCAGCGGATCTGCCCGCGCACGTGCACCGACTTGGCAAAGGGGCAGAGGTTCAGGCCGATCACGGCCTTCTCGAGCCAGGCCTGGGTGGCCTGCAAGGGGTTTGGGTGCATGAGCCGCAGCATAGCCGCCACATCGCCCCGGCAATGACGGCCTCCCCTCCCTTGGGTGCTGCGCCGCGCTCGACAATGCGCTACCGTAGGTGTCCTTGTCCCAGCCCGCAGGATCCGCCGTGATGCCGTGCCTTGTCACCCGTTCCCTGCTGATTGCCGCCCTGTCAGCCGGCCTGTGCCTGCAGGCGCAGGCGGCCCGGCTGGCGCTGGTGGTGGGCAACGACAACTACCAGAACGTCACCAAGCTGCGCAACGCGCGCAACGACGCCCAGGCCCTGGCGCGCGAGTTCGAGCGCGCCGGCTTCAGCGTGACGCGCGTGCTCGACGCCAACCGCGACACACTCAACGAGTCGATCGACGCCTTCCTGCGCCGCATCAACAAGGGCGACGAGGTGGTGTTCTTCTTCTCGGGCCATGGCTCGCAGCCGCCGCAGCTGGGGCCCTTCCTGCTGCCGGTGGACATCAAGGTGAGCAGCGAACGCGCCATCGCGCGCGATGGCCTGTCGCTGGAGCAACTGGTGGACGACCTGAACCAGCGCGCGCGCTTTTCGCTGGTGATCATCGACGCCTGCCGCGACGACCCCTTCCGCGCGACCACGGCCGGCCGTTCGCTGCCGCCGGGCTCGGCACTGGGGCGCATCGAGCCGCCCAAGGGTTCGATGATCATCATGGCCGCCTCCAAGGGCCAGCAGGCGCTGGACCGGCTGTCCAACGACGACCCCGTGCCCAACGGCCTGTTCACGCGCGAGCTGATCAAGCAGATCCGCACGCCGGGGCTGTCGGCGGCCGACATGCTGAAGAAGGTGCGCACCAGCGTCGAGGGCGCGGCCGCCGGCGTCAACCATGCGCAGCGGCCTTCGCTGGTGGACGAGTCGTCCACCGACTTCTTCTTCCACCCCGGCTCCGCAGCGGCAGCCGCAGCGGCCGCCGCACCTGCAGCGGCGCTGGCGCCCGCGACCAGCCTCGCCCCGGTGCCGGCCGTGCCGCAGCCGGTGGCCGCCAAGCCGGCGCTGGCGCAGCCCGCGGCCGAAGCCAAGGCATCGCCCGCCGCGCCGGTGCCCAACACGCCACAGGCCGAGTTCGACCTGTGGGACCGTGCCGCACTCAGCCGCCAGCGCGCCGACTACGAGCAGTACCTGGCCGCCTTCCCCGCCGGCCGCTACGCCGACAAGGCCCGCGCCGCGCTCAACAAGCTGCCCTGACCGTCGGCGCGGGCGCGCCCAGGCACTGCAGCAACAAGTCGCGCAGCAGCGGCACGGCTTGCTCCAGCAGGCGGCCGCCGGGCCGCTGCGCCGAGGTGGCGATCCACAGCTGGGCAGCCAGCGGCGCGCGCCCAGGGCCGGGCACGATGGGCCGGGCGCTGTAGGCCTGCTCTGCGCCGCTGCCGCGCACGGCGTTGAGCGACAGCACGGCGTGCATGCCCTGCTGGCGCACCAGGTCCAGGATGGCCGGCACGCTTTCGATTTCCAGCGCCACGCGCGGCTTCAGGCCGGCCTCGGCCAGGGCCGTCTCCAGGCGCATGCGGATGGCGTGCGG
>JALHPY010000189.1 GCA_022842305.1 Rubrivivax sp.
TCGCGCGCCAGGCCCAGCGTGAAACTGTCGATGGCGCCCTTGGCCGCGGCGTAGTCGATGTACTGACCCGGCGAACCCAGGCGCGAAGCCGCCGACGACAGGTTGACGATGGCGCCGCCACGCCCGCCGTGGCGCCGGCTCATGCGCCGCACCGCCGCCTGCGCGCACCACATCGAGCCGAACACGTTGATGGCGAACATGCGCTCGATGCGCCCGGGCGCCATCTCGTCCAGCCGTGCCATGACATCCACGATGCCGGCGTTGTTGACCAGCCCATCCAGCCCGCCCCAGGCGCGGTCGAGCGCGGCAAACATCGCCTGCACCTCGGCCTGCACGCCCACGTCGGCCTGCAGCACCAGCGCCTGACGGCCGGCGGCGCGCACCGCGGCGGCCACGGCCTCGGCCGCGGCGGTGTCGCGCGCGCAGTGCACGGCCACGTCCCAGCCCTGGGCGGCGGCCAGCCGGGCGCAGGCCGCGCCGATGCCGCGGCTGGCACCGGTGATGAGTAAACGCGGGTTCATCGCGCGATGTTAGGGCGGCGCGGCGCGGCGGCGGCAGCGCGGTTTGTAGGGATGGCATCCATGCTGGGTCAGGCTATGGTCCCGGCTTTGGGCTATGCAAAGCAGGAACCGATGCTCAGGCTGACTGTGGCCCGCGTGTGGGCACTATGGTCGAAATGAAGGAAGCGGCCTGGGGCCGCCTGCTGGCCATGATGCGCGACGGCATGGTGGTGCCGGTGGTGGGCGGGCGCCTGCTGCGCGACGCCGCCGGGCAGTCGCTGCAGGCGCGGCTGGCGGCCAAGCTGCTGGCCGACTACGAAACCCAGCTGCCGCCCGAAGGCCTGACGCCTTACCGCGAACTCAACGAAGCGGTGAGCCTGCTCAAGGACAAGGCCGACCTGCAGGACCTTTACGGCGACATCCACCTGGCCATGCGCGACCTGCGCAGGCAAAGCGGCTTCGCGCTGCCGCAGGCGCTGGCGCAGCTGGCGCAGATCCGCGACTTCCAGCTCGTCGTGACGCTCACGCCCGACGAGCTGCTGGCGCAGGCGCTGCAGGCCGAAGGCCGCGGCGTGAACGAGGTCGTGCACTCGCCCAAGCTGCCCACCAGCGAGGGCAGCGACCTGCCGCTGGACTGGCAGGACCGCAGCGGCACGGTGCAGCTGCTGTACCTGTTCGGCAAGGCGCGGCCGACGCCGCTGTACGCCATCCACGATGAAGACGTGCTCGAGTACGCGCACAACGTCATCGCCGGCGGCAACCATGCGCCCAAGGCCTTTCTGGGCGCGCTGCAAGACCGCAACCTGCTGCTCATCGGCTGCAACTTCCCCGACTGGCTCAGCCGCTTCATGCTGCGCGCCACGCGCAAGGGCCGGTTGGCCGACCAGAAGGGCGGGCGTGAATGGCTGGTCGAACCGCTGCAGCGCGAAGACCCCTTCATCGGCTTCCTGGGCAAGTACAGCCCGCAGACTTCGGTGCTGAGCTGCACCGACCCGGCCGACTTCGTGGCCGAGCTGCACCGGCGCTGGATGGCAGAGCACCTGCCCGGCGGCGCGGCTGCGGCGCCAGATCCGGCCGCTGCCGAGCCGGCCACGCCCGAGAGCGCGATGTTCTTCATCAGCTATTCGCGCACCACCGACCTGGCCGCCGCGGTACGCCTGCACAAGGCGCTGTGCGAGCTGGGCGTGGCCGAAAGCGAGATCTGGTTCGACCGCCAGGTGCTCGAGCCCGGCGACCGCTGGCGCCAGCGCATCCTCGACGGCATCCGCAGCTGCCGCTACTTCCTGCCGGTGGTGTCGGGCGCCGCCGTGGCGCGCGACGAGGCCTTCGTCTTCAGCGAATGGGACGAAGCCACGCGCCGCGTGGCGCAGATGAACCGCAGTTTCCTGCTGCCCCTGGTGGTGGACACCGAGAACCGCCCCGAGACCTATGGCCAGCCCTCGGTGCAGGCCTGGGTCAACCGCGACATCAACTTCGGGCATGCGCCCGGCGGCGTGCCCGAGACCAGCGCCGCCGACAAGCTGCGCCGCCTGGTGCGCGAAGCGCGCATGCGCGTGTAGACCATGGCCGGCGTCCCCCTCACCCCCGGCGCGCCGCAGCTCGACGACGACAACCCCTGGCCGGGGCTGGAGGCCTACACCGAGGCCGCGCAGCGCTGGTTCCACGGCCGCGACGCCGACACCGCCGAACTGCTGCGCCTGATCCGCCAGTCGCCCTTCGTCGCGCTCTACGGCAAGTCGGGGCTGGGCAAGAGCTCCATGCTGCAGGCCGGCGTGTTTCCGGCGCTGCGCGAGGCGCGCTTCCTGCCTATCTATCTGCGGCTGGACTACACCGAGGCTGCCGCACCGCCGCAGCAGCAGGCGCTGACGCGGCTGCTGCAGGCCGCGGCCGAGGCCGGCGTGGAAGCGCCCGCGCCCGAACCCGGCGAAAGCCTTTGGGCCTATCTGCAGCGGCGCGAGCGCCCGTTCTGGACGCACGACAACTTTCCGCTCACGCCGGTGCTGGTGTTCGACCAGTTCGAAGAGATCTTCTCGCGCGGCGGCGCGGCGGCGCATGTGCGGCAGATGCTCGACAGCATCGCCGACCTGGCCGGCAACCGCCTGCCGGCCGAGCTGGCCGAAGACCGCGAGGCCGCGCGCCGGCTCAACCTGCAGTCGCCGCAGTACCACGTGGTGCTGTCCTTCCGCTCCGACTTTCTGGCCGAGGTCGAGGGCTGGGAAAAGCGCGCCAACCTGCCCCAGCGCGAGGCCCACCATCTTGAGGCCATGCAACGTTTCACTGCCATGCAGGCGGTGCAGCGCGCCGGCGCCGCGGTGCTCGAGCCGGGCGTGGCCGAGCAGATCGTCGACTTCGTGCTCGGCCACGACGACAGCGGCGGCACCGGCGTGGCCACCGAAGTCGAGCCGGTGCTGCTGAGCCTGTGCTGCTACCAGCTCAACAACCGGCGCCAGCGCCCGGCGCGCATCGACAGCGCGCTGCTCAAAAGCGTCGGCCAGGACATCCTGCTCGACTTCTACAACGACGCGCTGGCCGGCATGCCGCCGCGCGTGTCGGAGTTCATCGAGGACAACCTGATCCAGGGCGGGCGCTACCGCAGCAGCTACCCGCGCCAGGAGGCCGTGGACAGCGGCGCGCTCACCCAGGACGAACTCGATGAACTGATGAAGCGCCGGCTGCTGCGCGTGGACCCGCAGGGCCGCGTGCCGCGCATCGAGCTCATCCACGACCGCCTGGTGGGCATCGTGCGCGACGCGCGCGACGCGCGCCTGACGCGCCAGCAGCACGCCGCCGAACGCGAAGAGGCGCGCAAGCAGGCCGAGGAAGAGCGCGACCACGAACGCCTGGCCCACGCCCAGCAGTCGCGCAGCCGCCTCATCGTGGCCGTCACGCTGTTGACCATCGCCTTCGGCCTGGCGCTGTTCTCGGCGCGCGATGCCTGGATCAAGTCCGAGCGCGCGCGCAGTGCCGAAGAACGCGCCACCGCCTTGCGCCTGGGCGTCGAGGCCCGGGGCATGCTCGGCGGCACCGTGCCCGGCGACGACGCGCGCGCCTTCCAGTACCTGCTGGTCGCGCGCCAGCTGTGGCAGTCCGACCAGACCGAGCAGCCGCTGCTGGCCGCACTCACCGAGCGCCAGCACCTGCGCAGCTTCACCCCGCTGGTGGTGCCGCTGGACAGCGACGCCGTGGCCGTGGCCTTCACCCCGGCCGACGCGCCGGGAGCGCCGCCCACCACGCCGCTGCTGGTGGCCGGCCACCTGGACGGCTCGGTCAGCGTGCGCCT
Organism: Rubrivivax sp.; assembly: GCA_022842305.1. GTDB lineage: Bacteria > Pseudomonadota > Gammaproteobacteria > Burkholderiales > Burkholderiaceae_C > Rubrivivax. Next base: position 3,781 of record JALHPY010000189.1, read on the forward strand.
GGCCAGCCAGCCGCAGCAGGTGCTGGCGCGCGCCGCCGGGCACGGCGAACTGGTGCAGTCGGTGGCCATCAGCCCCGACGGCCAGCGCATGGTCTCGGCCAGCGACGACGGCTCGATGCGGCTGTGGCAGATCCGGCCGCAGCTGGCGCCGCTGGGCGACGCCATCAAGGTGGGACAGGAGCAGCCGGTGTTCAGCGCCGCCTTCAGCCCCGACGGCCGACGCATCGTCTCGGCCGGCGCCGACGGCATCGTGCGCCTGTGGCCGGGCAGCGGCGGCAAGCCGATCGCCCAGGCCATGCCGCTGCCGGGCGCGGTGGTCTACGGCGTGGCCTTCAGCGCCGACGGCAAGACCATCGGGGCCGTGACCGGCGCCAACGAAAGCACCAGGACGGCCAGCCTGTTCCTGCTCGACGCCAGCAAGCTGGGCACCTTGCCGGTGAAGGGCAACCCCTTCTTCGCCCACGCCCAGGACGGCCTGACGCTGGCCTTCAGCCCCTCGGGCCGCTGGGTCGTGAGCGGCGGCCAGGACGACACCCTGCGCCTGCGCGAGGTCGCCGGCAACCCCCAGGCCACGGTGCGCATGGGCGGGCGCGGCGGCGACGTGCAGAGCGTGAGCTTCCACCCGTCCGAGCGCTGGCTGGCCGCGGGCCACGCCGACGGCGCCTTGCGCCTGTGGCAGCTGCCCGGCGGCGACGCGCTGGGCCAGCCGCTGACCGACCACGGCGGGCCGGTGACCTCGGTCGCCTTCAGCGCCGATGGCCAGTGGCTGGCCAGCGCGGCCCAGGATTCGCCGCTGCGCCTGTGGCCGCTGGACGCCACGTGGGCGCCGGTGGGCGGCGTGCTCGACCCGCAGTTCGACCCGCGTGTGGCCGCGCTGGCCCGCGAAGGACAGGTGGCCCTGATGCTCGACCGCAACGGCAAGCTGCTGCTGCGCGAAGGCATGGCCAGCCGCGAGCTGGGCGCGCTGCCGCCGGCGGCCGGCGTGCCGCCGCTGGTGGGCTGCGAGCCGCCCAAGGCGGGCGCGGACAAGGCGCAGACCATGACGCGCGGCATGCGCCTGCAGAACCGCGTCGACGAGGCCACGGTCGCCGCGCTGGCCCTGGGCGGCGACGGCCGACGCGCCGCCGCCGGCCTGCGCGACGGCCGACTCATCCTCTTTGACCTGGCCAGCGCCGCCCCCGCCCACAGCGTGCCGGCCAGCGGCTGCCCGCTGGTGGCAGTGGCGATCAGCCGCGACGGCCAGCGCCTGGCCGCCGCCGACAGCCGCAGCAACCTGCTCATCACCGACGCCGAAGGCAACCGGCTGAGCACCCGCCGCGGCCCCGACGCGGACATCCGCGCGCTGGCACTCAGCGCCGACGGCCAGCGCCTGGCCATCGGCGCCGGGCCGCTGATTCAGCTGATCGCCCTGGACGAGGCCAAGCGCGGCGCCGAAACGGTCACGCTGCAAGGCGTGTTCGAGGACATCACCAGCCTGGACTTCAGCCCCGACGGGCAGCAACTCGTGGCCGGCAGCAGCGCCGGCAACGTGCGCGTGTGGGACCTGCGCACCCAGCGGCCGCTGGGCGCGCCGCAAGACGCCAACCGCGGTGCCGTTCCGGCCGTGGCCTTCGGCGCCGACGGCCAGCGCTTCCACTCGCTGGGGCGTGGCGGTGCGGCACGGCCCTGGCCGTCGCCGGCCACCTGGTCGGCGCTGATGTGCGCCAAGCTCAGCCGCAACCTCAGCCACCAGCATTGGCGCGAATGGGTGTCCACCGAGCTGCCCTACCGCTGCCCCTGCCCGGGGCTGCCCATAGAACCCGACGCTGCCGCCAGCGGCGCTGCAGCCGCGCCGCCCCCTACCTGTCCGGCCCCCCAGAAGGGCTGAGGAGACCGCCATGCAGACCTGCTTCGTCGTCCAGGGCTTCGGCAAGAAGACCGACTACAGCGACGGCCGCGTGCTCGACCTCGACGCCAGCTACGCCGTCATCAAAGAGGCGGTCGAGGCCGCCGGCCTGAAGTGCATACGCGCCGACGAGATCCAGCACTCGGGCACCATCGACGTGCCCATGTACCAGCAGCTGCTGCGCGCCGACCTGGTGATCGCCGACCTGTCCACCAGCAACGTCAACGCCGCCTTCGAGCTGGGTGTGCGCTACGGGCTGCGGCCGCGCGCCACCATCGTGGTGGCCGAGAGCGGCTTCAAGAACCCCTTCGACGTGAGCCACATCGCCATCTCGTCGTACAAGCACCTGGGCGAGGACATCGGCCGCAACGAGGCCAGGCGCTTCCGCGACGCGCTGGCCGAGCGCATCAAGGCCATCCTGGCGCAGGACAACGTCGACAGCCCGGTCTACACCTTCCTGCACCAGCTGACGCCGCCCAGCGAGGCCCAGATTGCCGCCATGGCCGCCGCTGCCGCCGTACCGGCGGCTGCAGCCGAGGCCGTCGACGAACTCAGCCAGAAGCGCATGCTCGACAAGGCACTGGCCAAGATAAACCCGCCCGCGGGGCAGAAAAGCGACTTCATGGGCGCCGTGTCGCTGCTGCAGATGCTGCACGACGACCGGCCCAGCGACAGCTTCGTCGTCCAGCAGCTGGCGCTGGCCACGTACAAGTCCAAGCTGCCCACGCCGCAAGAGGCACTGCAGGCGGCCCAGCAGGTGCTGCAAAGCCTGGCCCCGGCCACCACCAACGACCCCGAGACCCTGGGCCTGTGGGGCGCCGTGCACAAGCGCCTGTGGGAGCTGGACGGGCGGCCCGAGGACCTGGGCACCAGCATCAACGCGTATTCGCGCGGCTTCTACCTGAAGCAGGACTTCTACAACGGCGTCAACTTCGCCTTCCTGCTCGAGCTGCGCGCGCTGCAGTCGGCGCGCGCCGGCGAGCGCGAGGAGGCCATCGCCGACAAGGTGCTGGCGCGCCGCGTGCGCACCGAAACACTGGGCTACCTCGCGCCGCAGATCGCCGACGCCGCCGAGCTGCCGCTGGACAAGCGCTACTGGATCATCGCGTCCAAGTGGGAGGCCCTGGCCGGCCTGGGCCGCGATGCCGAAGCGGCGCAGGCCGAGCAGGCGGCGCGGGCGCTGCAACCGCCCGGCTGGATGCTCGACACCACGGCCGAGCAGATCGGCCGCATCCGCACCCAGCAGGCCGGGCTGGCGCAGGCGCTGGCCGGCTGACGCGCACGCCGCCACCCCGCGGGTGATTGCCGACGCGGCGGCGGCGGCGGCCGGGCTACAGTGAGCCGGACCGCCCGCGCATGCGCATGCTCCCTTGCCGCCCCCCGCCGCCATGACCTCGGCCCAGATCATCGTGCTGGCCACGCCGGTGTTCCTGCTGTTCATCGCGCTGGAATTCGCCATCGGCCGCGCGCGCGGCCGCAACACCTACCGGCTGGGCGACACCCTGTCCAGCATCGGCCTGGGCGTGATGAGCGAGGTCATCGGCGTCTTCGGCAAGCTGGCGCTGCTGGCCGTCTACACCGCCGTGCATGCACAGTGGGCGCTGTTCGAGCTGCCGGCCAACGCGCTGTGGGT
>JALHPY010000190.1 GCA_022842305.1 Rubrivivax sp.
TCCGCTCCGCTACCAGGGTACCCGTCTGACTTGTAGGCTTGGATCCATCACTCGCCGTTGAGCCGAATCAATGCTCGAGGTGCCCGTGACTCGCGCGCCTGAACCGGACGGTTAAAGGTACCCGCTTGTGGCCGTGGCCTGCCGCAGGCCGAACGCCCAGGCAGCTGACCTTCAAGTTAGGGGGGTACGCTGCGAGGGCGGCCCCACCGATCGAGGGCGTGTTGCCGACTCACTGCTGCCTGGCCAGGCTTTGTACTCACACTCGCGGCGATCAGACCGTGCCGGGCGGCAGCGGACACGGGCCGGGTGTTCGGAGGATGTCACGCCGTCCCCAGAGGCTGGCTTGAGCCGGCCCTCTGCCTAAGCCCGCCCCGGCCGGGCTTCGATCGCATCGTCGGAATGGCAGGCTCGCAGGGGTGGTGCCGTGCAACGGCGCCGCGCCGGAGTTTGCGTCCGGCCACTCCGATCAATGGACTGGGCCGCCTGCCGTCCGCAGCCACCAGAGCCCTGTCCGCCGATAACATCCGCACCGATTCACGATCCGCAGGACCACCCGTGAGCCGAACCCCGAAGCCCCGCAGCGCACAGCCCCATGCGCCTGCCATCCCCGAGTTCGACGAAGACGTCGAGCGCCGGCTCGATCCCGAGCGCGGGGGACTCAAGGCGTGGCTACACCGATTGCGCGGACTGCTCAAGCGCCCTCTGGGACTGAGGCGACGCGGGTTGAACTTTGACGTCGTGCTCGTCGACAGGCGACGCAATCCGCCGCACCACAGTGCCAGCGTCGCGCGCATCTGCAACGAACTACACGCCCGTCTTGCGGCGCTCGACCGCGAGCACGTGGAGCAGACGATGGGGCCGCTGGTGCGCGTCTACGAGGAACTGCGGCGGCGAGGCTGGACGGGCATCGAGGCGATGAGTTCGCGTGGGCTCGAGCGCGCAGCACGTCAGGTGCGTTTGCTGCACGACTTGGAAGCGTCCGCGCCGCTGGCGCGCCTGGCTGATCGCTTGCGCCTGATGCAGGCGGCGGCCGAAGCGCGCGAGGAGCGCGGACGCGCAGTGCGGCAGCAAGACGCCGCTGCCTCGCCAGAAGTGCGCGAGACCGACTTCACCGAGTTCGAGCGTCACGACACGGCCGCACCGGACGCACTGGACAGCAAGGCACCGCCTGCCAGCGTCGCTCAGGACACGGCCAACGCGCCTGCTGCCGCACCTTCCATTGCGGCGTCGCCGGCCGCGGCGAGCGCCGAAACCCGCCCGGCCGCCTGAGGCGCAGGCTACGCGGCATCGATCGCCTCGCGCGGCGGGTGCAATGCGTCGTCAACCGCCGCCGCACCGGGACAGCGGCTACCGGGTGCCACGTTCACCAAGGCCCCCATATCGACCGATCGACACTCCCTCCACACCCCGGGCCCGGGCCTGGGCCTGAACAAGGCTGCTGGCTGCGGTGTCTCCACTGCAGACCTGAAGGTCCCGTTGGCACCTCGAATCGATACGGCCGGGTCGGGCGACGCACCCTTGCCATACGAGTCCAGTCACTGCAACCGCCTTGCGGGCCAAAGGTCAGCGCTCCTGACGGCCGCATAGGGGTCGGCAGCGCCAGTTCGGTTGATCGAACTGCTCACGTACCGCCATCATCGCCCGTCGATCGCGGGAACAAGACTACGAGGGCCGCTTTGGAGAATGAGCACGTTCAACCGGTCGTCGCCCTGTGGCGGCTGTACTGTGAAGCCGGTTATTGACATCGCCATTTCTGATCGATCACATGACCGGAAGTGGCCGAGTCGAGCCAACGAAGGCTTTGGACTGCAGTTCCGCCCCTTCACGCGGGTGGCGATGCTGGCAAGCCCTTGTCGCGCCTCACGAATTCGGCCCTTTCGGCCCTCTTCGTGCCTCAAAACGTAGGCACTAAACTGGGCTGATTTCGCATTCTGTTCGGTGCAGAATTGCAAGCATGCCTTCCCGCACTGGAACAGCCCACGTCGTCACCACTCGGCGCACCTACAAGGACAAGGTCTACTGCACCCACCTGCTGCGCCGCAGCTACCGCGAAGACGGCAAGGTCAAGAACGAGACCTTGGGCAACCTCTCGCACTTGCCCGATGCGCTGATCGACATCATCCGGCGCTCGCTGCAGGGCGAGACCTTCGTTGCGGCCTCCCAGGCCTTCGAAGTGGTGCGCTCGCGCGCCCATGGTCATGTGCAGGCCGTCGCACTGGCCATGCAGCGCCTGAGCTTGGCCTCGGTCATCGCCTCAACGCCGAGTCCTCAGCGTGACCTGGTGCTGGCCATGGTGGCCTCGCGCATCGTGCAGCCCGACACCAAGCTGGCCACCTCCAGGCGCTGGCACTGCTCGACCCTGGCCGATGACTTCGGCGTGGCCGACGCCACCGAGGACGATCTGTATGCCGCCATGGATTGGCTGCTGGCGCGCCAGGACGCCATCGAGCAAAAGCTTGGCCGCCGCCACCTGCGCGAGGACGCGTTGGTGCTGTACGACCTGTCGTCGAGCTACTTCGAAGGCAGCACCTGCCCACCGGCAAAGCGGGGCTGCAGCCGTGATGGCTGGCCCGGCACGCTGCAGGTCAACCATGGCTTGCTCACCGATGCGCGCGGCTGCCCGGTGGCCGTATCGGTGTTCGAGGGCAATACGTTCGACAGCCTGACCTTTCTGCCCGCCCTGCAGCGCGTGCGCCAGCGCTTCGGCCTGGCGCAAGTGGTGATGGTGGGTGACCGCGGCATGGTGTCGCAAAAGGCCATCGACGATCTTCGCGGCCAAGGCGGCATCGACTGGATCACGGCGCTCAAGAGTGTCTCGATTCGCTCGCTGGTCGAGCAGGGCCATTTGCAACTGGGCTTGTTCGATCAGCGCAACCTGGCCGAGATCACGTCGCCCGACTATCCCGGCGAGCGTCTGGTGGCCTGCCGCAACGACGCCTTGGCCAGGCTGCGTGCGCACAAGCGCGAGAGTCTGCTGCAGGCCACCGAGGCCCTGCTGGCCCAGGTCAAGTCCAGCGTGGATGCGGGCCGGCTCGCGGGGCAGGACAAGATCGGCGTGCAGGTGGGCAAGATCATCAACCGCCACAAGCTGGCCAAGCACTTCGAGCTGAGCATCGGTGAGGCCGCATTGGGCTGGTCGCGAAGGCAAGGCGCCATCGATGCCGAGGCGGCGCTGGACGGGCTGTACGTCATCCGCACGTCGCTGGACGCGCAGCGCATGGATGCGCCCGGCTGCGTGCGCAGCTACAAGGCCCTGTCCAATGTGGAGCGGGCGTTCCGCTCATTGAAGACGGTGGACCTGAAGGTGCGGCCCATCCACCACCGCTTGGCAGACCGGGTGCGTGCGCACATCCTGCTGTGCATGCTGGCGTTCTATGTCGAGTGGCACATACGTGAGGCTTGGCGCGAGTTGATGTTCGCCGACACCGATCAGGCCGCCAAGGCGACACGCGATCCGGTGGCGCCCGCCAAGCGCTCGACCTCGGCGCAGCGCAAGGCCGCATCGAAGGTGCTCGACGACGAGCAGCCCGCGCACAGCTTCGCCACCCTGATGGCGGAGATGGCCACCGTCGTGCGCAACACCTGCCGCACGCCCAGCGCCGGCCCGGAAGCGCCCACCTTCGACATGCTCACCACCGCCACCGCACACCAGCAGCGAGCCATGGCGCTGATCCAGGCCATCCAGCTGTAGTCAGAAACCCGAACCAGAAATCCATCGCAAGTGGTTGATGGAACAGGGAAATTCGGATGGGGGGCCGCGCAACTTCAGACTAGACCTCGCCGCCGAACTGCTTGATCAGGTTGTCGATGTACTTCTCGACCAGCTTCTCGAACTCGCCGCTCACCACCGGGGCCACCACCATGCGCATCAGGCCGGGCAGCGGCACGTCGACGCTGCCCTTGACCTTGAACTCGATCGCCGTGCCCTTCTTGGCCTCGGCCAGCTTCCAGCTGCCGCCCACCAGGGCGTTGCCTTCGCCCTTGACCGGCGTCCACACCACCGTGCCCTTCTTGCGGTCCGACACGTACTTGCTGGCGTAGATGGTCTGGATGTTGATCTTCTCGGTGCCCACCTTTTCCATTTCCCAGCGGTAGACGCCGCCGCCCAGGTCGGTGAGCTTTTTTACCTTGGGGAAGTGGCTCACCGAGGTGGGCACGTCCGATACGAGGTCGAAGACCTCTTTCAGCGGCGCCTTGACGGTGAATTCGTATCCGAGATCGATCTCGACGGTGACGGTCATTTGCGGGTCTCCTCTTTTGGTCTCATGCGTGCGGCTGGCCGGCCCAGGGCAGCATCAGCGCCAGGAACAGCAGCTTCTCGAACTCGGGCTCGAACAGGTCGATGATGGCCTGCGGCGACGGGCACAGCGCCTGGTCGGTGATCAGGCCGAACTGCACCCCGCCGCCGTAGCTGAGGATGCTCACGCCCATGCCCACGTCGCCGCTGGCCGGCACCCAGAACATGTTCTGGCGCAGCGTAGCGCCGCAGAACTTGAGCGGGTGCGCCGGCCCGGGCACGTTGGTCATGACCGCGGTGGTCTTCTTGGCGAACATGCCCAGCACCAGGTCTTGCACCGGCTTGATGAACAGGCCCGTGACCGACAGGATGGCATAGGCCAGCAGCGGCTGATAGCTGCCCTTGAGCTCGTCCATGCGCCGGCGCACGGCGTAGACGCGCTGCACCGGGTTGGCGATGCCGATGGGCAGCACCAGCGGCGCCAGGCCGAAGTGGTTGCCCAGCTGCCAGGCCTTGTCCAGCGGGCGCAGGTTCACCGGCACCATGGCGCGGATCTCCTTGCCCTCGGGGTCCTGCCCCTGCTGCTGCAGGTAACGGCCGATGGCCCCGGCCACGCAGGCCAGCAGCACGTCGTTGATGGAGCATCCCAGCGCCTTGCCGACGGTCTTGACATGGTCCAGCGGCATGGGCTCGCTCCAGGCCACCACCTTGCGCCCGGCCGGCTTGCCCTTGAGCAGCGTGGGCGAGTCGTCGGACATCAGCGCCAGCGCGGCCACGTCGCCCAGCACCTTCAGGCCGCTCTTGGCCATGTCCACCGACCCCAGCAGCGGCTGGCGCGGGTGCGCCAGCATGTCCACCGATTTGGCCACGCCGTCGCCATACAGGGCGTAGGCCTTCACCGCCAGTTCGGACAGCGGCTTGAGCACGGCGTCGGACAGCCAGTCGTGATCACCGCTGTCTTCGACCGGCGCCTTCTTGCGGCGCTTGGGCGGGTCGGCGCCGCCGTCGGTGATGGACATCATCACCGAGATGAGGGCGATGCCGTCACCGATGCAGTGGTGGATGCGCGCCACCAGGGCCGAGCCGCCTTCGTAGTGCTCGACCAGCTGAAACTGCCACAGCGGCCGGGCGTGGTCCAGCGGGGTGGTGGCCAGTTCGCCGCACAGGCGCTGCAGCGCGTGGCGCTGGCTCTCGCCCTTGCGCGGCTTGAGCTTGGTTGCAAGCACATGCTTCGAGATGTCGAAGTGGTCGTCGGCCACCCAGTGCGCGCCCAGGGCGTCGACCACGGCCTTCTGGCGGAAGCGCGCGTACTTGAGCAGCTTGTCGGCGATGCGCTCGCGCACCGTGGCCAGCGTGACCGCCGGCGTCAGCAGCCACACGCCCACGATCATCATCAGGTTGACGTCGTTGTCCATGCGCAACCAAGCGGTATCGACGCGCGACATGCGCTCGGGTGCGTCCAACATCGTGTTTCTCCTGGGCAGGGCGGCGGCGGCAACGGGGCACGATGCTGGGTAACATCCCTGCCGTCAACTCAGATTTTCACCCACGAAGGACCTGCCATGGCCGACATCCGATCCGCCTTCGAAGCCGCCGTCACCGCGAGCAAGCAATTGCCCGAGAAGCCGGACAACATGACGCTGCTGAAGATCTACTCGCTGTACAAGCAGGCCACCGAAGGCGACGTCGAGGGCAAGCGCCCCGGCTTCACCGACATGGTGGGCCGTGCGAAATTCGACGCCTGGGCTGCAGTCAAGGGCAAGAATGCCGATGAAGCCATGCAGGAGTACATCGATCTCATCGAATCACTGAAATAGGTCATCCGCATGCGTCGTCGACAAGCCCTGGTCCACATCGCCGCCGCTGGCGCGGCATCCCTGGCCCTGCCCGCGTGGGCGCAGACCGACCGCCGCATCGTGCTGGGGCAGTCCTGCGCCCTCACCGGGCCGGCCGCGCAGCTGGGGTTGCAGATGAACCGCGGCGCGCGCATCTACTTCGACCGGCTCAACGCCGAGGGCGGCGTGGGCGGGCGCACGGTGCAGTTGCGCGTGGTCGACGACGGCTACGAGCCCGAGCGCTGCAAGGCCAACACCGAGGCACTGATCGAAAAGGACAACGTGTTCGCGCTCTTCGGCTACGTGGGCACGCCCACGTCGCTGGCGGCGCTGCCGCTGGTCAATGCCGCGGCCGTGCCCTTCTTCGGCCCCTTCACCGGCGCCGAGGCGCTGCGCGAGCCCTTCAACCGCAACGTCTTCCATGTGCGCGCCAGCTATTACGACGAGACCGAGCTCATCGTCAAGCAGCTCACTTCGCTGGGCCTGAAGAAGATCGCCGTGTTCCGCCAGAACGACAGCTACGGCCAGGCCGGGCTCGACGGCGTGCTGCGCGCCCTCAAGGCGCAGGGCCTGACACCCACGGCCGTGGGCCTGGTCGAGCGCAACAGCGTCGACGTGGCCGCAGCGGTGCAGGCCATCGTGCCCGGCAAGCCCGACGCCGTGGTGCAGATCAGCGCCTACAAGAGCTGCGCCGCCTTCATCCGCGCGGCGCGCACGGCGGGCTACGGCGGCACCTTCTACAACGTGTCCTTCGTGGGCACGCAGGCGCTGGCCGACGAACTGGGGAAAGAGGCGCTGGGCGTGGTGGTCAGCCAGGTCATGCCCTTCCCCTTCAGCACCACCACGGGCATCTCGCGCGAATACCTCGACGCGGTGCGCCGCACCGGCGGCGACGCCACGCCCAACTACTCGAGCATGGAAGGCTACGTCGCGGCCAAGGTGTTCGCCGAAGGCGTGCGCCGCGCCGGCAACACGCTCACGCGCGACACGCTGGTCACCGGGCTCGAATCACTGCAGCGCTGGGACGCCGGCGGTTTTCACGTGAGCTTCGGGCCGCGCAACCACCGCGGCTCGAACTTCGTCGAGCTGTCGATGTTGTCGGGCGACGGCAAGGTGCGGCGCTGAGCCCGGACGCGCAGGTCCGGAAGGACCTGCGCGCCAGGCGAAGGCCAGCCCGCGATTTCACGCGGGCTGGCTAG
>JALHPY010000191.1 GCA_022842305.1 Rubrivivax sp.
ATTCTGCTCAACGGCGCCGCCAACGACCTGGCCGCGCGCCGCGGCCCCGTGCCCGCGCCCGTGTTCGGCAGCCAGGCCGAGCGCGTGCGCTGGCTGCTGGTGCAGGCCCGCACGCGCGCCCTCACGCCGGAAGAGCAGGAATCCCTGGCCGCCTTCCGCGCCGCGCACCCCGCGCGCTACCGCGGCATCAACGACCTCATCACCGAGCAACTGGGCCCGCTGAAAGAAAACGCCCCGGAGGCCATTGCAGGGCCTTCCGGGGCGGTTTGAACCGGGGCTGACGCCCCATGCACAACGAAAAGGATTCTAGACATGCGCAACAAGCTTGCCTTCACCAAGAGTGTGGGCGCCCTGGCCGACACCTTTGACGAACTGGCCGCCCGCGACTACGGCATCCCCGGCATGTGCCTGGTGCACGGCTACACCGGCGCGGGCAAGACCACCGCCATCACCTGGCTCGTCAACCGCAAGCGCGGCGTGTACGTGCGCGCCACCAGCCAGTGGACGCCCACCACCATGCTGGCCAGCGTCATGCGCGAGCTGGGCGCCGCCCCCCTGGTGCGCCGCCAGGCCATGCTCGACCACATCGTCGAGCAGCTCACCGCCGCGCAGCGCCCCCTGTTCGTTGACGAAGCCGACTACCTGCTGCGCGACGGCGACATGCTCGAAGCCCTGCGCGACGTGCATGACCTGAGCCACGTGCCCGTGGTGCTGATCGGCATGCAGGGCATCGAGCGCCGCCTGGTGCACCGCCCGCAGCTGGCGCGCCGCCTCAGCCACTGGGTCGAGTTCCTGCCCAGCGACCTGGCCGACGCCCGCACCCTGGCCACCACCGTGTGCGAGGTGGGCGTCGACGACGAGCTGCTCGCCCGCCTGCACCAAGAGGCCAAGGGCAGCGTGGGCCTCATGACCGTGGGCCTGGCCCGCATCGAGGCCCTGGGCAAGGCCAACGGCTGGGCCACCGTCACCGCCAGCCTGTGGGCCGACCGCAAGCTCTTCATCGGCGGCGCCCCGCGCGTGGAAGGGGGCCGCTGACATGGCCCGCACCTTCGGCAGCTACAACGTGGCCACCCAGGCCCCTGGCCTGCAGCAGGTGTGGCAGGCCATGCGCATCATGCGCGGCGGCTTCACCACGGCCACGCTGCTCACCACCGCCGACACGGGTGAGAGCGCCGTGCACAAGTACACCCGCGCCCTGGCCCGGGCCGGCTACCTGCGCCTGGTCAAGCCGCGCATGAGCGGCCACACCGGCAGCCGCGACCTGTGGGCCCTGGTGCGCGACACCGGCCCCCTGGCCCCCATCCGCCGGCATGACGGCAGCGGCGTGTACGACCCCAACACCGGCCTGGCCTGGGGCCTGGACGGCAAGCCCGCGCCCGCCGCCGCCGTGCCCGCCACGCCCCGCCGCGCGACAGACCGCACGCTGGACCGATCGCAACGCCTGGGCCCGTTCCTGCGCCAGCAGGCCGCGGCAGGAGGGGGCCATGAATGACGCCGCCCGCACCCACGCCCGCCACCTGGCTGGTGCGCCTGCAGGCCGCCTGCGCCACGCAGGGCCTGCGCGCCGTGGCGCAGCAGCTGGGCCTGAGCGCCACCACCCTGAGCATGGTCAACCGGGGGGTCTACATGGCCGCCACTGACCGCGTGGCCGCCCGCGTTGCGGCCCTGCTGCCCGAGCAGCAAGACGAAGCCTGGCTGGCCGCCCTGCGCCAGCTGCGTGATGCCCAAGGCGGCGCCCAGGCCGCAGACCGCGTGGGCGTGTCTGAAGCCACCGTCAGCCAGGTGCTCAGCGGCAACTACAAGGCCGCCACCACCCGGGTAGAGCGCCGCGTGCGCGGCGAACTGCTGGGCGCCACGTGTGACTGCCCCGTGATGGGCGAAGTCAGCACCCGCGTGTGCCAAGACGTGCAAGAGCGCCAGCCCCCCATCGCCAACCCGCAGCACGCCCAGGCCTGGTTTGCCTGCCGCGGCCGCGGCCCGTTCACCCGCGCGGGCGTGTGCCCGCACTTCAACGGCGCCGGCCGCACCGCTGCCGCCCAGCCTGCCCCCGCCACCCCTGCACAGGAGCCACAGCCGTGACCCGCTACGCCAACCCCAACACCACCACCCTGGCCAGCGCCCTGGCCGAGATGTGGCTGGTCTGCCGCGCCATCTGGCGTGACTACCGCGACTGCGCCCGCGCCTGCCGCCGCCTGGCCGCAGACCGGCGCTACGTGGTGCCCACCACGCGCGCGCTGGCCACGCGCTGGCAAGACGACGGCCTGCACCTGCTGGCCGTGGCCCTGGTGATGGTGGGCGCCGTGGTCATCGTGGCCACCGACCTGTGGCCCTCGGTGCTGGGCCTGCTGGCCAGCGTTGGCCAGTGGCTGGCCAACGCCGAGCCGTGGTTCGGTGACGTGGCCAGGGTGCTGTGATGCGCACCGGCCGCCCCGCCTACCGCACCCAGCAGGTTCTGCAGCTGGCCGCGCGCCCGCAAGGCGTGGGCTCTGCCGAGCTGGCCCTGCTGTGGAACGCCGACACCTGCCACGCCAACACCCTGCTCAAGCGCAATGAGGACAAGGGCCAGCTCTGGCGCGCCCACGTGCCCGGCCAGCGCCTGCGCTTCTTTTCCAGCCCCACGCTGCGCGACCAATGGCTGGCGCGTGAACGAGCCATGCTCGAAGCCCAGGTCCGCTCCTTGCTGCGCATCCAGGGCCAGCGGGTGGCCACCGCGCGCGCCAGCCTGCTGGCCACCGCGCGCGCCAGCCTGCTGGCCAGCCTGCCGCCCAAGCCGGGCCGCGTGTTGCCCGAAAAGCCGGCCCGCCAGATCCAGCCCGCGCCGGTGGTCACCCCGCAGACGCCCCAGCCCGTGGGCCCCGGCGTGCTGTTCAACAGCACCAACGCCGCGCGCAAGGCCACGGCCGGCGTGGCCGGCCGCGGCCCGGGCATCAGCACCATCACCCCCGCGCGCGAAACCCCGGCCAGCTGGGCGGCCACGCCGGCCGTCATCACCCCGGCCACCAAGATCACGGTCTACAACCGCAAGCTGCAGGGCGACCGCGTCGACCTCATGGCCGACCCCCTGCCCGGCGTGCCCGGCTGGGGCAGCGGCCCCGTCATCCGCGCTGGCGCGCTCGACTACCAGCGCCACCAGCACCACAGCGGCCCGCGCGTGATGCTGGCCGGCGGCGAACGCATGCCCGGGGGCCGGCTGTGAACCGCCGCCGCACCACCACGCCCGGCGCCGCCCCCACGGCGCGAGAGGCCGACGTGCTGCGCTACGTGCGCATGCGCATCCGCGCCTACCAAGAGGCGCCCACGCGCGGCGAGATCGCCGCGTACTTCGGCTTCAGCCGCCCGGTGGCCGAACAGCACCTGCAGGCGCTTGCGGCCAAGGGCCAGCTCGTGCTGGTGCGCCGCTGGCGCGGCATCCATCTGCCCATGCGCGCCACCGCGCCGCGCAGCCAACCCCGGCAGGCCCGCGCATGACTACCACCACCGCCAACCCCGCCGCCGACCTGCCCGTGCCCGCGCCGTCGCACTGGGCCCGCCCCCGCCCCGAGCAGATGGCCGCCCTGGTGCAGCTGCTCAGCACCCGCCACGCCGGCCGCGCCAACGGCGTGGGCGCCGAAGCCCTGGCCGCGCACCTGGGCCTGAGCGAACGCACCCTGCGCGCCCTGGTGAGTGAGGCGCGCGAAGCCGGCCTGGCCATCAGCGCCACGCCCGAGACCGGCTACTACGTGGCGCAAACCGCCGAAGAGCTGGCCGAAAGCTGCGAGTTCCTGCGCGCCCGCGCCCTGCACAGCCTGCGCATCGAGGCGCAGCTGCGCCGCATCCCCATGCACGACCTGCTGGGCCAGCTGCACCTGCCCACCTGACCCGCCCCACCCAACGTGAAAGCCCGCCCCATGCCAACCGCCCCCCAACAAGCGCCCGCGCCCTTTGACCTGGCCGGCCCTCAGTCCCCCGAACAGCAGCTCATCGAGCGCCTGGGCCCGCTGCTGCTGGAAGGCCCCAACCCGCCCCGCCCGGCCGTGGCGCTGAACGTACTGATGAGCCTGTACGTGCACCTGGTGCGCCTGTGCCCCGACCAGCGCGCCGCCGCCAGCCGCGCGCTGGCCATCTTCAGCCACGAATTCGCCACCAGCGGCAGCGTGCAGCACGCGCCCAACCACACCGCCCACTGAAAGGCCGCACCGCCATGCCCACCAAGAAGCTCAAGGCCCGCGCCGAGATCTACGTGCCCGCCAGCAAGGACCAATGCGCCGCAGACATCCGCCAGCTCGGCGACCTGCAGCGCCGGCAGGCCCGCCTGGCCGGCGAGATGAACGACAAGATCGCCGCCATCACCGCCGCCTTCCAGCCGCAGATCGAGGCGCTTCAACCCGACATCGACCGCCTGTTCAGCGGCGTGCAAACCTGGTGTGAAGCCAACCGCGCGCAGCTCACAGACAACCACAAGGTCAAGTCCGCGAACCTGATCACCGGTGAGGTGACCTGGCGCATCGCCCCGCCCAGCTGCAGCGTGCGCGGCGCCGAGGCCGTGATCAAGGCCCTCAAGACCCTGGAGCTGCAGCGCTACGTGCGCACCAAGGAAGAGGTGGACAAGGAAGCCGTGCTCGCCACCTACAGCGCCGGCCGCCAGATCACCGACGAAGACGCCGCCAAGGACGCCGCCAAGGCGGCAGTGCAGGCCGAATACCGCCGCCTGCAGGCCGTCACCGGCATCACCGTGGTCAGCGGGGTGGAGAGCTTCGTCGTCACCCCCTTCGAGCAAGAGGTGGCGTGATGCTGCGCCAACTCATCGAGCAGCTGCGCCGCCTGTCGGCCCCACCCGCGCCGCTGCGCGCGGGCGTGCTGGACACCGGCGAGCTGGTGCTGGTGGACGGCCTGGGCCATGCGCAGATCTTCAGCAGCAGCGCCACCCGCACCATCGGCGACGTCATCAGCGCGGCCTGGGCCACCAGGTCACTGGCGCCGGAGCAGCGCGCATGACGGCCGCCGCCCCCGCCATGATCAGAGTGCTGGTGAAGTACACCGCCGGCGCCTACAACACGCAAACCGTGCGCGGCAAGCGTGCCAGCAGCACCTGCAGCGCCGGCGAGGCCATGCAGCGCTTGGCGCGCAAGCTGCACGGCGTCGAGGTCACCTGCACCAAGGTCCAGGACGTGCGCAGCGCCATCGAGCTGTGGCGCATGCCCGCCGTCCCGCCGGAGACCGCCGCATGACCACCCTGGACATCAACGCCAGCGGCGCCTGGCGCACTGTCATCTTCGACCTGCACCCCAGCCTGCTGCCGCAGGTGCGCGAAGCCTGCCTGGCGCTCACCGCTGCCAGCGCCGCGCCGGGCAACCAGCGCGTGATCGGCTGGCGCCTGAGCACGCCGCAGGGCCAGGAGCTCGAGCGCTGCGACGCCCGCCCCAGCCTGGGCGACCCCGCCTTGCGCGTTGCCGAATGGAGGCCGCTGTGATGCCGTTCTACATCGTCAACGGCATGCGCATTCACATCAAGTTCGGCGGCCGCGGCAAGCCGCCGGCGCCCTGCGCCGCGCGGGTGGGCGTCGAAGGCGAACAGCGCCGCTGCTGCGACATCAGCGCCTACCTGTGCGACTGGGAGCTTTCCGAAGGCGCCACCTGCGACGCCCCGCTGTGCACGGCGCACGCCCACCAGGTGGGCAAGAACCGCCACTACTGCCCAACGCACCAGGCGCAGGCGCAGCACATCCAGCCCCAGCTCGGCCTGTTCACCAGCCTGACCGGAGACACCGCATGACCGCCGCCGCTGCTACCACCCGCAGGCCCGGCCGCCCCGCTGCCCAACCCGCCCAGCCGCGCAACAACGGCCTGGCGCAGATCCACATCGCCAAGGCCCAGCTGGGCCTGGACGACGACACCTACCGCGCCATGCTGTGGGGTGTGGCCCGCGTGCGCAGCGCCAAGGACCTTGACCACGCCGGCCGCGCCAAGGTGCTGGCGCACCTGACGGCCTGCGGTTTCAAGAGCCGCGCGCCCGCCACGCCCACCCCCGGCCGCCCCCGCAACATGGACCACCCCGAACGCGGCCCCCTGCTGCGCAAGGTGGAAGCGCTGCTGCTCAGCGCCGGCCGCGACTGGGGCTACTGCAACTTCATCTGCAAGCGCATGTTCAGCGTGGACGACGTGTCCTTCTGCCACGAAGGCCAGCTGCACAAGCTGGTGGCCGCGCTGGAGATCGACAAGCGGCGGCGCAGCGCCAAGGGGGCTGCATGAGCCGCGCTGCAAAGCCCACCATGATGTTGATCGACATCGACGGCAAGGCTGGTATCGCTCTGCCGTGGGCCGACGGCGAAGTGGTGCTGCCGCTGCTGCGCGGGGCCCTCTTCGGGACGATCACAGGCCGAACGAATGGCGAACTGGGCCTGCTGTCCTTTGATCGGGCCACGTTGAGCATCGGCGCCGCCGGGTTCGACAACGTGCGGGCGGCCCACGGCGGGGACCACACCGCAAAGCTGGCGGTGATACGAAACCCCGCGCCAGCCGTAGCCCCCGCAGCCGCAGGAGCCACCCCGTGATGCAAATCACCTGCCCCACCTGCCACGCCTCCTTCCCGCTCGAAGCGGCGCTGAAAGACGACGCCGGCCGCGAACTCATCGCCCTGTTCGCCGGCCAGCGGCCCGAGCTGGCGCTGCCGCTCATGCACTACCTGGGCTTCTTCCGCCCGGCCAAGCAGCAGTTGGGCTGGGGCCGCGCCCTGCGCCTGGCGCGCGAGACCGTGGCGCTGATGTCCTGCCCGGTGGACCTGTTCATCACCGGGCTGGAAGAAGCCAACCGCGCGCTCGACGACAAGCGCGCCGCCGGCGGCTGGAAGCCCCTGGGCAATCACAACTACCTGCGCCGCTGCCTTGAGGGCGCCCAGGCCCGCGCAGGCGCCGCCGTGGGCATGCCCGCGGCCACTGATGCCATGCCCGCAGCGCGCACCCCGCGCAGCCAGGCCGGCGCCGCCCTGGTCAGCCTGGAGGGCCTCAAGCGATGAGCAGCAGCGCCACCCCCCACGCTGCGGCCCCGGCCGAAGCCCCCGCGTGGTTTCACAACCAGGTGGTGGCCGGCCTGCAGTTCCTGTGGGCCCTGGGCCTGCCCGGCACCCCGGCTGGTGAGGTGGCCACGCTCACCGCCACCGCCTGGGTGCAGGCCCTGTGGGGCGCCGCGCGCTGGGACTACCAGGCCGACGCCCCGCGCCTGGCCGAAGCCTTCCGCACCGTGGCCGCGCGCGGCGAGCGCGGGCCCGCCCCGCGCGCGGT